>NZ_CP146284.1:1238750-1548437 GCF_023744375.2 Parabacteroides sp. AD58 | reverse complement strand
GTTCCAGATATTTGACGGCATCGAAAGAGGTATAACCGAATAATCCGCAATAACGGGTTTCATCTCCTTCAATATGAAAGCTGGCCAGGAACTGATTCATGGCATCTTGTACCTGAAAATCCGCTTGCAGGGTTTTGTTTTCTTCCCGTCCGTCAGGATATTTCATGGTAGCAACAGACTGGTTGATGCCGATACTGCCCAGCGGGCGCAGGGCGATGAAAGATAAGCTGTTGTCGTTTCCGTGGAAATCAGAGCTTTCCAGTAAAGCTGATTCCGGATAGATATCGCGGACTTTCAGATAAATGCTGACCGGAGTCTGTAAATCTCCCAGCACTTGCTTGCTGATGGTATGAAATTGATAAGTCATTGTTTTAAAGTTAATGTTGGTTCTTATATTTGA
Organism: Parabacteroides sp. AD58; assembly: GCF_023744375.2. Classification (NCBI taxonomy): domain Bacteria; kingdom Pseudomonadati; phylum Bacteroidota; class Bacteroidia; order Bacteroidales; family Tannerellaceae; genus Parabacteroides; species Parabacteroides absconsus. The sequence goes on along the minus strand of NZ_CP146284.1, from coordinate 1,548,037 downwards.
TATACGTATCCATGTCTTTGTCGCCGCGTCCTGAAACTGTCAGGACAACTACGTCGTCCGGTTTGAACTTCATCTTAGGTAAAGCACCCAAGGCGTGAGCACTTTCGAGAGCCGGAATAATACCTTCAAGACGAGTAAGCAGGAAAGCTGCCTCCAAAGCTTCATCGTCGTTAATGGCAAGTATTTGAGCTCTGCGGGTTTTCGCCAAGTTGGCGTGCATCGGTCCGATACCCGGATAATCAAGTCCTGCCGAAATCGAATAAGGCTCTTCTATCTGACCGTCTTCATTCTGGATGACAAGTGTTTTCGAACCGTGGATAACACCTTTTCTGCCTAAGTGAATGGTAGCGGCACTCTTTCCGGTTGTAATGCCTAACCCGCCGGCCTCGGCAAGAACGATCTTAACACGCAGGTCGTCCAGGTAATGATAAATGGTTCCGGCCGCATTGCTTCCGCCTCCTACACAAGCCATCAGATAATCCGGATAATCCCGGCCTTCCTTTTCAAGTAACTGCTGTTTGATTTCCTGGCTGATGACCGATTGCAACCGGGCAACCATATCCGGATAAGGATGCGGACCAACTGTTGATCCGATTACATAATACGTATCAGCCGGATGACAGCACCAGTCGCGGATGGCTTCGTTGGTAGCATCTTTCAGTGTCATGTTGCCGGAAGTAACCGGTACGACCCGTGCACCGAGCATTTCCATCTTCTGTACGTTGGCATGTTGGCGCTCAACATCGGTTTTTCCCATATAAACAACACATTCCAGGTTCATCAATGCGCAAACTGTAGCTGTAGCCACACCGTGTTGTCCAGCACCGGTTTCTGCAATAATACGGCTTTTCCCCATCCGTTTGGCTAACAGAATTTGTCCGATCGCATTATTGATTTTATGAGCTCCTGTATGATTCAGGTCTTCGCGCTTCAGATAGATTTTGCATCCGTACAATTCGCTGAGCCGTTTAGCCAGATATAGAGGAGAAGGACGACCAACGTAATCTTTCAACAACTGATGAAATTCTTGCTGAAAATTGGGATCATCTATTACTTTCCGATAATTGATTCGGAGTTCTTCCACACAACGGTGAAGGATTTCGGGAATATAAGCTCCGCCGAATTCACCGTAATACCCATTTTGATTGACTTGATACGTTTCCATATTGCTTGTATATATTGATTTATCTTTTTCAGTTGTACATAAAAAAAAGCGGTCTGTCGCAAGTGCGACAGACCGCTCATATTCTTATTTCTTATTTACTTATTAAAATACATGAAGGCCTTCGTCTCTTACGACTGCTTGAGTTGTCCGAGGCGCCACCACCAATATGTATTTACTGTAAATGTTCTCATTTCTCTTTATCTTTGTTATTCTGGCAGCAAATGTACGTATTATTTGATAATATGCAAACGATTTGGAGAAAAAAATATCAAATTTTTTTCCAGCTCATAAATCCGGGAGCCGGTAAATGCATGCCTGCCATCATTAAATGCTTGTCTTTTACATACTGTAGGTACTGTTTCCGGCATTGGATGGCAAGGGTTTTATCCATGTCGAACGAAGCACAGATTTCCGGATGAGGCAGCTGTATTTGTGCTCCGTGCAGCAAATCGCCGACAATCAATGTTTCGTTTAGCTGGTAAATAGTATGTCCGGGTGTATGCCCGTAAGCATTCTTGGCAATGATTCCTTCAGGCAGTGTGTCTCCTTCACTGAATTTATGCAATTTCTTTTCATACGCCTTCATGGTCTTTACCACTTGTCCGTTTTTATCTGCCGGCATTTGTGTCCAGGCATCATATTCCTTTTGCGGTACGTAAACTTCTGCCTGACTGAATACAACCTTATCTCCCGACAACATACCTCCGATATGATCGCCGTGGAAATGGGTTATAAACAGGTAATGAATATCTTCCGGCTTGATTTGCAGGGAAGCCAAGTTGGGCAACAGGCGGCTGTCTGCTTTCCCGTTTCCCGTATCAAACAAGATATTTTTCCCATTGATCTGTACCAGAAAGCAGCTGATGGAGGCCAATGCTCCGCCTTCAGGTGATAATTGGTTGATAATCTTTTGATCGGTGCCCGTAAACAGTTGGTTCGGCATTCGTTTTTCTTCGGCATTATCACGTATCCAGAAGAATTTGGCGCTGCCTTGAGTCCATGATTCCGTTTGTTTTTCTTCTTCCTGGAAAAGTTCTTTGGGAAGGAATTCTTCTTTTTTATTGGCGTAAGCAGAAAGCCCGGAAAAAGCCAGAGCTGTCATACAGCCAATCCATTCACGTCTTTTCATTGCAGTCTATTTAGGTTATATTGTTAAAATGACCCGCCAATGAATAGGGCATTCATTGACGGGGAAAATTATTGTCGGTTACTTGAACAACCGGTCATTATTTCAGGAAATCAACAAGCGATTCCGGTAAGTAGAAAGTATTATTCTTATCTACGTAAACAACAACCGAATTCAGAATAATGTCCTGATCGGCTTTCTTGCCAGCTTTTACTACGTTGGTAAAGGCATGAATCGTGAGTTGTTTCTTCTTGTCTTTCTTATTCTTGACTATCAGTGTAGGAGCTACTTCTCCTTCTTTTGCCGGAATTATTTCGCAAGTATAATCTTGGAAAACATCGGTGTGACGGGCGAAGTATTTGTTGCTCATGTCACTTAAGAACGAAGGTTCGAATCCATATAAGCTGCACATATAGTGGTTCAGCTCGATATTGGTATGCATACCCATCGGACGATCACCCTGCGGATGATAACTTGCTAAGAATACTTCTTCACCGGTATGGCCGTGTGTAGTGAATCCCATGCAGGTGCGGCTTGTAATAATCTGTGACATCAAACCTGATAAAGAGTTGCTGTACATAGAAGCCTGGCTTTTCTCGTGGCGTTCAGCTTCCGGAATCGGACTGAATTTATAATCCTTACAGTTGTTCAAAGCGTCCAGCTCTTCTTTTGTCAGTTCAAAGCCGGCTTGTTCGCGGAACAGACTTTGTACTTCTGAATTAGGAATCGTATTGACTTTCTTGGCAAAGCCTTCGGCTGTCAGTTTGAACTGTGACAGGTTCTTGAACAGTTGGTCTTTAGTCAGCTTATCATATCCTTTGCAAGATTCCCGGCCGATGCTGATTCCACTATTACCATGATCGGCTGTTACAATGACAGTCGTTTCACCATTTTGCTTGGCAAATTCGAGAGCTGCACCAACAGCGCGGTCGAATGCCAGGAAGTCTGTAGCCATTCCTACCGGATCATTGGCATGAGCAGCCCAGTCTACTTTACTTCCTTCTACCATCAGGAAAAATCCTTTGTCGTTTTTGGAAAGCTTCTCAATAGCTTTCTTAGTCATTTCTTCAATAGACGGTTGCTCATCCGGATTACGGTCGAGGTCGTATGACATTTCACGGTCTGCATACAGAGCCCACATTTTGTTGTTTGTGTCAGCGCGCATGCCTTTCAGATCGTTTCTATAGACGCTGTATCCATTATCTTTCAGGTATTTTTCCATATCATCCGACAAGATTGATACACCACCTCCGATGACAACGTCTAAGTTATTGTGAACCATCTGCGGAGCAATCCATTCATATTTTCCTCGGTTATAACTGTGAGCCGAGCAGTCTGCCGGCGTAGCGTGCGGAAATTCGCAAGTGAAAACCAAGCCCGTCGATCCACCTTTAAACATCTTTACAGCTTCAAGTAAGGTCATTGTCGGCTGATAAGCCCGGTTTGGATCTGTCGGATAAATATCATCGTTTCCACAATTGACCGGATATGTAGATACAAATCCTGTCTGACTGGGTTGACCGGAAACATAACAGGAAGTCGTTGGTGCCGAGTCGCCGATAGGCGCATTCGAGGAATGAGTACGTACGGTACCACAAATGTAGGGATCGATATTCAGATTCGGTTTGTCGGAATGTGAATACCATTGTAACCACCGGGCTGTTGAGACCGTAGCCAAAGATGTTCCGTCGCTGATGAACAGGATGACATTTTTGGTAGGCTTAACGTCTTGTACGTCTGCTGCTCTTGCCGGAATAAAGATCAAGGTAAGCAGTAACAACAGGGATAATGTCTTTTTCATACGTGTTAAATTTGAATTTATAATAAATTGATGATCTCTTCGGGTGAGAGTGTTAACTTTTCGCATCCTTGTGCTGTGACCAAGTAGGTGTTTTCAACACCAACGGCTCCGATTTCTGGCAGAACAAATTTGGGCTCAAGGGCAAAAATCATGTTTTCCTCCAGGATTTCTTTGGAACGGGGCGTTAGCACGGGAAGCTCATTAATCTGAAGTCCTACACCGTGTCCTACAAATTTGGCTTGTTGTTTGGTGCCCATAAAATAGGCAGCCAGTCCTTCTTCTTCCACAATCCGTAAGGCTAACTGATATAAGTCGGCACAAGCAACACCCGGGCGAACAGCTATTTCGATTTCCTGATGTATTCTTCGGGAAACTTCGTGGGCATGGTAAGCTTTGTCTGTCAGTTTTCCCACAGAGAAAACTCGGGTCATGTCAGTCATGTATGGAGTATAGTTGCCTGCCATGTCAACCATGATGGCCATGCCTTCTTTCAGTGGTGTTCCGTTAGCTCCTAACGGACAAGATGCATCCATACCACCGCCGCCTAAAGCAAAGTCGAAGGGTGAAGGCGTTTCTGCATTTGAGCCGGTTAGAATACTGCCCATATAAATATCCATGTTAGGACCAAACGCGCGGAAAAGTCCTAAAGACCCATGTTTCCTCATTCGGTTTTCGATCTCAAACTGGAAGTCCAGATCTGTCATACCCGGTTTAAAACAGGATGGAATTTCCCGATATACAGCTTCATGCTGGCGGGCACACAAGCGGGTTTGTTCTATTTCCCAAGGCGTTTTTACCCGTCTGATTTGCCGAAGTATAGCGGTTGCATTCATACATTCTTTCGGTTGGAATATATTTTGTAGGCGGATATAGTCAGAATAAGACAGTTCGTCTGCTTCGAGGAGAAGCTTTTCTGGCATCAGAAGGTTGTTCTCTCGGAATAAATCCGGTAATTGCTCAGGTTTACGGAGATAAATGACGTGTTCACCTTCTATACCATTCGGACGTTTGATGAAGAAGTAAGGTTTTCCTTCTGCAGGAAGATAGAAATACCCGTTATACATGTGTCCGGTTGTGTAAAATAGATTTATTCCATTTGACAAGAGGCAACCGTCGGCTCCTTTCTCTTGCATCACTTTCTGGATACGCATCCATTTCATTTGATAGTCATGGATCAAGTTCTCTGCAATCATTGTCTTTTTGTTTATTTTTGGTCTCAAAGGTACATAATTTATAGCGGGCAAAAGTATGTGGAAGATTGAAAAAATGAGATTTTCAAGTTAAAAAGTAATTAGCAATCAGCAATAAAAAATCAGCCTTTCCGGAGAATTCGGGAAGGCTGACTTTACTTTTTATAGGGATAAATAGTGGATAATACGTTATTCTGTTACCTTTTCATGTCCTTTCATCGATAGTTTTTCCAGGAAGTACACTAAAGCAAAGCCTACGATCATCAGCAGAACGGCTTCGGCTATATGGGCATTCGGAAGAATGTTCTGCTCAATCAGCGGCTTGATCTCTCCACTGGAAGTCGTATATGTCTCAACTACTTCTTTCCACGGCCATACTTTGTTTAGAGAACCTAGCATGAAACCTGCCAGCATGGCTATTGTGATGTCATGAAAATGTTTGAGAGCATACGAAAGTACGCGGGAGAAAGATGTAATGCCAATGATAGCGCCGCATCCAAAAATGCCTAAGGTGAGGAAATCAAGTTGCTTGACTGCCTCCATGATGTAGAAGTATTTGCCTAACAGTACAAGGATAAAACTTCCGGAAATACCCGGAAGAATCATAGCGCAGATAGCAATCATACCACAGAGGAAAATGAATAAAGGATGCGTTGGCGTTTCAGTTGGTGTCGCAATCGTTACATAATAGGCAATCACTCCGCCTATGAGGAAACTCAGAATTGTTTTCCAATTCCATTGTTTAATATCTTTCGAGACAAACCAGGTAGAAGCCAATACCAGTCCGAAAAAGAAGGCCCAAATCAGAATAGGCTGATGAATAAGCAGGTAAGTAATTACACGGGCGAGTGACAGAACGCTGATACCAATACCCAAGAGTAAGGAAAAAAGGAAGTTCCCGTTGATGGCTTTCCAGAATCCTAACCAATGACCCGTAAAGAAAAGTTTCAAACTGTGAGCGTTGATGCTTTTAATGGAGTCGAGAAGCTCTTCGTAGATGCCGACAATAAAGGCGATTGTTCCGCCAGATACGCCAGGAACGACGTCGGCAGCGCCCATTCCCATACCTTTTAATGCAATAAATGCATAATCTTTCAGGTTTCTTTTCATTGCTTTCAAGTTGACGAGTTGACAAGTTTGATGAGGAAACAAGCTGACGGCTTTATTAGGAACGGATCAATCAGTTTCCCCTATCTTATAGTTTTGTCAGCTTGTTTCCTGATACTCTTACTTATTCTTAATCTTGCTCCACGTATCTTTCAGTGAAACGGTCCGGTTGAATATCAGTTTACCATCTTTACTGTCCGGATCGAGATTGAAATATCCGATACGCTGGAACTGGAAGTAGGAGAGAGGTTTCTGTTCTGCCAGGAATTTCTCTACATAGCAGTTTGTCTTCACCGTCAATGAATCCGGATTGATCATCTGCTTCATAGCATCCAGGGCACTTAATCCTTCCTCTTTCAACCGTGCCAATTCATCCCGCGGATTTTCTACTTGCCACAGACGGTCGTATAAGCGAACTTCTGCAGGCAGGCAGTGTGCGCAACTTACCCAATGCAAGGTCCCTTTTACTTTCCGGTTACTGTCTGGCATGCCACTACGGGTGTTCGGATCGTATTCACAATAAACTTCAACTACATTTCCTGCTTCGTCCTTCTTGCATCCAGTACATTTGACGATATAAGCATTCTTCAAACGTACCTCTTGGCCAGGAGTCATACGGAAGAATTTCTTCGGTGCGTCTTCCATAAAGTCTTCCCGTTCCATCCATAACTCGCGACTGAATTCAATGATATGGCTGCCTGCTGTTTCGTCTTCCGGGTTGTTAATGGCTTCCATCTCTTCTACTTTCCCTTCAGGATAGTTGGTAATGATAAGTTTTACCGGATCCAATACAGCAGAAACACGGGTAGCACGGACATTCAGATCTTCACGAACAGCGCTTTCCAATAAAGAGAATTCATTCAATGCATCATAAGTTGTATAACCGATCTTGTCGATAAATTTACGGATTGACTCCGGAGAATAACCACGACGGCGGAATCCGCAAAGTGTCGGCATACGGGGATCGTCCCAGCCGTTTACTAATCCTTCTTTTACCAGTGTAAGCAAGTTACGCTTACTCATTAAGGTATAATTCAGGTTCAGCTTGTTAAATTCTGTCTGGCGCGGACGATTGTCATCCAAATCTTTTCCTTCCTTCAGCCAGTCGATGAACAAGTCATACAGCGGACGGTGAGGAACAAACTCGAGTGTACATAAAGAGTGAGTTACGCCTTCGAAGTAATCACTTTGTCCGTGTGCGAAATCGTACATCGGATAAACCTTCCAATGAGTTCCAGTCCGGTGATGCGGCGTTTTCAGGATACGGTAAATGATCGGATCGCGGAAGTGCATGTTGCTGTTTGCCATATCGATTTTGGCACGCAGAGTCATACTTCCTTCCTCAAATTCTCCGGCATTCATGCGCTGGAACAAATCCAGGCTTTCTTCAATCGGGCGATTTCTGTAAGGACTTTCCACACCCGGTTGAGTGGGCGTTCCCTTTTGCTGGGCGATCAGCTCCGAGCTTTGTTCATCAACATATGCTTTTCCTTCCTTGATTAATTGGATGGCAAAATCATACAGTTGTTGGAAATAATCGGAAGCATAATATATGTTATTCCAGTGGAAGCCTAACCATTCGATGTCTTCCTTGATAGAATCGATGTATTCTACATCTTCTTTAACCGGATTAGTATCGTCGAAGCGCAGGTTACATATGCCGTTATGACGTTCAGCGATACCGAAGTCCAGGCAGATGGCTTTGGCATGACCAATATGAAGGTATCCATTTGGCTCCGGCGGGAAACGGGTCTGAACTCGTCCGCCATTCTTACCTTCTGCCAAATCTTTCTCTACGATTGCTTCAATGAAGTTTAAGTTCTTCTTACTCTCAACTTCGTTAGTGTTGATCTCGCTCATATATAAATATTATTTCTTTTCTGACGTGACAAAGGTAATGATTTCTATCTGAATTGAATTCATTTCAATACAGAAATCAGTCGGCTATCCTTGATTCTACTGGACAGATTTTTTGTTCCTGCTAAAATGTATAGGAAAAATACAACCCGCCACCTTGTTCATTCAATACTGGGGAAAGAAGGAGTTTTCGGTCTCTTCTCAAATTGATTTTCTCAGCAATAGCATTGCGGATTGGAAAATAAATCAGGTAGGAAAGTTCGGCCGCAAGGATTCCATATCCTGCACCCGCTATTACGTCGGCTACCCAATGCCGGTTGTTATAGATGCGTGAACCTGCAACGAACAGACCGAGAGCATATCCTGAATAAGCCAGCCATGGGTTTGAGTCTTTGAACTCTTTGTAAGCAATGTGAGCTCCTAAGAAAGCATTAGCGGTATGCCCCGATGGAAAAGAATATTTTCCACCATCCGGCCGTCGTTCATTAACCAGATATTTCGTACCGCGAGTGAGTCCGGCATTGATGATTTCTCCTAATCCGACCAGACACAGCTGATCGATCCAACTGTGCTTTTCTTTACCCATCAAATCACAGATGAAAACCCAGCCGAGCATGCCCCATTCCATATAATCATCGATATGAATCTGGTTGACGGAGTCTTTCCGGTGAATCAAGTGGAAGTCGTTCATCCCGTCAACTGCTGTTCCAACAGCGCCAACAGCTATCAGGGAAGCTGGTAGAATCAGTGATTTGGGTTGGAACTTATATTCTGCAATCGAGATATGATGTGCGAGCAAACTATCGGTTTCCGTCTGGGCAGAAACCGGTTCCATAATAGAACATAGAATTACCAGTAAACAGATGATATGTTTCATTATTATTCTGTCCGTAAGTCGAAGTCTTTTCTGAGCTTATCAATCAGCGGATTGATTTCCAGCATGTGTTGATATTTTTCGGCACTGGTATAAGCCAGATGTTTCTCGTTTGATTCCATAATGCGTACACGCATTTGAATATGCGTATTCTGAAGTTTCTGGCGGAGTACAGCCAGAATGTCAATCGCATTGTTAATTAATTCTTCCTGCATGCCCGGATTATGAACGCCGACTTCGAAATAAAAGTTATTCAGCAATTGAGGTTTACTGTTACTCATGATATTCTTCAAGTAGACTTTCTTCTCTATTGTATTGGCGTATTCGTCCCATGCTTTTTGTAACTGTTCCTGACTGAAATTCGTTCGTAAATCAGTGGCAGAGGTTTGTACTGTCTGTCCTTGCGGATTTTGCTGTTGCACTTTAGGATGTGCTATTTCTTTCAGGGAAGTTCCCATAGGCGGACGTCCTGGACGTTTTCCTGAAGTGGAAACATTTGTTTCTGGAATAGACACATGAATATGGGCCGGCGGTTCCTGAACCGTAACGACTTGTTGCTGGGTATTTGGAATTTTACCAGTTGATGTGGCCGGTTGAGCTGGTGTCTGTTCGGGCGTATTAATTGGCTCTAATTGGACTTTTTTTTTATCGTCTGCTGCTGGAAGACTCAATTGGCAAAGCTGGATCAGCATTAATTCGACAAGCAGCCGTTTGTTTCGGCTGGTTCGGTAATTCTGATCGCATGTATTTGCCAGCTCGATGGCCTTGAACAGAAATGTTTCTGGGCAGCGTTGGGCCATTTCTTTGTAGTGTTCACGAATTGAGGCTCCAACCTCAAACAGAACGAGTGTAGCCGGATCTTTGCAGACCAATAAATCCCGAAAATGACTGGCCAGTCCGGTAACAATGTTTTGGGCATCAAATCCTTTGTTGATTATTTCATTTAATAATAGGAGTGAAGCCCGGATATTCCCATTCAAAATCAAATCAGTCATTCGGAAGTAATAGTCATAATCAAGGACATTCAAATTCTGGATAACGGCCTGATACGTAATATTTCCGTTTGTATAACTTGCTACCTGATCGAATATAGAAAGGGCGTCACGCATACCACCATCAGCTTTCTGGGCAATAACATTAAGAGCTTCCGGTTCTGCCTGAATGCCTTCTTTGGAAGCTACGTATTCCAGATGTTCTACCATATCGGCAATGGAAATACGATTAAAGTTATAGGTTTGGCACCGGGAAAGAATGGTTGGAAGCACTTTATGTCTTTCTGTTGTGGCCAGAATGAACAATGCATGATGGGGCGGTTCTTCCAATGTCTTTAAGAATGCATTGAAAGCTGCCGGACTAAGCATGTGTACCTCATCAATGATGAAAACTTTATATTTTCCAATAGCAGGCGGGATACGAACCTGGTCTATCAATGAACGGATATCATCGACGGAGTTGTTGGATGCCGCATCTAGTTCATGGATATTCAGTGAACGCTGTTCATTGAATGCCTGACATGATTCGCAGGCATTACAGGCTTCCCCATCGGCCGTCGGATGCATGCAATTGATTGTCTTGGCAAAGATTCGGGCGCACGAAGTTTTACCGACGCCTCTTGGTCCGCAAAACAGATAGGCATGAGCCAATTTCTGATTCTGGATCGCATTCTTTAGGGTCGTCGTCAACGCCTTTTGTCCGACCACATCTTTAAATGTACTCGGACGGTATTTTCTTGCCGATACAATATAATTATCCATACGTTTCCGTGCCTCTTTTTTTGATGGTCGAACAAAGATAGTAGAAAAAAAGCCTGCCCGAAAACTTCCGGCAGACTTTTTCTTTCTCAACCTATGCGATCCGAATATTGATACCTGATAATAGGGGAGATATTTTTATTTCAATCCCCGATTCTTCAGTAAGGGTTCTGTTCCGGGTTCTTTCCCACGGAAGTTCTTGTACATATCCATCGCATCGTCAATACCGCCTGGGGTTAATATATACTTGCGGAATTTACCAGCTACTTCCTGATTGAATATATCTCCTGTTTCTTTATAAGCTTCATAAGCATCTGCATCCAGTACTTCTGCCCAAATATAGCTATAGTAACCGGCTGTATATCCACCGCCCATGGTATGATTGAAATAAGTTGTACGGTAACGTGATGGGATTTGTTTTAACAATCCGCGTTTACCCAATGTCTCTTCTTCAAACTTCATGACATCCATGTCTGCTGGTATCTCTGTCAAAACATGATAATCCATATCCAGCAGTGAGGCGGCTAAATATTCGGTTGTAGCAAAACCCTGACCATATTTACCGCTCTTGTCAAGCTTTTCTATCAAATCTGCAGGAATAACCTCTCCTGTTTGATAATGTTTGGCATAAACTTTCAGTACTTCTGGTTCAAATACCCAGTGCTCCATTATTTGTGAAGGCAATTCAACAAAGTCGCGAGGAACACCCGAAACTCCATAGTAATGTACATCTTTGAACAGGTTATTCAGCGCATGTCCGAATTCGTGGAAAAGAGTTGATGCTTCATCTGCACTTAACAAGGCCGGTTGGCCGGCTGCCGGCTGTGTGAAATTACAAACGATGGTAACAACCGGTCCCTGACGTTTGCCGTCTACGTATGTTTGAGAACGGTAGGTTCCACACCAAGCTCCGCCTCGTTTGCTGGCACGGGGGAAAAAGTCCATGTACAAAACTCCCAAATGTGTACCATCCTTGTCTTTACATTCGAAAGCCAGAGCATCAGGATGTGGAAGAGGAATGTCTTTCAGTTCAGTAAAGGTAATGCCATATAGTTTGTTGGCTACATAGAAAGCTCCTTCTCGAACTTGATTGAGAGGCAGATACGGCCGGATCTGGTTCTCATCCAAATCAAACTTAGCCTTTTTCGCCTTCTCGAAATAATAGCGCCAATCCCAGCCTTCAGCCTCAAAAGATTGTCCTTCTTTCTTAATTTCAGTCTGTATATCTGCCAGCTCTTCCTTGGCTTTTGCCAGAGCCGGAGTCCATACTTCATCTAACAGCTTATAGACATTTTCAGGAGTCTTTGCCATGCGGTCTTCCAGAACGAAAGATGCATAGTTCTTGTATCCCATTAATTTCGCTTTTTCCAGTCTTTTTTCAATCAGCTGTCGAACAACCTCTTTGTTATCTGCATCATTATTATTGTTTCCCCGGTTGATATATCCGTTGAATATCTTTTCGCGCAGAGAGCGGTTGTCGGCGTATTGCAGAAATGGCATGACACTGGGATTATGCAGTGTAAAGATCCATTTACCTTCCTGGCCGGCTGCTTTAGCTGTTTCGGCAGCATTGGCAATTAGGCTGGCTGGTAATCCGGACAAGTCTTCTTCCTTATCAATGATTAATTGGAAATCATTCGTCTCTTTCAGCATATTTTGTCCGAAAGTGAGTTGCAGCATAGCAATTTCACTGTTCAGTTCACGCAGCTTGGCTTGCTTTTCTTCATCCAGATTGGCACCACTTCTAACGAAATCTTTATACGTTTCTTCCAGCAGTTTTTCTTGTTCCTTATTCAGGCCCATCTGGTCTTTATTCTCATAAACCTGTTTTACCCGTTCAAACAATTTTGGATTCAAACTAATGTCGTCTTCATGTTTTGAGAGCATCGGGGATAACTGTTTACTCAGTTCTTGCATCTCATCGGAGGTATTGGCACTGTTCTGTCCGTAGAATACAGCACTCACTTTACGTAAAAGCTTTCCACTCTGGTCTAAAGCGACAATGGTATTCTCGAAGTCCGGAACTGACTTCTGGTTGACAATGGCATCAATTTCCTGGGCTTGTTCTTGTATGCCTTTCTCGAAAGCAGGCAGATAATGTTCAATCTTGATCTGATCGAACGGAGGAACACCAAACGGAGTGGTATATTCTGTAAAGAAAGGATTACCCGCTTCCGTCTTCTGGTCTTTTGGAGCATTACATGCCGTTAATGCAAAAGCAGCTCCTGCGATTAGTACTAATTTATTCATTGGGATTAATATTTTTTAATTTGCTTGTAAAGATAAGAATTCCTTTTATTTTTTTCGCAAATCTTTTACCTTTGCGGAAAAGATTTTCTGGAGATGTCGAAACTTAAAGATTTTTACAATAAATATTTAGCTTGGATCAACAAGTATGTGCTGGTGACTATCGGTGTGTTTATCCTCATGTGTCTGGATAGTGATAGTAATTTGTACAAGCGATACATGTATGACGAGAAAATCAGAAGTTTAGAGAAAGAAATCAAGTTCTATCAGAAAGAAATTGAAGTAAACCGTAAGAAACTGGAAGATTTACATACTGATAAAGAAGGGTTGGAGCGTTTCGCCCGTGAGGAATATTTCATGAAACGCCCGAATGAAGATGTTTATATCATAAAGGAAAAATAAATGAATCCACGAATACGTACGTATGTGTTTAGTATATCAGCCTTGTTGCTCTTGGTTGGTGCGGTGTTGTATTTAACCCGATGGGTCGTTGCGCCCTATTTGTTTGCTGTCGGTTCGGCCGGTATAACGGTTTGTTATCTGACTGAGTCGGTCGTTGGGCTGGACTTCAGGCAGAAACGCTTACACCGTTTTAATGTTTTATCCGGACTACTGATGATTGCTGCTTCTGCCTTTATGTTTAAGGGAAAAATGGAGTGGGTTGTTCTGCTCGCCATTTCTGCTATTTTCCAGACCTATGCAGCCTTTATGAGTGGTAAAGGGAAAAAGTCCTGAACAGGGAACCTGCAACTATTTATTTCAGTTCTCGTTACTTTTGTTTTCGATTCTCGTTAGAATCCTTTTTGACTTTCGTTTATTTTATTCCTTGACCCTTTTATTGGGAGCAAGACAGAAAGTCGCAAATAAAATAAAAAAGCCTGGATGGTTGTTTACAGACACCAATCCAGGCTTATTTTATGGGAGTATTTGATATTTATTCTTCAGTTTTAGGAGCTTCTTCTTCAGCAGCTTTATTTTCAGTTTCCTGTTGTTCCATCTTTACTTCGATGGGAGTAAAATCATTAATACCACTGCTGATTAACAGATTATACCAGCTGATTAATTTCTTGATATCGCTAGGATAAACACGATCCCGGTCAAATTCAGGTAATACTTCAGCCATATAGGCACGTAATTCATCACCTTTGGCAGAAGTCGAAATAGACGCTTTTTCTCCGTTTTCCTTATTTTTGATGTTGGTCAATACTTCATGCAAAGGAACTTCTCCGTCATTTGTATAGATAGCGATATCGCCCAAAGAGATGACTTTATCTTTTGCGTATGCAGGAACTTTTTTCTTGTCTGTCAATGATTCAACGATCAGCATATTTTTCCCGTGAGAAACCAGTCTGAACAGGCCTGGACGTCCAGAAATAGACAAAATAGTCTTCAACATAATTGTTCGTTTTTTCTTATTTGGATTTGAGTTAATTTAAAATATCGCACAAAGGTAACATAACTACGGGAGATTATCGATATAATTGGTCTAAAAACTTTTCAACTTGCGGTATCAAAGCCTGTTTGCCATCATTTGTAATGGTATAATCTACCCACGACCTTTTTTCTTCATCGGAAATCTGGCTTTCAATTCGTTTTCGCAACGCTTCTTCACTTGAATGGTCTCGCTGCAGTGCCCGTTGGATGCGAATTTCGAGTGGTGCGTAAACGAGAAGACTGACATCAACTATTTTATTAAATCCGGATTCAAATAGAATGGCGGACTCAATGGCACAGCATTGATATGTGTTTTTCTGCTCACACCAGTCCAGGAAATGTCTGTTTACTTCCGGATGAATGATGTGATTGACTTGCTGGAGCAAGTCTTTATTTCCGAAGATAGCTTTTGCCAACATGGCTTTGTTCAGACCGTTTGCATTGTAAATGTCTGGTCCGAAAAGATGAGTCAGCTGTTCTCTGATTAAAGGAGACGTGTTCGTCAGCTTCTTGCTTTCATCATCGGCAATATAAACCGGGATGCCATAAACCGACAAGAGTTGCGCAACAACCGACTTGCCACTTCCGATTCCTCCGGTAATTCCTATCTTAATCATTTGAAACTGGTATTTTGTTCTAACAAGAATTCTATTTTGGCCGGTGATACATGGCAATAACGGACCCAGTCCGGTTTTTTTGTAACCTGTACGTCGATAGAGCCGGAGACATTTTCTTCCAGTTGGGCGTAAGGAACCTCTACTGTAAACATGTCTTCTGTTAATTCCTTGAATCGTGAAATCGGGATATTACAGGCCACTTCAACGGCTTGTGGAAATGTTCTGATTTTATAATTCACCGGAACGCCCGTAACTGTTACAGGGATAGAGAGCATCTTTTCTGTGTATTCTTCAATAGGAATTGTCACGGAAACATTATTTGTCTCGAAATTTGTTCCTTCAATAGGTTCCAAAGCGACTACACGGGTAATACTCTTTTTCCCGTTTTTAATTTCCGTGTAGACCGTTTTTATTTCCTGAATCGTATCTAAAATGGAATCACTGGCATAAACGGTTACGCGAGAAGGAGAAATCTGTATATCAGAAGATACAAGGAATCCTTTTTCTGTCTGGATATTTCCCTGGAATACGATTGGGAATTCTTTGCTTTTTCTCATGCCGAACCGTAAAGTAATGGCTTGAGGTTCGATGCTGTAAAGGGTAGTCGTTGCCAGTACTTGTTTTTGTACTTCAGCCTCAATATACCTTTTGTCGACTGTAAACTTGCCGCTTTCCTTGGAAAGTCCGGTCATATCAATTGTGATTGATCTGAATTTCTGGCCAATCGTATAGTTAAGCAAGGCGCTGCCTTTATCTTTGATGCGGATATTTATCGCCTGCGGAATTTTATTGGTAAAAATAATATCGTCCGGGACATTGGTATATCTGATAGGTATAGACATATCTGTCTCATATTCCTGCTGCAGGCTTTGTAGCAGCCAGAAACCAAAAGACAATAATACGAAGCAGAAAAAAATTAAAGCTTCTTTCCATCGTTGGCGATGCAAAAAAGCTTTAATGTCTATCAAAACCGTATGACATGTCCGAACGATGTTCTTAAACCATGACATATATTTTAAATCGTTTAATTACTTTTGTTTTGCATCTTCAGAGGAAGCAAAAACAGATGTTTTGTCGATTTGAATATTTACACCGTTAGCGATTTCGATGACCATATATACATCACCGATTTCTTTGATCTTTCCATAAATACCACCTGCAGTAATTACTTTGTCTCCAACTTTCAAAGCTTCGCGTGCTTTCTGGATTTCTTTTTGTCTTTTTTGCTGAGGGCGGATCATGAAGAAATAAAAGATCGCCACGATGACAACCATCATGATAATACCTGACCATTGGGATTGGCCGGCTGCCGCCTGAAGTAAAATACTTAAGTTCATCATATTGTTTATTAGTTATACATTATCTTTTGTGCATTTGACGGACACAAATGTAATGATAAAATTTAATCTTTCAATAATCGCTTTTCATTTTTTAGTTCATTGACTATTGAATCTAATATTCCATTGATGAATGTTCCACTTTTGGGTGTGCTATAGTATTTAGCCATATCAATATATTCATTCAATGAAACGCTGGTAGGAATAGTAGGGAAGCTCATGATTTCGGCTAATGCGACCTGCATGATCAGCATGTCGATGTTGGCAATTCGCTCAGATTCCCAGTTATTCATATGTTTGCTGATGAGTTCGCGGTATTCTTTTCCTTTCAGGATGGCCTGGTGGAAAAGTTTTGTAGCAAATATTTTGTCATCTTTGTCTTTGAACATGGGCAGTAGTTTCTGCTTGCTTCCGGCTGATTCTTCGAACTTCTTAATAGTCTTAAGCACAAATGTTTCGATGATAGAGATATCATCGTTCCAGTAAATGCTTTTATCCTCTAAATATTCTTCGATATATTCGCTGCTGCAAATTAGCTTCTTGAAAATCTGACGCCAGAAATCGCGATCTGTTTCATAATTGTCAGCTTTATTGTCCAGGTAGTTTGCATAAATATCAGAAGCTAATATCATATCCAGTATCTGCTTAACGAAATCTTCATCATTGGCCCATGAAATACCTTGATCAGAAACATATTGGTTCAAAGCTTCATTGTCGGCCAACTGATGGATAAAGCGATTGTCGATCAAACGAGTATTGGGCGTTAAATCTTCTGGCGTCGGCATGAATTTGTGCTTGCGGATATCCAGATTTCTGCTGTGTAGACGTGTTACCTCCACCATCAGAAGAAGCAGGTAATGATATAGATCGTACGATTTTTGAAGACTGAACATGAGCTCGTTTTCGGCTACTTTTAGATCTCCATGTCCGTTTTGATAGTAAGAATACACTATCTGTAAGACTTTAATGCGGATTAAAATTCTGTTAATCATCGTTTGAAGGAACTACTTTGTGTTTAATATTTTTCAGTCTGCAAAGGTAGTGATTCTTTTTGTAATACTGTATCTAAAAGGTGTTCTTTCTACAAAATTGATTTTGGTGATTATTTTTTTAGGTTAAAATGATTGAAGATTAGAAAAAAATGCGCATATTTACACCCTAATAAATTAAGTGTAGTAAGCTCAACGAAGAAAACAAGTTGATATGCGGACGTGGTAGAGATGACTTAAAAAGGTTAGCTTCTGTTTTATTGGAGCGGTAAGTTCTTTATTGTTCCGTTTGCAGGATGCTTGTTGTATACTGAAGTAGTGGTTTGCAAGACATAATTAATAAAGAAAGAAGGAAAAATAATTTAAAAGTTATGCCATGGAAGAAGGAAAGAAGAAAAACATTGTTGAGGGTGGCGATAAAGAAATTCTGTATTCGAAAGCCATAAAGGCAGGTAAGCGCATTTATTACCTGGACGTAAAGAAGAATTTGAAAGAGGATTTGTTTTTGGCTATAACTGAAAGTAAGAAAGTACAAGCTAAGGACAGTTCTGCTGTTACTTTTGAGAAACATAAAATTTTTCTTTACCGTGAAGATTTTGATAAGTTTGTCGACGGTTTAATGGATGTAATCGGTTATGTGAAATCTCATAAAGGAGAAGCAAGCCGTCCGGAAGAGGCTGCTCCGAAAAGTGAAGATACTGCTGCGGAGCCGGATTCTGATATTAAACTGGATATCCACTTTGATGCAGAATAGACTTTTATTGACTCAACTTTGATCGCCAAAAAAATAGGATGTCTGATTTCAGACATCCTATTTTCATTTAAGCACATATCCTTTTGTTATATGCTTATTTGTTTTGCGGAATTAAGCACCCGGATGGATAGCTTCTGTCGGACAAGCTTCTGCACATGTTCCACATTCTGTACACATATCAGGATTGATACTGTACTTGTCACCTTCAGAAATTGCTCCTACCGGACATTCGTCGATACAAGTTCCGCAAGCAATACAATCGTCACTAATTACGTAAGCCATATTCTTAAACGTTTAAATGTTAACTATTAGTCGTGCAAATGTAGAATATTATTCGGATTAAAAAAATAGCTGGGGCTATATTTTTTTATATTTTCCCTTTGTTTGCAATAAAAACAATGTATCTTCGTTATATAAAAAAACAGGAAAATTGAGACGTTTTATAGTTATAGTAAGTGCACTCTGCTGCTTTTCAGCAGTCGTTTGGGGACAACGTGAAAAGGTAAAGAATCAGCCTTATGTGGATAATAAGCTGTTTCACTTAGGATTTCATGTAGGAATCCATGCTCAGGATATGTTGCTGACTCATACGGGAGCTTCGACCAATGGTGAGACTTGGTTTGCTGAGATCCCGACTTATTCTCCGGGTTTCAGCGTTGGTGTTATCGGAGATATGTTTTTGAATCCTTATTTTAATCTGCGTTTTATTCCAACGATTAACTTTGGTGACAAGCGATTCGTCTTTCGTGAGCAGGAGACAGGCGAAGAATTCCGGACATCGGTCCGATCAAGTTATCTGACTTTGCCGTTAAGTGTGAAGTATTCTGCTTTTCGTCTGAATAATTGTCGTCCTTATCTGACTGCCGGTGTCTATGGCGCTATGGATTTAGGCCGTAAAAGAGGGAATCCTTTATATTTAAAAGGGTTTGATTACGGATTGGAGTTTGGTATCGGGTGTAATATTTATCTGCCTTTTTTCCGTTTGTGCCCGGAACTGAAGTTTAGCTTTGGTCTGCCGAATCTGCTGGTCAAGGACCGCCCGGATTTGGAAGGACAGGAAACAATCAAATATACCGAGGCTCTTTCAAAAGCTACTTCCCGTATGGTTACACTGACCTTTAATTTCGAATAATCAATTCAAGGTAAATATAAGCGGCAGGCACTGCCATCAGCACACTGTCAAAGCGGTCGAGAATTCCGCCATGACCAGGCAGAATATTGCCTGAATCTTTAACGCCCAATGTTCGTTTTAATAGGGATTCTGTCAAATCTCCCCAAGTGGCAAAAACGACAATCACCGCTGCCAATCCTAACCATTGAAGTCGGTTTAATTCGGGCGCATACCAGGCAAATCCCTGTGAGGCCAGCAAAACAATAATCAGGCCGCCCCAAAAACCTTCCCATGACTTTTTCGGTGAAATCCGTTCGAATAATTTTCTCTTCCCGATTTGGGAGCCGACTAAGAAGGCTCCGGTGTCGTTCAGCCAGACAAATATGAAAACAGCCAGGATGTATAAAGGCTTGTACTGGATTTCACCGGTGAATGAGTCGGTATGAATAGCCAAGAAGTTCAGAAGGGAAAAAGAACCGGCGCAATAGATTTGAGCCAACAGCGTGAAGGCCCAGTTATTGATCGGATTGGGCGCTTTGGTATATAGCTCACTGATCAGTGTGTACATGATAAATAAAATATACGGCAGAAATATAGTCTCTCCACCGAATCCTATGGATTGCATGAAACAGGCAAAGAATAAATACATACCACCGGCCGTACTGATTAACCGACGTAGTGTTGCGTTTTCATAATGCTTCAGTAGTCCGTAGAATTCCCATAAAGCCAATCCCGTGATGATACAAAACAAGATGGCGTATGAATATACATTATATAAGATGGCTCCCAGTAATATACCAACAAAGATAATCCCAGTAAGCGTCCGTTTGATGAAATTGTTCAAAATGTTTCCCTTTTTATGATTGATATGCAAAGATAGGCATATAAACGAAACGTGAAAGAAAAAATCCCTGTTTAATTCGACCGAATCAAACAGGGATTATCTGAATTAGTTTACTTTTTTATGACTTGTCATCTTCCGTTTTGGGAGCTTCTTCTCCTGTTTCTGGAGCAGGTGTCTGCTCTTTCGGATTATTCTTGTCATTTTTGTCGTCTTTATTCTCTTTTTCAAGAATTTCTTCTGAGCGGGAAGCCCACGGGCGTTTACCGAAAATATGTTCTACATCTTCTCTGTAGATCACTTCGCGTTCCAGCAAGACATTGGCCAGTTGGTTGTGTCCTTCCGTATTTTCGGCTAAGATCTTCTTCGCACGTTCATATTGTTCGGAGATGATCTTCTGAACTTCTTCGTCGATGATGCGGGCCGTACTTTCACTATACGGTTTGGTAAATCCCCATTCCTGACCACTTGAGTCGTAGTAGTTGATGTTAGGCAACTTGTCGCTCATACCATAGTAAACGACCATCGCGTAGGCTTGTTTGGTAACGCGTTCCAAATCGTTGCTCGCTCCGTTGGAAATCTGACCGGAATAAAGTTCTTCGGCAGCACGTCCGCCCAATGTTGAACACATTTCGTCGAGCATTTCCTCACGGGTTGTAATCGGACGTTCTTCGGGCAGATACCAGGCGGCACCTAACGCTTTTCCACGAGGTACGATGGTTACTTTTACCAGCGGATTGGCATGTTCCAGTTTCCAGCTGATAGTCGCATGACCGGCTTCGTGGATGGCAATCCGTTTCCGTTCCGTCTCGGTCATAACCGTTGTCCGTTTTTCCAGACCACCGACGATTCGGTCGACTGCATTCATGAAGTCTTCTTTCTGAACAAACTTCTTGTTGTTGCGGGCAGCAATCAATGCAGCTTCATTACATACATTCGCAATGTCGGCACCCGAGAATCCCGGTGTTTGTCGAGCCAGGAGTTCGGCATCAACACTGTCGTCAATCTTGATCGGGCGCAGATGAACGCCGAATATTTCCTTTCGTTCGTTCAAATCCGGCAATTCAACATGAATCTGACGGTCAAAACGTCCGGCACGCAATAAGGCTTTATCCAGAATGTCGGCTCGGTTGGTTGCCGCTAAGATAATCACACCACTGTTTGAACCGAAACCATCCATTTCTGTCAGCAACTGGTTCAATGTGTTTTCGCGTTCGTCATTGCTGTTCATATTGGCGTTTTTGCCACGCGCACGACCAACGGCATCAATTTCATCGATAAACACGATACAAGGTGCTTTTTCCTTGGCCTGACGGAACAGATCACGTACACGAGATGCTCCGACACCTACGAACATTTCCACGAAATCGGAACCGGACAAAGAGAAGAACGGAACATTGGCTTCGCCGGCAACAGCTTTGGCCAATAAGGTCTTACCGGTTCCCGGAGGTCCTACCAACAAAGCTCCCTTCGGAATTTTACCTCCCAACTCCGTATATTTGGAAGGATTCTTCAGGAATGAAACGATTTCTTCTACTTCCTGCTTGGCTCCGGCCAAACCGGCAACATCCTTGAAAGTAACCTTCGGATTGTTGTCTTTATCGAACAACTGGGCTTTCGCCTTTCCTACACTGAAAACACCACCGGGTCCGCCGCCGGCACCGCCAGACATTCTTCTCATCAGGAAGATCCAGACCAGCACAAAGAGGATGATCGGTCCGAACGAGATAAGAAAACTCCACATCGTGTCGTCGCCTTCTTCGAAGCTGACCTGCGTATCAATTTTGTTTTCGGAGACAGCGTTGTCATAGAAGTCGGAGAATTTATCGGCCGACGGGATCTTGATGTATACTTTGGGAGACAGGCTGTCGCTCATCTTTTCTCCCGGGAAGATGACACCTATCTTGTCACTCTTGACGGTAGCTTCCACAACATTCTTCTTGTTGTAGACAACCATCTTGTCGAATACGTTTTCCTTGGCCAACTTCTGGAATTCTGTCCAGCCTATTTCTTTAGTGCCGGCCGAATCGTTGGTCATGTATAACGCAGCCAATAACAACAGAATGATGCCATACATCCAATAAAAATTGAAGCGGAACATCTTTTGTTTGTTGTCTTTGGGTTTATTCGGATTCATTCTATTGTTTTCCATATTTTATGATTGTAATGCAAATTCAAAGTTAGTCCAAATTGGGGATTGCTGTTGTCTTGGCGTCTTCCCACAAGGTATCCAGATTATAGAACTTGCGTTTTTCTGGCAAAAAGATATGAACCATAACGGTTCCGTAATCCATGCCGATCCATTCCGCACGTTGTTCTCCGTCGATCGACAGTGTTTTTTCTCCGGCTTCACGGCGGGCAAAGTCCCATACAGAATCACATAATGCAGATACTTGCGACGGAGAGTTTCCTTCTCCGATAACCATATACTGGCAAATAGCTCCTTCTATCGGGCTTAAGTCAACTACAACAATATTTTTCCCCTTCTTTTCTTGCAGACCCTTTACAATGGCCTGTACTAAAACTTGTGTTTGATCCATTCTTATCTTACTAAAATTCTAATTTCCAAAGTTGCAAAGATACTTGGAATAAATTTATTTCAAGCATCTTGTCAAGTAAATTCTTTCTCTCTATTCATATTTCTTTACAAAAACAAGTAGAATGCCCAAAAAGTTCACTCTTTTGTGTCATTTCAACTACTATGGAAGAATATGGGTGATTCTGCTGGAATTGTCTTTTTGTAAATAAGGTTGACTCCTAAAAAACAAGAAGATGAAAGAAAGCAATTATGAACAAGAGAAGTTTCGGAAGAATCAGGAAAGAGAGATTTTCCGTTTGGTAAAGCAAGACAACGTCTCCATCCAGGAAGTGGTTCAACAATATGGAGTAAGTCGTTCGAGCATTTATCGAATAATAGCTACCTTTGAACGAGAAAATCCTCTAGAAGCAGAACTCATGAAAAAGCAAGGAAAAGACGTGACGCCGGAAGACTACAAGAAGCTCCTCGAAGAGTTGTCGTCACTGAAGAAAGCATTGGCCGAAGAGCGTTTGCGCGCAGATTTCTACCAAGAGATGGTCGCCTATGGCGAGGAAGTGTATGGCATAAAGCTAAAAAAAGCTGGCACCAAGTAGTCCGTAGGCTGCATGAAAGGGACAGGGAACGGTATAAGGTCGTTCCCCTGTGCCGTCTGCTTGGTGTGAGTAAACAAGCCTACTATAAGCATGAGGACAAGGTACTGCAACGTCTGATGGAAGAATCTTTCGTTGTGGAGTTTATCAAGGAAATCCGAGGGAAAGATCCGGGCATAGGAGGGAACAAGCTTTGGCAGATGTACCAGAGCCGGTTTGGTTCCCATAGCGTGGGTTATAACCGTTTCTATGACATCATCGAACGTTATGGCCTGAAAGTCCGTAAACGGAAAAGACGCGTCAAGACAACCGATTCCGACCATGAGTATCCAGTCTATCCGAATCTGATTAAGACATACATTCCGGATCGTCCCTGCCAGCTGATAGTCAGCGATATCACCTATATACCTTACTGGACAAAGCCGGAAACGGGCGAGTACGATTTCTGCTATCTTTCTTTAGTAACGGATTACTACACAAAGGAAATCATCGGTTACAGTGTGGGCGACACGCTGGAAGCCCGTTATCCTTTGGACGCATTGAACATGGCCTTGGCCTATTATAAGGGCAAGGATCTTAATGGATTGATCCATCACTCGGACCGTGGTGTCCAATATGCCTGTTACAGTTATATCTCCCGGTTGAAGGAACATCATATAAAGATAAGCATGACCGAAAGCGGCAATCCCAAAGATAATGCCGTGGCGGAACGAGTCAACAATACAATTAAGAATGAACTCCTTTTGGGGCAATCCTTTTACGGCGTATCGGAAGTTAAATCAGCTATAAGGATAGCGGTCGATTTCTATAACAATGAGCGTCCTCATTTGAGTCTGGACGGTATAACTCCTGCTGAAGCCTCCGCAATGAGGGGAACAATAAAGAAACGCTGGAAGAGTTATCGGGAATTAGCCATCCAAGGAGAAATGTCTAATGCCTTCGTTTCTGCCAACCAGGTGGAGACAAACTCTTTGGAGGCTTCGCGCCTCCAGCCGTAAGGCAAACCACCGCGGTGGTTTTTTCATTATTTTTATCAGGATAAAAGATCTTTGTTTATTTTTGCCCAAAATAAGAAAAGACAACCTGCAGGGTGAATAACAAAAAAATGAGTCAACTCAGTATATAAATAAGTTAAACTACAGTCAACCCCTTCTATTTATAAAGAGATTTTAAGTCAACCAAATTCGTTAAATGACAAATTTAAATTAGCATGTCATTGTATGTCTTTATCGTTCCACCCGTGTGGAATGATCGTTTCACCTATGTGGAACGATCGTATCACAGCCGTGGAACGATCGTATCACCCAGGTGAAACGATAAAAATGTAGTTACCTTTCAATCTGTTTCCTGAGTAAGAATGAGTTTGTTATCATGAAAAGAGGCGTCTTTTTCAGTAGATTTGAAGTGAAACAGAGGTTTTGAGAAGAAAAAAATAAAGAAAAAATGGATTTTTATTTGGTGGTTCGGTAAAAATGCCTACCTTTGCACCGCAAACGAGAAAGTTGTGGTTGATACAACGTACGACATTGTTCTATGGTGTAATGGTAGCACAACAGATTCTGGTCCTGTTTGTCCAGGTTCGAATCCTGGTAGAACAACTTTTTCGGATGTGATATAATTATTTACTTTGTTTACATTGTTCTATGGTGTAATGGTAGCACAACAGATTCTGGTCCTGTTTGTCCAAGTTCGAATCTTGGTAGAACAACGAAAAGCTTCCTTGAAAAAGGAGGCTTTTTTTATGTTTGCTGGTATTCATAATTTACTTACTTTTGTAAAGTAGAATATTTTGTTAGCAAACAAATAGAGAGAATATACATATGCCTTTAAACTTACAGAAGAATCTTCCGGCAATTGAATTGCTGAAGAAAGAACATATATTTGTAATGGATGCCTTGCGGGCATCGTCGCAGGACATCCGTCCGTTGCGGGTCGTAGTGTTGAATTTGATGCCTCTGAAAGTGACCACCGAAACAGATCTGGTCCGTCTGTTGAGCAATACACCGCTTCAGGTAGAAATGGATCTGATGAAAATCAAAGGTCATACTCCCAAGAATACACCCATCGAACACATGCGCGAGTTTTATAAAGACTTCGACGCCATGAAGGATTCCTATTACGACGGGATGATTGTTACGGGTGCTCCGGTGGAGCAGATGCCTTTTGAAGAAGTGACTTACTGGGATGAGATTACTGAGATATTTGACTGGGCGCGGACGCATGTAACATCTACCTTGTATATTTGCTGGGCAGCCCAGGCCGGACTGTATCATTTTTATGGTATCCCGAAATATGATTTGCCGTCTAAAATGTTCGGTGTCTTCCGTCATACCTTGCGAGAGCCTTTTGTCCCGATCTTCAGAGGCTTTGATGATGAGTTCTATGTGCCGCACAGCCGTCATACGGAAGTCCGCCGGGAAGATATACTGAAAGTACCCGAACTGACTTTGCTTTCGGAAAGCGAAGAATCGGGTGTATATATGGTGATGGCACGCGGTGGCCGCGAATTCTTTATCACGGGTCATTCCGAGTACTCGCCTTATACATTAAATGATGAATATATACGCGATTTGAAAAAAGGTTTGCCTATCACAGTGCCTAAGAATTATTACCGGAATGACGATCCGGCACAAGGACCGGTAGTACGCTGGCGTGGACATGCTAATTTATTGTTTACGAACTGGCTGAATTATTATGTCTATCAGTCTACTCCTTTCCATAGTGAAGATATTCGTCTGTTGGGCGAATTGAAATAGAAAGAAACAAAGCAGATATGGTGAAAAAGATAGAATTATTGTCGCCGGCAAAAGACCTGACTTGCGGGTTGGAAGCGATACGCCATGGAGCCGATGCTGTTTATATCGGGGCTCCTAAGTTTGGAGCGAGGGCAGCAGCCGGAAATACCTTGGAAGATATTCGGCAATTGTGTGATTTTGCACACATCTATGATGTCCGGATATATGTAACCCTGAATACAGTCTTGAAAGAAGAAGAACTGGAAGAGGCCCGACGCCTGGCCTGGCAGTTGTATGATGCCGGGGTCGATGCGCTGATTGTTCAGGACATGGCGCTGATGCAGATGGATCTTCCTCCGATTCCTTTGCATGCCAGTACGCAGACGGATAACCGAACGGTAGAAAAAGTCCGTTTCCTGCAGGATGTGGGCTTTACACAAGTGGTGCTGGCCCGCGAGCTGACGTTGAAAGAAATCCAGAAGATTGCCTCAGAAACAGATGTGGCCCTCGAAGCTTTCGTACATGGAGCTTTGTGCGTTAGTTATAGCGGTCAGTGTTATCTGAGTGCCGCTTTATCGGGACGAAGTGCAAATCGGGGTGAATGTGCCCAGTATT
This sequence comes from Parabacteroides sp. AD58, assembly GCF_023744375.2. Taxonomy (NCBI): domain Bacteria; kingdom Pseudomonadati; phylum Bacteroidota; class Bacteroidia; order Bacteroidales; family Tannerellaceae; genus Parabacteroides; species Parabacteroides absconsus. The sequence continues at coordinate 1,521,357 of NZ_CP146284.1, read as the reverse complement.
GCCGTTTGCCCTATACGATGGTCGATGCTGACGGAAAAGTGATTGCTTCGCAGAAACACCTGCTTTCGTTGCGGGACATGAACCGTTCAGATGATCTGGAAGCGATGATGGACGCCGGCATTACCTCTTTCAAGATAGAAGGGCGCTTGAAAGATGTGTCGTATGTAAAGAACGTGACGGCCTGGTACCGGAAAAAGTTGGACGAGATTCTGGATCGTCGTCCGGAATATGTACGTGCGTCGGTAGGCGAGAGCCGTTTTTCGTTTACGCCTCAGGTAGCCAAGAGCTTTAACCGGGGTTTCACTCCTTTTTATTTATACGGAAGAAATGCTGATGTGACGGCTTTTGATACACCAAAATCACAGGGTGAGTGGGTTGGAACCGTAAAGGAAATACGGGGAAACAGCTTTACGGTGGCAGGCTTGACTCCGTTGAACAACGGAGATGGTCTGGCATTCTTCAATCAGCGTGGTGAGCTGGAGGGCTTTCGGGTAAATAAGGTAGAAGCGAATCGAGTTTATCCGCAAATGATGCCCGATGGGTTGCGACCGAAAATGAAGTTGTATAGGAATTACGACCAACAGTTCGAGAAATTACTCTCGAAGCCTTCGGCCGACCGGAAAATACCGGTGCGTATTTCTTTTGATGAACATCCGGAAGGATTCTCGGTGGAAATGGAAGATGAGACAGGTGCACGTGTGACAATTGTCCGTCCGTATGAAAAGATTCCTGCACAGAAAGACCAGACAGAAAATATCTGTACGCAGTTGTCCAAGTTAGGAAATACTCCTTTTGAGTGGGGTGCTGTGAGAGTGAACATGAGTCAGCCCTGGTTTGTTCCGTCTTCTTTGCTGGCGGATATGCGTCGGGAGATAGTGGAAAAGCTTTTATCGTGCCGGAAGATGCGTTATCGGAGAGAACTGGTACAGAAGAAACCGACGACATCCGTCGCCTTCCCTGAAAAACAACTGACATACTTAGGGAATGTAGCCAATTCGGTGGCACGCCGGTTCTATATAGAACATGGTGTGGAATCAGTCGAACCAGCTTTTGAAGTAAAACCCTTGGCGGATGTACCGTTGATGTTTACCAAACATTGTTTGCGGTATAGTATGGGCTGGTGTCCGACTTATCAGCACGGGAAATCGCCTTATAAGGAACCTTATTTTCTGTTATATAAAGAACAGCGGCTTCGCTTGAAGTTTGACTGTAAACATTGTCAGATGTTAGTATTGAATGAATCTAATAAATAAGTAAGAATATGAAGAAAATTTTAGCACTGTTTTCCTTGTTGTTTGTCATGGCGGCCTGTGGTCAGGAACAACTGGAAGAAGGGAAACCGGTTTATGTCACGGTTTCGACCAATATGGGAGATGTAACTGTAATGCTTTACGATGACACGCCTTTGCATCGGGATAATTTCATTAAGTTATGTCAGGAAAATGCTTACGAAGGCGTATTGTTCCATCGGGTTATCAAGGATTTTGTGGTACAAGGTGGCGATCCTAACAGTAAAGCTCACGAACCGGGTGTCTTGTATGGCGATGGTGGTGGCGGTTATACAGTACCAGCCGAAATATTACCCAACCATTTCAATAAGCGCGGCGCTTTGATTGATGCGAAAGAAGGAGACGATGTGAACCCGGAACGGGAATCTGCCGGAACCCAGTTCTGCTTTATACAGGGGAAAGTCTGGAATGATGAGGAATTGGATGGAATAGAAGAACGCATCAACAATACACGCCGGAACTGGCTGTATTATGTTTTCCAGAGTCGTCTGAAAAAGCAGCATCCGGAATTAGCCGACGAAGCTCATGCGGATGAATTGCATATGCAGGCATCTTTATTACTCGAAGATACGCTAGCTCAGTTAAAACCGTTAGTAATCCCTGAAGAACATCGCCAGGTTTATCGGACAGTCGGCGGTTCTCCTCATTTGGACGGTTCGGTTTCTATCTTCGGTGAAGTAGTAGAAGGTTTTGATATTGTAGAAAAGATTTCATTAGTTGAAACGGATAAAAATGATCGTCCACTGCAGGATGTGATTATTCTGAAGACAAAAGTATTTCAGAAATAAGTTGTCAATATGTGAAAATCTATTGCAATACTATGTTGTAAAACATGTATTTGTTAATTCATATTAATCTGAATCATTTTTCCAAATAAAAACTTGTGTTGTTTAGCATGAAGCTATACATTTGCACTGTGTTTTTCATGGTATTAGATTTAAGGTTAACAATGGAGATTGGTTGTCGTGATGACAACCTTTTTCTTTTTTAATACGTACCTTTGTAAAGTTGCTTATCGAAATAAAATAAGACTATGAATTTTGAACTTTCATCTCCTTTTAAACCCACCGGTGATCAGCCGGAAGCCATTGCTGCTTTGTCCGAAGGATTAAAGAGTGGGGTTCCTTATCAGACATTATTGGGTGTGACGGGTTCTGGTAAGACGTTTACGATTGCGAACGTCATTAAGGAAGTACAGAAACCGACGCTTATCCTCAGTCATAATAAAACATTGGCGGCTCAGTTGTATAGTGAGTTTAAGGCCTTCTTTCCGAATAATGCGGTTGAATATTTTGTTTCGTATTACGATTATTACCAGCCGGAGGCTTATTTGCCTTCTACGGATACCTATATCGAGAAAGATTTAGCTATTAATGATGAAATTGATAAGCTCCGGTTGCGAGCAACGGCGTCTCTGTTGTCCGGAAGACGGGATGTGATTGTGGTTTCTTCCGTCTCTTGCCTGTATGGTATGGCTGATCCGCGCGCCTTTGCCGAGAAGGTTACGCATATTGAGCGAGGAATGCAGATTGACCGTGATGAATTATTGCGCCGGTTTGTAGCAGCTCTTTATATCAATAATAAGTTAGAATTCAAGAGTGGATGTTTCCGTGTGAATGGTGATACGGTAGATATATTCCCGGCCATTGAAACATTTGATGGTGTTGCTTACCGGATTGAGTTCTGGGGCGATGAGATTGACCGTATTTCGTCATTTGATCCGATGACCGGACAGGAGATAGATGAACAGGACGAACTGAATATTTATCCGACAAATCTTTTCGTAACGACACAGGAGCGTATTAATCAGGCGATCGGTCAGATTGACGTGGATTTGGGTACACAGGTGGAATATCTGAAAAGTATAGGAAAGCCTTATGAGGCTAAACGTCTTTATGAGCGGGTCACGTATGATCTGGAGATGATCCGGGAATTGGGGCATTGTTCGGGTATCGAGAATTATTCCCGGTATTTCGACGGACGGCAAGCTGGCGAACGTCCTTTCTGTCTGTTGGATTATTTTCCGAAAGACTTTCTGCTGGTCGTAGATGAAAGCCACGTGACGATTCCACAGATTCGAGCCATGTATGGTGGTGATTATGCCCGTAAGAAGAATCTGGTGGATTATGGTTTCCGATTACCGGCTGCGATGGATAACCGTCCATTGACGTTTGATGAGTTTGAATCCCTGACACCGTGTGCGATTTATGTGAGTGCGACTCCGGCTGACTATGAACTGGAAAAGAGTGAAGGTATCGTTGTCGATCAGGTAATTCGTCCGACTGGATTGTTGGATCCTGTTATCGAAGTGCGCCCGACCTTGAATCAGATAGATGATCTAATGGAAGAGATCGCCCAGCGGTCGGCTGTTGATGAACGAATTCTGGTAACAACATTGACGAAGCGGATGGCTGAAGAGCTGACGACTTATATGACACGTATGGGCGTCCGTTGTAATTATATCCATAGCGATGTGGACACCTTGGAACGCGTGCAGATTATGGACGACCTGCGGAAGGGCTTGTTCGACGTGTTGATTGGTGTCAATCTGCTGCGTGAAGGCTTGGACTTGCCGGAGGTTTCGCTGGTGGCGATTCTGGATGCCGACAAGGAAGGATTCTTGAGATCGCATCGGTCACTGACACAGACTGCCGGACGTGCGGCACGTAATGTACATGGAAAGGTGATTTTCTATGCGGACAAGATAACAGACAGTATGCGTTTGACGATAGATGAAACAAACCGTCGGCGTGAGAAACAGATGGCTTATAACGAGAAGCACGGTATTACACCGAAACAGGTGGTAAAGAACAGCGTCTCATTGGTGGCCGAAAAGCAGCAGCAGACAGCCGAACCGTATGCGTATGTAGAGCCTGAGAGAACGAATGTGGCAGCCGATCCGGTGGTACAGTATATGAATCGCAGCCAGTTGGAGAAGGCTATCGAGCAGACCCGCCGGAAGATGACCGAAGCGGCCAAGAAGCTGGAATTTATCGAAGCGGCTCAGTATCGCGACGAACTGGTGAAGTTGGAAACTTTGTTGGAAACGAAACACGATTAAATCCCGATGAGAACTGTTCTTTCTTGGTTGTGTGCCTTGTTCTTCTTTTCGTATGGAGCCGGAGCGCAGTCGCTTTCGTACACGAAGGCGGATTCGTTATTTTGTCTTCAAGTGTTGGACAGTCTGAAGCATTCACAAACAAAGGATGCCGGTGAGCGGATGATCCGGGTGGCTCGTTTCTTCTTGGATAAGCCGTATGTAGCAGCTACGCTGGAAGGAGAACCTGAAACCTTGGTGGTGAATTTCCGTGAACTGGATTGTACGACATTGGTCGAATCGGTCTTGGCCTTGTCGCAGCCCGTTTCTTCGTTTGCCGATTATACGGAGTCGTTGCGCGGATTGCGTTACCGGAAAGGTAAGGTCCGTTATACCGAACGGCTTCATTATATAGCCGATTGGATGTACGAGAACGGCAAGCGTGGCTTGGTGAAAGATATCACATCTGAATTGCCGGGCAGCGAACCATTGCCTTTGGCGCTTTCGTTCATGTCGTCTCATCCCGAATCCTATTCGGCTTTGAAAGGACATCCTGAGCGGGTAGCGTGTATGCGGGAAGTAGAAGCGGCTGTTAATGCGCGCTCTATCTATTCGTTTCTGCCGAAAGAACGCCTTGGCGAGGCTGAGAAATTTATCCGTAATGGCGACATTATCGGTTTTGTGACGACGATTCAAGGATTGGATGTGACACACTTGGCGATTGCCTATTGGGCAACACCGCAACGCCTGACTTTTATCCATGCTTCTTCGTCGGCTCGGAAGGTAATTGTTAATTCTGGTTCGCTCGAAACCTATCTTATGCGCCAGAAGGCTTGCCGGGGAATCTGGGTGATTCGTCCTAATAGTTAGCTGATTGGCTATAGAACTGAAGATTTGTGAGCAATTATTCTTCTTGAATGATGATTTTTACTTTTTGTTTACTGATAACTGAGAATTTGAAATATAAAAAATACGCTTATTCGAAAAAATAAATCGATTTTCGAGAGGTTAATCCGAATTTTGTTATAATTTTGTGTCTCGTAAATATGTTTTTTAGCAATCATTTTTTTAGCCGTGGTTAAGCAACAACATAAAGAAGATTTTGATTTTTCGTCGAGCCTGACGGAAGTGTGGCGGGTCTTGACTGACAAAGAACGGGAAATGTTACGTAATAATTCAACCATTCAGACATTTAAGCGGAACGAGTTGATTTATTGCGAGGGAGATGAACCCAAAGACATGATGTGTCTGCTGAAAGGAAAAGTGAAGATATTTAAGGACGGTGTAGGTGGTCGTAGCCAGATTATCCGTATGATCAAACCAGTACAGTATTTTGGATATCGGGCGAATTTCGCTCAGGAGGATTATCTGACGAATGCCTCTGCGTTCGAACCTTCTACGGTTTGCCTGATTCCGATGACGATTGTCAAAGAGCTGATCTATGCGAATCCGGATTTGGCGATGTTCTTTATCCGCCAGTTATCTATCGACTTGGGTATCGCCGACGAACGCACAGTCAATCTGACGCAGAAGCATATCCGCGGACGTCTGGCTGAATCCCTCTTGTTCCTCAAAGACAGTTACGGATTGGAAGAAGACGGCGCAACATTGAGTATTTATCTGGCACGCGAGGATTTGGCAAACCTTTCGAATATGACGACTTCGAATGCCATCCGTACCTTATCTACTTTCGTGGCAGAACATATCATCGCTATCGATGGTCGTAAGATCAAATTGATTGATGAAGAAAAACTGAAGAAAATCAGCCGCATGGGATAATAAACTTGCCGGCTGCTGGAATAAAAGCGGATGTATCGATGGGAGATGATGTCTCTCTTCCGGTACATCCGTTTTTGTTTATGGTTGTAGATACGCGTTTATGCGTTGGTCGCCGTGTCATCGCCGGTAGCTTCTATTTTATCGACGATGGTCTGATAGGCTGAAAGTCTCCTGCCGTCGAGAAAGTGTTTCCTTCCGCCGCTAAATATACGATTTAAAACGATACAAGCCTTTCAAGGCGGACTAAAAGTGAAAATTATTTTAATGTTTGATAATAAACGAAGGGTGATGACGTTATTATCTACAAACAAAGTTGTATAGCGGATTGTAAAATCATAAAATATAGAAGTATGAAAAAGCTAGGTTTATGTTTGATGTTATGTTTCCTGTTCTTAGGAGACCTTGCCGCCCAATGGTCTGTCGGCGGGAAAGTGGGAGTGGATTGGTCGAAAATGACATATCCGATTGATGGTATGGATACTCATTTCAAAGCCGGAGCGACGCTTGGTGCGGTAGCGAATTATCAGTTGAATGATTGGTTGGATTTACAGGGAGAGTTGCTCTATTCGCAACATAATTATAAGGATGATTTGGTCGTTGATCTTGAAGGAGGAAGTCTGAGTGAAATGCTGAAAGTGAAGGCGCATTATATTGATGTGCCTTTATTGGTTAAGTTCTATCCCTTGAAGCATGATTCGGGTTTTAATCTGGAAGCAGGGCTACAGCCAGGTATCTTCTTGGCTCAATCGGCAAAGTTAGGAAAGGAGAATTTTTCAGAGTATGTAGGAGACCGGAATCCGGTGAACTGTGCTTTGCTTGTAGGCGCTTCCTTTCAAGCACCGAAGAATTGGTTCATTGATTTGCGGTATGCTTTTGGTCTGACCAATGTACCCAAAGGTGGTGATGGATTTAAGATACAATCGCTACAGCTTTCGCTGGGGTATTTCTTCTGGTTATAAAATGAAACAGGCACGAGAGAGAAACCTCCGTGCCTGTTTTGTATTCTTCCCATTGATTTATTTAATAGCCTCGCGGATGCGAACCAACCGCGTGAGCAAACCTTCCAATAAATCGAGTTGCAGCATATTCGCGCCGTCCGACTTGGCTACTGCCGGTTCGGGATGTGTTTCGATGAACAAGCCATCGGCTCCTACGGCAATGGCAGCTTTGGCAATCGTCTCGATGAGGGCCGGCATACCGCCCGTTACGCCCGATGTCTGGTTGGGCTGTTGCAACGAATGCGTTACATCCATCACCACCGGAAAACCAAACGCCTGCATTTGCGGAATACCCCGATAATCGACTACCAAATCCGTGTAACCGAAAGTCGTACCTCGTTCGGTGAGCATCACTTGCCGATTACCCGCATCGACTACCTTCTGGGCAGCAAACTGCATGGCCCCGGGAGAAAGAAACTGTCCCTTCTTGATATTGACAACCTTTCCGGTGCGGGCGGCTGCTACAAGCAAGTCCGTTTGCCGGCATAAGAAAGCCGGGATTTGCAGGACGTCCACATATTCGGCAGCCATTGCCGCCTCGTGCGTCTCATGAATGTCGGTTACTGTCGGTACACCGAAGGTTTCGCCCACTTTGCGTAAGATCTTCAGCGCCTTTTCATCGCCAATCCCTGTGAAGGAATCCAGGCGCGAACGGTTTGCCTTCCGGTACGACCCTTTGAATACATAAGGAATCTGTAGCCGGGCAGTTATTTCCGTAATCTTCTCGGCGATACGGAGCGCCATGTCTTCTCCTTCGATCACACACGGACCCGCCAGGAGGAAGAAGTTATCCGAGTTTGTCAGTTTGTCAAGCGTAAACATGATTATTGAATGAGAGCTAATACGTTGTTAATCTTTTCGTCGGTAGGAAGCGTGGCGTCGAGCCAATGGATGTGTAAACCGCGCCGTTCCATTCCTCGGAACCACGTCATCTGCCGTTTGGCAAACTGGTGGATAGCAATTTCGAGCTGCGATACCATCTCGTCGTACGTCAGTTGCCCGATAATATATAAGGTAAGGAATTTGTATTCCAGTCCGTAGTAGATGAGGTCGTCGGGGTTTACGCCCGTAGCAAGGATCGCACGGACTTCATCCACCATGCCTTCGTCCAGTCGGGCACGCAGTCGCTTGGAAATCTTTTCCCGCCGCAAATCCCGGTCGATATCCACGCCGATAATCAGGCTGTTGATTGGCGCATACTCCCGCTTGTCGGGCGCTTCCGTCTTATAAAACTCTTCGATCTCGATGGCACGGATGGCACGCTGAGCCGAGTCGACGTCGGTCTTGTTATGCAAAACCTTGTACGAAGCCAGGATCTGCTCCAGTTCTGCCAATGATTTTCCTTTCAGCGATTCCCGCAAAGCCGGATTCTGCGGCACATCAAGCAACTTGAATCCCCGGAGGACCGATTCGATATACATACCTGTTCCTCCACAAAGGATGGGGAGTTTTCCTTTCTTCCGGATTTCCTCGAAAGCCTTGTGAAAGTCGTGCTGGTATTCGAATACGTTATATTTATCGCCCGGATTGCAGATATCAATCAGGTGATAGGGAATCTGTTTCCCGTCTACCACGTAATCCGCCAGGTCTTTTCCCGTCCCGATATCCATCGAACGATACACCTGCCGCGAATCTCCACTGATGATTTCCGTATCCAATCGTGCTGCCAAGGCTGCCGCAAAGGCTGTTTTCCCCGAAGCAGTCGGACCAATGATGGTAATGAGTTCGTAATTATTCATGCTGCAAACTTACGAATTTTGCCTGCATACTGCCAAAGGTAAGGACATAAAAAAAGCCGCATCCCGAAAGATGCGGCTTTGAAACTATTTAATCGGAATGGATTAAGCGTTTACAGATGCCATGTGAGCGATCAAATCCAATACTTTGTTAGAGTAACCGATTTCGTTGTCATACCAAGAAACAACTTTAACGAAAGTATCAGTCAAATAAACACCAGCGTTAGCATCGAAGATTGAAGTCAAAGTGCAACCTAAGAAGTCAGAAGAAACAACTGCATCTTCAGTGTAACCCAGAACACCCTTCAATTCACCTTCAGAAGCTTCCTTCATAGCAGCGCAGATAGCTTCCTTAGTTGCCGGTTTAGCCAAGTTAACTGTCAAGTCAACAACTGATACATCCAAAGTCGGAACACGCATAGAGATACCAGTCAATTTACCGTTCAATTCAGGGATAACTTTACCTACAGCCTTAGCAGCACCAGTTGAAGACGGGATAATGTTGCCAGAAGCAGCACGACCACCACGCCAGTCTTTCATAGAAGGACCATCAACAGTCTTCTGAGTAGCAGTAGTTGAGTGAACTGTAGTCATCAAACCGTTTACGATACCGAATTTGTCGTTCAATACTTTAGCGATCGGAGCCAAGCAGTTAGTAGTACAAGAAGCGTTAGAAACGAACTGAGTACCCTTAACATATGTCTTTTCGTTAACACCACAAACGAACATAGGAGTAGCATCCTTAGAAGGAGCTGACATAACTACATATTTAGCACCAGCCTGGATGTGAGCCTGAGCCTTTTCCTGAGTCAGGAACAGACCTGTAGATTCAACTACATATTCTGCACCAACTTCATTCCATTTCAAGTCAGCCGGATTCTTTTCAGCAGTAACACGGATTTCTTTACCGTTAACGATCAATTTGCTGTTTTCAACGTCTGCTTCGATAGTTCCGTTGAACTGGCCGTGCATTGTATCATATTTCAACATGTAAGCCAAGTAATCAACCGGGCACAAGTCGTTAATACCTACGATCTGGATATCGTTTCTGTTCTGAGCTGCACGGAATACAAAGCGGCCGATACGACCGAATCCGTTAATACCTACTTTAATCATTGTAATAAAACTTTTTATGGGTTTATTAAAAAATTGTTCTTCTTATTTAGTCTCGGCGACCTCTTTCAAAGTCCCCTTGTTTTTCGACTGCAAATTTAGTTATGTTTTTTGTTTTCGAATGAAAATCCAATGAAAAAGTGTATCTTCTAACATAAATTAATCCTTACTTCTTTTTCTCGGAAGATTTTTTAGAAGAAGAAAATAAGTTTGTTATCTTTTTCCGGATTGTACGGATTCCCCAACTTACAACTAACGGCTGAATAACTTCCCAAGCTAATGGCATTAAGGCTTTTCCTACCGATAAATAATCTGAAAGGCCAAGAGGTGATGCTGTAGTGGGGGCAGCTTTCACTGCGGTAGCCGGCTCTGTTTCTCCTTTTTTCTGCGGCTTGGCTGGGAAGAGCAATGATGATAATCCGGAAAGCAACAGCGATCCGGCGTTTTCTTGAATATAAGTAAACGTCTTGTTTATCTTATTCTCTTGTTCCAGACAAGCTTGCTGGATACGTAGTTTGTCAGCTTGCAGCTTTTCCAGCGGTGTCTGTTGCGGATGGTTCATCGTCTTTTGTGTTTTGTTTGTCGTCGTTAGCAGCCAACGCTGCAATTACTAAGTTCAGGATTTTTGTCCGTATTTTCACTTCATTACATTTAATAACCCAAATGAGCGCTACATATAATATAGCTACTATGGCAAATCCCGAACCCTGAACATCCAATATTTCTCCCAGGAAAAATCCCAGTGCCAGAAATATAAACAGAATGGCAAAGAAGGCTAAAAACATCAAAATTAACCCGTATGAGAGAAGGCTAATTACTTTGCCAGTTCTCTCATACGTGTTTAATTTTAGTAATTCCAGTTTCAGCTCCATGTAAGCTGAAACGTCTTCTTTGAGATTCTGAAATACTTTTTCGCTGTCGTTCATTATTCAGCAATCACTTCTTCTACGGGTTTAACAGCTTCTGCTTTTCCTTCTTTGTATTTTGCCAAAGCAGAATTGAAACCTTCTTTTACCTTTCCAACTACATTATTTAGTTCGTTCAGTAAATCTTCTCTTTTATCTGTTGCTGCCAAATAACCAACTGCTGCACCAACTGCTGCGCCTACTACGAGGCCTAATAATAATTTAGAATCAACGTTTTTCATGACTGTCACTTTTTAAATGTTTATTATATAACGCCGAAAGTATGGAAAATGTTTGGATTAAGCTTGTAAAATATGTTAAATGTTTTCGGGTTTGCTAACTTTTACAGCTACCCAGTTATCTTTCTCATGGAAAGAATGATATATCAATTCGTTTTTCTCGCATTCAGCCTGGATAACTGGAATATCTTCTTTGTAGAAACCGCTCATAAAGAGGTAAGCTCCTGGTTTCATGCAGGGAACATACCGGCAGATATCGTTTAGCAGAATGTTCCGGTTGATATTGGCAAACACGTAATCGAATTGTCCGAAACGGGCTATCTGTTCGGCTCCGCCCAATGCCACTTGAATGTCTTCCGTATGGTTTAACCGGATATTTTCCAGGGCATTGTTGTAAGCCCACTCATCAATATCGATGGCAACGACTCTTCCGGCTCCTCTTAGTCTGGCAAGAATAGCTAGGACTGCCGTTCCGCAACCCATATCTAATAATTCTTTGCCTTGCAAATTCAGTTGCAGCATTTCCTGAATCATCAGGAAGGTGGTAGCGTGATTGCCGGTTCCGAACGCCATCTTCGGATCGATGATAATATTATAGGTATAACCCGGTTCATTGGGATGAAACGAAGCCCGGATGATGCATTCTTGTCCGATACGGATGGGTTTGAAATAGTTCTTTTCCCATTCCTCGTTCCAGTCTTTACTTTCGATGGGTGTACAAGTATAATGAATAACTACTTCAGGTAAAGGAAAGTCTTTCAGTTTTTCCTGGAGTGCTGGTTCCGAATAAAGCTTGTCTTGGATATAGGCTTGCAGGCCATCGGCTGTTTCTGTAAAACTCTCAAAACCGATTTCACCCAATTCAGCTGCCAGAATATCACTTACTACTGAAGGTTCAATTGCTGATTCGTAATTAAAGTTGACTTCGTAATAGTTCATATCTTGTTCTGTTTGAATTATTATTGAACAAAGATAGTCGAATTCGCTGAGGTTTTCTCGTTTTGGTAGTGGTTTATTTTAGCAGTTCAACCCGTCAAAGCTGGAGATAATCCAGCCTGTACGGGTTGAGCCTTGAATTTATGTGTAGGTATTTATTGCTTTTCGGGCGGAACCGGAGCTTTATCGGGTTTCATGTTACGCTGTTGCATTTCCTGCCATTGGGTGTATTGTTCATCAGACAATATTTTCTTCAGCTTCTTTTCTTTGGTTTTCCGGGCTTTCTCCAGAACTTCTGCCTGGTCTTCATCCATTCTCGGTGGTCTTTGTGAAGGCATTCCTCCTCCAGGTCCCATGCCCATGGGCGGACGTTCTCCAGGATTTCCCATCATCGGTCTTCCGCCTTCTTCCGGACCACCGGGCATCATCGGCGGACGGTTTTGTCCGAAGCTGTTTTCTACCAGTGTTTTCTGTTCTTTGAGTATGACTTTGTATACCTTTTTATATTGTTTTTCCGTCAGGTCAAGTCCTTTTGACATTTCTTCCGTAATCCTTTTGGCTGATTTCTCGGGATTAGGAACTTCCTTAAAGGGCGCTTTCCCTTCTTCCTGCTGCGGAAACGGAGGTCGCATTTCATTGTATTCTTCTTGTGCTGTAGCGGATATCGTACAGAGGAAGAGTCCGGAAACGATCATTGTTTTGATAGTCTTGTTCATCATTTGTCTAATCTTTTATCTTTGAAAATACAAATTACCTGAAATCTGTTTTTATGCTCAAAAAGAATCGACCAAACAACCGAATTTATCTATGAATACTTTTATTTGTGTCAAAATAGATAGTTAACATGTCAATATTTAAAGTTGAGTATGGATTATTATCCGTTTCTTTGACATTATATGTACAATCTAAATCTATTATAAATGAAAAAGCAGATCATTTTGTGTGGTATGTGTATAGCCTTGGCGGGAATGATGGGCTGTAACCCGACATCCGATTCTGTACAGGTAAATCATTTGCAGGTCGAGATGAAAAATAATCCGCAAGGTATTGATGTGGCTCATCCTCGTTTTTCCTGGCAGATACATGCCGGACAGCCGGATTTGGTCCAGACAGGTTATCGAATTCAGGTGGCGGCTTCGGCAGACGATCTGAAAGCCGGCAAGAATCTGTTGTGGGATTCGGGCGATGTCAAATCAGATCAGTCTCTTTGGATTGCGTATGAAGGAGAGCAGCTGCAAGCGAAGAAACCTTATTTCTGGCGGGTAAAGGTAGATACAAATCAGGGCTCCGGAAAATGGAGTGATGTCCAGACCTGGGGCATGGCGATGCTGGATGCAAACGACTGGAAAGGGCAGTGGATTGGCGAGAATGCCTTGAGTAATCCGGGCGAGAAAGACCAGGGAGACACAAGGTTGGCGGCCCGTTATCTGCGAAAGCCATTTCAGGTCAGTAAAGAAGTAAAACGTGCTGTGCTGTATATTTCGGGATTGGGTTCTTCGGAGTCTTATTTGAATGGGAAGCGGATCAGCAAGGATGTCTTTGCTCCGATGCCATCGCTTTATACATCGCGTGTATATTATAATGTATATGACGTCACTGATTTGTTGCAGCAGGGAGAGAATCTGTTGGGCGTCGTTTTAGGAAACGGACGTTACTTCTCGATGCGTGTTCCAGGTATGCTGACGACGGGTTTGCCTTCTTTGTTGGCTCAGCTGGAAGTCGAATATACCGACGGCAGTATGGATCAGGTTGTCAGTGATACGAGTTGGAAAGTTACTTCGCAGGGACCGATTGTAGCCAACAATGAATTTGACGGGGAAGAATATGATGCCCGGAAGGAACTGAAAGGCTGGAATACTGTTTCGTTTGATGACTCGGCCTGGAAAACGGCTGATCTGATGAAAGAGCCGGGAGGAAAGCTGACGGCGCAGCCGAACCCGAACTTGGCGGTGCAGGATACGGTGGTTCCTGTAAACGTAATAGCCCGTTCGGATGGGAAGTTTATCCTGGATATGGGCCAGAACATGGTGGGCTGGCTGGGCGTTAAGCTTAAAGGCAAGGATAATCAGCCGATAACCTTCCGTTTTGCCGAGATTCTCAATCCGGATACTACTTTGTATGTGGCGAATTTGCGTTCGGCTAAGGTGACGGATATTTATACACCGGCAGCTGATGGTGAATTCTCCTGGCATCCGAGCTTCGTATATCATGGTTTCCGTTATGTAGAGGTAAGCGGACTGGATTATCAGCCTTCGACTACTGATTTTGCCGGTTATGTGGTGTACGACGCGATGTCTACTACCGGTCAGTTTGAGAGCTCGAATGCGTTGGTCAATCAGATCCATAAGAATGCATTCTGGGGCATTCGCAGTAATTACCGCGGTATGCCGACCGACTGTCCGCAGCGTGATGAACGCCTGGGCTGGCTGGGCGACCGGGCTACAGGCGCCAGTGGCGAGGCTTACTTGTTCAATAACGCGCTTTTATATAATAAATGGTTACAGGATATTGAAGATTCGCAGAATGAGGCCGGAAGTATTTCGGTGGTATCTCCGAAATATTGGGAAATATATGCCGACGATGTAACATGGCCTTCGGCTTATTTCTATGTAGCGGATATGCTTTACCGCCAGTTTGGTGATGACAGTGCTATTCGGAAACACTATCCTTCGATGAAACGCTGGATGCAGCACATGGAAGAAGTGGCATTGAAAGACGGCGTGATTGTTAATGATACGTACGGCGACTGGTGTATGCCGCCCGAAGAACAGCATCTGATTCATTCGCAGGATCCGGCCCGTAAGACGGATGGCGCGATTTTGAGCACGACGGTTTACTATGATTTGCTGAACAAGATGGTTAAGTTTGCCGAGCTCTGCGGGCAGACGGCTGATATTCCGGCCTATCAGAAGCTGGCAGCTGAAATGAAAGAGGCTTACAATGCCAAGTATTTCAATCGGGAGACGGCTCAGTATGGCAACAATACGGTGACGGCCAATATTCTTTCCCTGCGTTTAGGCCTGGTTCCCGAAGGATTTGAACAGAAAGTGTTCGATAATATTGTGCGCAAGACGGAAGACGATTTCGGCGGTCACGTCAGCACAGGTGTATTGGGTATCCAGCATTTGATGCGTGGTCTGACGGAATACGGACGGAAAGACTTGGCATTGAAGATCGTGACAAACGAGACCTATCCAAGCTGGGGCTATATGATTAACAGAGGAGCAACGACGATTTGGGAACTTTGGAACGGTGATACGGCCGATCCTGCCATGAATTCTGCCAATCATGTGATGTTGCTGGGCGATCTGCTGATCTGGTATTATGAAGACCTGGCCGGTATCAAATGTGCCGACGATGCGCAGGCCTTTAAGAAAATCGAAATGGCTCCGGTTTTCCCGGAAGGTTTGAATCATGTCAAGGCTTCGTATGAATCGGTCTATGGAAAGATTGAAAGCGACTGGACACGTGATGGCAATCGTTTGGATTGGCGCGTGGTGGTTCCCGGCAATACGACGGCTGTGATACGGATTCCTAAAGCGTATGGCGTGAGTGTCACTTCACATCCAGGCGTTCATCAGGTAAGTAATACCGAAACTGAACTGGTTGTCGAAGTCGGCTCCGGTGAATATCGCTTTACCAGCAAATAATCTTTTTCGTCTGTAAAGGGAGAAAATAAAAAGTTCACAAGGTTCTGAGTCATTCTAACGTAACGAACCTTGTGAACTTATTTTATAATGTATATGTGTGTTTATACCTGATGTGCGTTATTTAACAAAATCTGCGCTTTGCAGATACTGGGCACTCTTCTCAACGCCTTCGAATTGAGTGCGTCCTTTCCGGTCACCTTCCAGTTCTACATAATAACCTAAGATACCGATTTCATATCCTTTCTTGAAGATATTCGGGAAGTTCATCATACCGGAATCGCCGATGATCCAACGGTCTTTGATGTGCAGTAATTTGAATCTGTCAGGATAATCTTCCAGCCATTCCAGCGGATCCTGCTGACCCATGACTGCCCAGTAAACGTCCAGTTCGAACATAACCTTGCTCGGATCTGTATTTTTCAAGAACAATTCTTCAATATAAGTACCCTGAGGTTTATCCCACGGCTTCCGGTTTGGATCCGGTTTTTCTCCGGCTTTCAATACACGCTTAAATTCATTGCTGTGATTGTGGTAGCCCCAAAGAATACCTGCGCTTTTTGTTATCTCGCCGGCCCGGTTGAATACATCGCATACGCGTTTGGCATCGTCTTCGTTTTCAATTCGGGGTAGACTCGGCTGTACCATGCATTTAACGCCCAGTTCAGCATGAATATCGGTAGCTTTCTTCCAGAATTCCTCGAATTTTGCCATGTTTTCCTTGCTGTAATCGCCCAACGACGGTGAAAGGTGTGAGCTCGTGATTTTCATTCCGGCATCATCTACCATTTTCTTATAATCCTTTGGTGCAATGAATGTGGTGTTATCAGCCGAATAATCGCCAAACTTACCGCTGTCTTCTTTATAACCGAATATTTCCAGTTCGGTAAATCCCATTTTAGCCAGACGCTGCAATCCGTTCGGCATATCTTTTAATAATTCCTGGCCTAAAGAATAGGTCTGCAATCCCATTTGTTTCTTGGCTGCAGTATTGGTTACTGATCCGGGGTTGGATAAAACTTCTGAAACTGAATTAGAAGCCAGCATCTGTTGGCTGGCCAGACCTCCTAACGTCAGGAGAGAGATGTTTTTCAAAAATGTTCTTCTGTTTGACATAGTAAATAGACTTTAAATGTTCTTGTGAAGCAAAAGTAGTGCAAATGCCAGGTCTTTCGGGTCGGTTATTCCGTTAAAATACATCATGCAAAGAGCCTTTTTATTTGTTTTTTTGATTTATGTCAAGTTTTCTATTGCTGTCTAAAAGCCGTTCTCCGACTAATAAAAGAAGGAATGCAGGCTATCTTTTGCGCGGTTACTGTCTTTTTTGGGGAAATTCCTTAAAAATTAATTGAATCATATTTGTAAATCAATTAAATCATATTAGTGAATTGATTAATTTATATCTATGAATTGATTAATTCACAAATGTGATGCAATTAAAAATAGAAGAAGTTTAAACGAAAAAACAACACTTATTCAATTATCTATTATGAGGTTAGAATAAGTTTATGATACTCTTTTTGATATGTTAAATAGGTGTTTTATTACATCTTTCTTGGCATTTAATCTGTTATATAAATAATAAGATCTTATGTCTGATATAATAAATCAATGAATTATGAAGAAGTATATCGCTGAATTAGTAGGCACTATGGTCTTGGTATTGCTGGGATGCGGTAGTGCGGTATTTGCAGGTAGCGCAGCTGATACGGTGGGTGCGGGTACAGGTACAATTGGTGTGGCTTTAGCTTTCGGCCTTTCTGTTGTAGCCATGGCTTATTGTATTGGAGGAATCTCAGGTTGTCATATTAATCCAGCCATAACACTTGGTGTTTGGATGAGTGGTCGGATGGAAAGCAAAGATGCGTTGATGTATATGCTGTTTCAGGTGATTGGAGCTATCGTTGGAGCCGGAATCCTTGCCGCCTTAGTCAGCACCGGAGGCCATGCCGGACCTACGATGACGGGTGCGAATTCCTTCGATGTGGGAGAAACAGCTCAGGCGTTTTTGGCCGAGGCTGTGTTTACCTTCATATTTGTATTAGTGGTTTTGGGTGCGACTGATCAGAAACGAGGTGCCGGAAATATGGCCGGACTTGCGATAGGTCTGACGTTGGCATTGATACATATTGTCTGTATTCCTATAACAGGAACCTCCGTCAATCCGGCAAGAAGCATCGGTCCGGCGCTGATGGAAGGCGGGCAGGCATTAAGTCAGTTATGGCTGTTCATCGTGGCTCCGCTGGTAGGTGCTGCCTTTAGTTCGTTGGTATGGAAGTATCTGGGCAGTGAAGAGAAAGCCTGATGCTGTAGAAATAAACAAGACAACGACTTCCGAATCTGCGCCATGCAATAGAGAAGAAAAAGAAAAAACGGAAAATAAAACCCTGAAAGTTTGTTGGTTTCATAATTAATCTCTAAATTTGCATCCGATTTTCCGCAGAGGGTAGAAAAGCAGTATCAGAAAGAATACTCACCCCCGGGACCTAACCTGTTTAAAGATAAAAAGACAGATGTACGTAGTTGTAGAAATTAACGGTCAGCAGTTCAAGGCAGAACAGGGCAAAAAATTGTTCGTTCACCATATTCAGAACGCTGAAAATGGCGCAGTTGTTGAATTCGACAAAGTATTATTGGTTGATAACAACGGCGAAGTAAAAGTTGGTGCTCCGGTAGTAGAGGGCGCAAAAGTAGTATGTGAAGTAGTTTCTCCGCTTGTAAAGGGTGACAAGGTATTGGTATTCCACAAGAAGAGAAGAAAAGGTTATCGTAAATTGAACGGTCACCGTCAGCAGTTCACAGAAGTATTGATTAAAGAAGTTGTTGCTTAACGTTTAAAAGGAGTAAGAAGAAATGGCACATAAGAAAGGTGTTGGTAGTTCTAAGAACGGCCGTGAATCAGAAAGCAAACGATTAGGTATTAAGTTGTTCGGTGGTGAAGTTGCAAAAGCAGGTAACATCATCGTACGTCAGAGAGGAACAGCTCATCATCCGGGAGCAAACGTAGGTATGGGAAAAGATCATACTTTGTATGCTTTGGTTGATGGTATCGTAACATTCCACAAAGGAAAAGAAGACCGTTCATTCGTTTCTGTAAAGGAAATCAAAGCAGAAGCATAAATATTCGGTTTAAAGAATAAAAAGAAGACTTGTCTGTTCGCAGGCAAGTCTTTTTTTTGTATGGGCCAATATTTTCACTATATTTGTTGTAATAAGATAGTTTTTATTTGACTATCAACAGATTGGAGCAAACTCGCACGAGAACGGGCAATGGATAAGAAAAAGCCGGACTGTTCCGAACTGCTATATTTCTCATGCTTTCAAACAACTCATTATCTCATTTGCAAAGATAATATTTCTTTCAGAAAAGACCGAATAAAAGGGCCACAATCTCATCCAACAAACACATCTCAAAGGAAAAGCCATACCATAGCTGAACTAACAAAAAATCAAATGTTATAAATGTTACGTTATAGAAAGCGAAGAAGAAGTACACGGTAGAAAAAACGTTGAATGCTCAACTGGTATTGGTTGACACAACAGAACGTGGTTGTGTGGAACTGATTGAAAGGACACGTTCTGAAAAGACTCTGTAAATCAGGGATAGATTCATCTATGTGGACAGGTACGGAAAGTATTATGGTATCCCTCATCGAAAACCGAAGGAAATAAGCAGGCTAATTTCTATCTACACTCCTCCTTTTCATCTGAAAAAAGTATGGCGATACCGGTTTAAGCATCAGCAGGGAGCTTTGCACATATCGCTACCTGCTTGTTGATATTCGTCAAATGGACAAAATGCCTTCAATTCTATACGGTAAAATAATCGTATCTATAATCTTAAGTACTTCTACTAAAAAATAAAAAGATACTTTATGAAAATTGTTTTTGGAATGTATATTTTGATGTTTTAACATTTCTAAATAGGGATATTTTTTCCATTCTGCGTTAAATAATAAAAGTTTTACTTTTGTTATTTAAGAAGGTACGCATTTTACTGAATGAATTTTTTTTCAAAAAAACATATGAAATTCTGACAATAATTACGAATAATCATTTTACATAAATTAGACCTAGATTAAGTATATGAAAAAGAAAATTTTACTCAAAATCTTTATGCTCTTCCTTTGTGTATCCAACTTCATTGGGTGTGACAAGAATAATGAACTTGAGGATAAACAAGAAATCGTCAAAATGTATATTTCTCATGAAACAAGTACATATATTCCTTTGGGTAGTAGTAAGCCTATAGAATGTCTGCTTGTCAAGGAAGAAGGCGAACGTGAATATTCAAGATTACCATTTGAAGGAATAACAGGGTTTATTTACGAGTATGGACATGAATATATCATAAAAGTAGAAAAATCAATCAACATTCACACACATGCAAATGCTGTCAGAACAAAATACAGGCTTATTGAGATTCTGGAAGACAAAACAATCAATACTTCACCTCAATGGGATATTCTCATTGATGAAAGTAATGACTATGAAATAGACATAAGCAGCAGATACCTTGGAATACAAGGATGGTGGTGCAACGCCAATCCTCCGCGAATTTATGTGGGTGCTGTTTTTCCTAAAAATACTTTTGCCACTTCTTTTGATAAAGAGATAATGGAAAAGAAAAAAAACATCAATCTTTACTTTAATTTCCAGGATCCATATATTACCTATTTGGATGACGCGAGGTTAAATAAATATTTGAAAAAAATGAATGATGCGATTAGTTCAAAAGAATATGAGAAACACAGATTCCCCAAAAGACCATATATAGCAAAATTAGCGGAATTGAAAAATTTAAATGATCTGTGGTACTGTATTGATGACAATGATGATTTTGCCAAAACTCTGATAGAGGTAGGGAAACAGAATTTAGACCTGAAAGACATAGAAAGTTTATGTGTTGGGAAAGTTGTACATAAAAATTTCACGGTATCTATGGATACGCCAGAAAATGGACTGTTTATAGAAACTCCTTCTAATCTGAACGAACTTGTTTTTGTCCGTTCATTGACTTATGGCACAAGTGCGTATTTTTTAATTGCAAGCAGATTCAATTATCAAGAAGTCTTATCAGCATTAAAAGGACCGTATCTTGAAGAAAAACAACGTGAAGAAGTTCTAAAAGAATCCCAAATTATTCTACTGACTGTGACTGATATAAGACAAACAGCAAATATCAGCAAATCTTTTAATGAATTGCAAAATTACCTGAATAATCCTTTTACAAATGAACCAACATTTGCATACGGGTATCCTATATTCTGTCAGGGGCAGTATGCAAAAGATAACTCTCTATATATAAAACATTAAAACAGTTTCACATGTAATAGAATAAGTAATTTTATGTTATTTCCTTTCTTAGAATAATTATATATTTCTAAATTTGTTGTAATGGATAAGAAAAAGCCGGACTGTTCCGAACCGCTATATTTCTCATGCTTTCAAACAACTCATTATTTCATTTGTAAAGATAACATTTCTTTCTGAAAAGGCCGAATAAAAAGGCCATAATCTCACCGCACAAACATACCTCAAAAGGAGAAGTCATACCGCAGCCGAGTCCCCATAACCACAGGCAAAGGTAATTCGTGTTCTTCTCGTACAAGCAAGGCCAAGCCCTTCGGGTTCGTGGAAAAAATCATCCTCGCCCCGGAGGGCTTGCGGTATTTTTTCCCGAAGCCTTGCATGTACGGAACACGACCTTTTTAAGCCTGTAGTTATGGGAACTCCGGCCCCAGAAGCCGGACTAACAAAAAATCAAATGTTATGTTACAGGCAACAAAGAACAAGTACACGGTGGAAACACTCAAACCACTGAACATTCTGTACGATCATGAACACCGGCTGACACAGCAGGACGTGGATATGGCCAACGGTTATGTGGAACTGATAGAAAGGACACGCTCTGAAAAGATTCCACAGGTCGGTGACAGACTCATCTATGTGGACAGATACGGGAAATATTACGGCAACGCCCTCATCGAGAAACGCAAAAATACGGACGGACTGATTTCCATCTGTGAAATCCCCTATATCCCTTTCATATGGGAAGAGTATGACGGTATCGGTTTAAGTGTCAGCGGAGGATCCTTCCACCATATTGACCCCCTCCAGTTGAAGTTCGTCAGATGGACGGAAGGGATATTCCAAGACTGGGGCAACTGCGGTGCGTGCGCCAACGGTGCCGTTGCATTCACGGCAAAAGTGCCGTTATGGTCCTATTCCGAACCTGACCCTCTCTACGGCGATTTCACCACTGAGACATGGAGACAGTATTATCTGACAAAAAACACGGGTCCGGACGCACGTAACCTGTACCAAGGCTTCGACAAGGCTTTCAGGACCGAAGAGGACTTCCTACAGTTCCTGAAGGACTATGAAGGGACCGTGTTCAAGGGCAACCAGGAAAACCATATCGTTCTCTGGTGTTTCCGTCATGAGAACCGGTTCCTGCCGCAGCACGAGTGGGACAAAATAGATGTCCAGGCCGTGGAACGGCGTCTCAACTTTTATCCCGAACAGGTCAAGCTGGTCAAGGACATGGACAGCCACATCACCTACTGTTACCGTATCAAACCCGAAATTGACAATCTCTAAAACAATACAGTTATGCAGACAACAGCAACAAGAACAGCAGGCAGCCACACTGACCTGCTCACAGGTATCCTGAACGTGCAAGTAAGGAACGAGGACAAGATTACAGAACAGGACAGGCAGTATTGCCAGCTCCAGCAGGACCAGCTCTACAAGACGCTTGACCGTATCGACCGTTGGTATGCCATCTTCAAGGAAGAAGCGGAACGGTACCGGGAAATCAAGAGCTTCAAGTATGAGGATAACGGTAAGGTCTCCATACGGAATTTCTATTTCAACAACAGCGGGGAGGATGACTATACCCACAACGAATTCAAACCGTTTGACCTCATCAACGAGCTTGCGGACAACAACTGCAATGCCAACGCGAATTTCGCGAATCGCATCATTTCCTATTTCAACAGGACCTACAATGTAGACGTACCCATTCCTGTAATCGACGAGAAGGCCATGCGCATGGGATTCCGTCCGGTCTACCAGACTTACGTGGACATGGTCATTGAACACCTCGGCGGAAAAAGTTTCCGTGAGACCGCAGAGGAAGAACTGCTGGCCCGTTTCCTGAAAACGGTACAGCCTTCCCGCTGGAGCAAGGTGAAGCCCGAACTGAAAAAGGACAAGATAACTTTCCCTGACATCGTGTCCTGGGACAGCATCCATCTGGAATACCACCGGGAATATGAGTTCTCGTATGACTGCGGAAGGAAAGTGGACATTTTCTGCGAAGGTATCGCATACGGGGCAGATGACGTGATAAACGGTTCAAGCGGTATGGTCATCGGCCTTGACAGACGCGATGTGGATATAACCGAATGGTACAACCTCACCCTGAGCAACGCAGAACAGATCAAGTTCTACAAGAACGGACGCATCGACGTACGCTTCAAGGACAGCCAGGCCGCAGAGAACTGCTACAGAAGGCTGCGGCTGGATGAAATCACACTCAGAGAAGAGTGATTCATGAAATACTTATTCAGACACCCCGTAAGACATCCTTGCGGGGTGTCTTCGTTTCCAACCATTAAAAAAGAAAAGACATGTATGCCATCATACCCCAACAGATTCCCCAGGACAGGCGTGCCGAGATCAACGAGAAAATCCTTTTCGCCATAGACTCCGGCAAGGACCTCGTTTCGAAGGAAAGCATCTACAACTGCTACACGGGAATCGGAGGACTGCACAACCTCAGGCAGGCGGATTTCACCAGCTACCATGAATACGCCGAGGCCAAGAAGGAATTCGAGATGGGACAGTTCTTCACCCCGCACGACATATGCCGGAGCATGGTGGAGACCCTTTCTCCGACATCGGCGGAAATGGTACTTGACATGTGCTGCGGCATGGGCAACTTCTTCAACCATCTGCCCAACCTGCACAATGCCTACGGATTCGACATTGACGGCAAGGCGGTGGCCGTTGCCAGATACCTCTACCCGGAAGCTCATATCGAGAAATGCGACATACAGCTGTACAATCCCGAACAGCGTTTCGACATCATTGTCGGAAATCCGCCCTTCAACCTGAAATTTGATTACAGGCTGTCGCAGGAATTCTACATGGACAAGGCCTATGACGTGCTCAACCCTGCCGGAATCCTGATGGTCATCGTCCCTCTCTCCTTCATGCAGAACGAGTTCTGGGAAAAGACACGCGTGGCGAAAATCAACTCGAATTTCTCCTTCATCGGCCAGACCAGGCTGGAACATTCAGCCTTCTCTACGGTGGGCGTGCAGAATTTCGCAACAAAAATCATGGTATTCCTCCGCCGTTCCCTCCATATTGAAATGCAGCCCTACAACGCGGAAGAGTTTGTCAGCATGGATGAGCTGAAGAAACGCATAGCCGAAGTGCGGAAAATGAAACACCGGCTGCGCCTCCAGCTGATGCGGGAGTGCAACCATATAGACAAAGAAGAGCTGGAACAGTTCGAGTACAGGCTCGCCAAATACATGTACGAGCTGAAAGCCCATGCCGTGCTGAACAGGCATGTCGAAAAGGCGGAGGCGCTGGTGTCCAAATTCCGCAACCAGAAACCGCCGGAAAATGCCACCCGGGAACAGATAAAGGAATGGGAACGCAAGAAGCTGACCACCGGCAAGGTTCTCGGCATCATCCGCAGGTACATCACCTCGCAGAACGTGGTGCCGCGCAAGGAAGTGGCATTGGTGAAGACATCCTACGGCTTCAAGCTGAAGCAATATGCCCCGCGTCTGCTTGACAAGGTCACGCACAAGGCCGCAGGCATCAACGACCTCATACTCGGAAGGGCCGAACTCCCGATGCCGGAAAACGTCACAGAAAAGAACATGCGGCAGATCCGTGCCGCCAGTAAACTGATACGGCGCAAACAGAGGCAATACGAGACCCAGAATCTCCAGTTTGCGGAAATGCGGGAAGATGCCGGCCTGAAGGAATACCTGGACCGCACCACATTCATCAACAAGGACGGTGAAGTCTGCGAATTCACGGACTTGCAGAAACACGACCTGAACCTCGTGTTGCAGAAACGCTACGCCCTGCTGAACTGGCAGCAGGGTTCAGGCAAGACCGCCGCCGTCTATCACAGGGCGAAATACCTGCTCAAGTTCAGAAAGGCAAAGAACGTCATCATACTTGCCCCGGCCATCGCCACCAACATGACCTGGATACCGTTCCTTACCATAAACAAGGAACGCTTCCGTACAATACAGACCGCCGGCGACCTCAACAACATACCGGAAGGGACATTCCTTGTCGTCTCCACCTCCATGCTCCGGAAACTGAAAAGAGGACTGATGCGTTTCGTGAAACGCACTTCCGGCAAGCTGTGCCTTGTCTTCGACGAGTCGGACGAAATCACCAATCCCACATCGCAGCGTACAAGAAACATCCTGTGCATATTCAGGAGGCTCAGGTACAAGATCCTCGACACGGGAACAACCACCCGCAACAACATCGCGGAACTGTACAGCCAGTTCGAACTACTCTACAACAACTCCGTAAACATGATATGCTGGAGCCCGCAGGTCTACCACGAAAACAGGGACCACGAGATAGAGGAAGAGAACAACCCGGATTACGGAACACCGTTCCCCGCCTTCAGGGGGCATGTCCTTTTCCGTGCCTGCCACTGTCCGGGGAAAGCCACTGTATTCGGCATCGAGAAACAGAACCAGGACGTGTACAACAAGGACGAACTCTCCGAACTTATCGGCAAGACGGTCATCACCCGTAAATTCAGGGACTTCGCAGGAGAGAAATACCGGATACGGACACATACCGTCCGTCCCTCGGAAGGAGAACACGAGGTATACCGTGTCATAATCGAGGAATTCTGCCGCATCTGTGAGCTGTACTACAATAACACGGGAGACACGAAAAAGGATGCAGGACTGAGACTCATGAGGCAGATCAAGCTGCTTATCAAAGCCTGTTCGGTACCTCACCTGATAGAGGGATACTACGGTGACAGTTATCCTTCCAAGACCCGCTATATTGAAAGGCTCATAAGGACAATACCGGGTAAGGTTGCCATCGGATGTACCACATTGGCGGCCTTCGACCTCTACGAGAGCTATATCCGGGAACATTTTCCCGACAGACCTGTATTTGTGGTCAAGGGAGATGTAGCCTTCAAGAAACGACAGAGCATCGTGACCGAATTCGACTCCACCATCAACGGCATCCTGATATGCACACAGCAGAGCCTGAGCAGCTCCGTGAACATACCTACCTGCAACGACGTGATACTGGAATCCCTGCAGTGGAACATCCCCCGTATGGAACAGTTCTACTTCCGTTTCATCCGTCTCGATTCCAAAGAAATGAAGGATGTCCACTACGTCACCTACGAAGATTCGGTCGAACAGAACCTGATGGCACTGGTACTGACCAAGGAGCGTCTGAACGAATTCATCAAGACCGGTGAGGTCAAGGAACAGTCAGAAATCTTCGAGGAGTTCGACATCACAATGTCTGTCATCGACAGCCTGCTCATCCGCACGCAGGACAGTGAAGGCAAAATACACATCAGCTGGGGAAGCCAGCGCATAACAGAATAAATATGAACCGTATGAAGAAGACCGGGAGTTCCATTCCCACCGACAAAGGTAAGCCGCGTCCCCATCGGCTGAGCAAGGTCAGGCCGCAGGCGGTTTTCAGGAAAATCATCCTCGCGGAGCTGCGGTATTTTCCCGAAAAACCCTGCACAGCCGGGACACGGCACCTTGTCGAGGTCGGTGGAATGGAATCCCCGGCATCCACATACATAAAAGACAAGTAATATGGATCTGAACAATGCAGAGATTGCCGTGACCACACAGCATCTCATGGACATAAAGGATTACAGGGACTACTGGCTGCACCTGTCCGACTACAGCGACATGGGCGAGTTCCTGAGTGCCTGTTCCGACCTGTTTCCCGGGGAAAAGGAACCGGAATACCGGTATCCGAAATGGGAAAACATTCCGGACACACTGATCAGCCGTGAATGGCTCTGTCCCAACTTCTTCGAGATCAGGGATGCCCTTGAAAGGCTCGAAGAGGAAGAAACGGAGTTTTTCATAAGCTGGAGCAGAAGTTACGGATATGACATCACCACGGATGACCCGCACATGATGGTATCACACTACCATGACCTGTACGGGGATACCGTCACGGAAACGGAAGAAGACGCGGACACGGGAGAAGATGCCCTGATATACACGGGCGTATCAAGCTACTACTGCGACATGCTTCCCTTCCGATACGAGATATTTGATGACAATTATAACTAAAAGACAAAAGATATGGAAATCAACTTCAAAGGACCTGTAATGCCTATCGACCCATACTCGCAGCTGGCATTCGTGGAAATACTGAACATACTACTGACGGCGGGACACATCGTGGACGTGAACCGCTTCCTCATAAGCAGGAATGTCAATCCGCAGTTCGGCTCACTGTCAGGCTATTTCAGATGGTCGTTCGCCGGAGACCGCTTCACGCTCTGGCAACGCACGGACTACAATTCAACACTGTGTTTCAACCACAGGATACTCGACCTGCCTTTCGGTGTCCTGGCAGCGAAAGACAACGGAAAAGACATGGAAACGGCAAACTGAAAATGAAACGATATGGAAACTACGGTAAAAATACCCAACCGGGAAATCGCGCTCGCGGCATTTGACAGGCTCCGCAGGGAACAAAGGAAGGATGCCGCACTGAGGCTGGCCGGTTGTATGCTCAGAGGGACATACATATCCCTCGGAATCGGTGATACCGACTGGGAAATAGATACCGCCCTGCACAAATGCGGCGGTGAGCCTAAAACCGGATACGGTCATACGGCACATTTCCACTTCGACGGCGAGACGGAAATGGAAACAGAGAAATATGAAAGGCTCAAGCAAGAGAACGAATGACAAGGGAGCGGCCGAAAGGTCGCTCTTCTCATTTATAAACGACATGTACGGGAAACAGAATCCTGCCGTACACAGGTAACAGAAATGGAAGAACAGGAAAGACTGACAATGGAATTCGTGAAATCGCTCATGGACAAGTCCTACACGCTGGTATGGGTGGACTACAACGACAATCTCGACAACTGCCGTGACATCATCCAGAAGTGTCTGGAAGAAAGGAGCTGTGAAAGTCTGTGGGAGAAAGTGGACGAATGGTACGGTGACGCCGAATGGGAAAGCGTCCGTGAAATCATCTCAAAGCTGAAGGATGAGTGCACCGGCTTCCACGGCTTTGAGGAAGAGGAAGTGGACAAGTTCTTTGAAGAACACGAAGACGAAATCAGGGAAGAAATCTATGACAGAAATGACTCTGACACGCTGAAAGAACTTCTCAAAAACACGGATGACATCCTCGTGCGTGTCGAGATGCTGTCCAACTACGACTGCATCAATTCCAACTGGCTGGAATCGCAGGAAGGCTACCGGTACAAGGAATCCTATTTCGGGGATATGATAGACGCGCTGAACCTCAATCCCGCCAAGGTGAAGAAGATGCTGGTGGAGAAAGGCTACTCGGTGTACGGCCGTTTCCCCGACAAAAAATACAGGGACGGCAAGGAACAGGTATCCTATAAGCAATTCTACCAGGAACTCATCAACTCCTGCTGCGGTGCCAACCTGCTGACCTATATCGGCAAGGTAAACCTGCAGGAACTTTATGATGCCGGATTCTCGCTTGGGGAAGTCATTATCCCCAAAGGCAACTGCTGCGGCATCTTCAGCTCCATGTACGGCGGCGGAAGCCTCCTGGAGATGGAACTCAAAAAGGATGTCAGGCTGAAACTGGAAGTCAGGGACTATCACGGATTCCGATTCCGGCTTGATAACGAAAGGTCAGAATATGAATGCTCCATCAAGCATGTGTACGGGGTATGCGACTCCTTTTTCGGTGAAAGGATAGCTCTTGTCGCTTCATAAACAATTCATTTAACAACAATCAAATCATAAGAATTATGGCAAAGTACGAAGTAAGAGTAAGGTACGCCTTCGAGGGTACCTACAAGGTCGTGGCGGAAGACCGCGACGAGGCGGAAAGAATGGTAGAGGAAGACTGCGGTCTGGTATTGGGAGGCAATATCCACACTACCCGCGATGATGACGAGGTGACAGACTGGAATTTCGGCTCTCACCCCGACATGCAAATCCTCTCTGTCAGGGAACGGAACAATAAAGGCAAGGTAAGATACACGGCCATGTGTTTCAGAGACAGGATTGAAGAACTGCGGAAGGACATAATCGAGGCCATCAGACAACTGCTTGATGCGCACGGCCTGAAAGAAATCAAACTTACCGATAACGGAGAAGACCCTGTATGGATTATCTGGTTCGACGATAATGCTGATCCATACGAATGTTATGTTACGGGAATTGAGGTTACTGACAAACATCTTACCGTAATGGCAACAATAAAGGACAGTATGGAAGAGGTTTGCAGCCAGGCTCCCTTCGAACTTGGAGCCAGCAACATAGATTGGCTTAATCAGATGTACGAAGCGGTCAGGCTTCAACTTGAAAATACAAACGGGAACTCTTGAAATGAAAGACGATATGGCAACAAAAGTCAATATGGACAGACACGTCCGGGAAGGATGGACTGTCGGAGCGTTCATCAGAGAGCTGACCCCGCAGGTGGAAATGATCATGAGCGGGCAAAGCTGGAGGGAACCTTTCAGGAACAAACAGGAACTGGCGGACTGGTGCAGGGACAACCAGCCCTATTACAAGAAAAGGATTCCCGAAGTGAACAGCCATTTTGCAAGAATGTATAACCTCAAATAAATCGGAAGTATGAAATATCAAGCGGAAAATGCAGTGTCCAGCTTCTTCTACTACATGTGGAATGCTTGGAGTGAGGAAGAGTGCAGGACAGTCTTCAAGGAAATGTACCCACATTTTTGGGAAAAATGGAGTCTGATGACGGACAAGGGTGTATTCGGAGCCTCCGAACGGTTCTATGCGGAACTGACGGACCATTACCGGGAAAAACTGGTGGAACGGGCCGTCAGTCTCTATGACGGCAAGGCCAGACGCAAGCTCCCTGACGATTCAAGAATTCGGGTATGCAGCGACTGCGGTTCTGCAGAGATTGAGATACAGGCATGGGTGGACGTCAACACGAACGAATACCACAGTGACGTGGACGACGACATCTGGTGCTCCCGGTGCGCGGACAATGTGGAGACCTGCTCCAGACAATCCTTTCTTGAAAAGATGCAGGAATGGTGGAAGTCCAACAATACCGAAGCTCTTGAATACCTGACCGGACTCAAGGCGTCCGACTTCCCTTCAGACGATTCCGGGCAGACATTCGCCGAGGCCGCCGATGAGTGGTGGAACGGCAAAAGCTATGACGGGAAACGGGACATATACCTGACAAACAACTAAAGACAACGGATATGGCACGGAACATCATTGACCTGATCTGCAACTCATGCAGTTGCGGCAAGGAAGAGGCACAGGAATACCTGGACGACGAGATAAGGAACCTGCAGGAACTTCAGGAGGACAACGACCTGAGAAGCGAAGACTTCGAGATCGCGTGCAGCAACCTCGGACTCGACCAGGACTGGCAGATATATTTCATCAACCGTCTCGCGGGACTTTAACATCTACGATCATGACTTATTTTCAGAACATACACTCACTGGCGGACCTGAAGAAGGAATACCGCCGACTGGCAATGCTTCACCACCCCGACAAGGGTGGTGACACTGTCCTCATGCAAAAACTGAACACCGAGTTTGAGAAACTTTTCGAGATATGGAAAGACAGGCCTGGTGTCTCCTCTGCCGCTACAGGGTATGAACACGACTATCAGGATGCCACCGCAAGGGAATACACCGAGTACGTGTACAATGAATACCGCTGGAAAGGGCGTAACTATACCGGACAGTCCTCGCCGGAAATCACGGAACTGGTCAGGACATGGCTCAAGGAGACCTATCCGAGATACACCTTCTCGGTCCGCAGGGACGGATACAGCTCAATCCTTGTCCGGCTGATGAAAGCGGACTTCGAGGCTTTTACAAAAGAATCCGGCAAGGTACAGGGAGACATCAACCACTACAACATCCAGGCATCGGACAGTCTGACCGACCGGGCCAAGGAGGTGATGACAAACGTCAGGGATTTTGTGATGTCATACAATTTCGATGAAAGCGACCCTATGACGGACTATTTCCACACCAACTTCTACCTTACGCTCGGAATCGGCAGCTACAGACAGCCGTACCGGATGGAACTGCCGAAGATTACGGGAAAAGACAGTCCTGAAGTGTTCCGCCATCCCGAAGGATCGGCACACAAGGCAATGCGCCAGGCACTGGGCAAGGCCCGGTTCGGCTTCATCGAGAGCCGGAGACATATCGGAGAAATGATACTCGGAGAAGACTTTTACGGCTCACAGGGAGAACATTATTTCTGGCCCAAGGAATATTCGAGTGCGAAGACGGCACAGAAACGCATCGGGAAACTGGAGGCAGCCGGAATGCGCTGCGAACTGACAGGCTGCAACGGCGGATACATACGCCTGCTCGGATATACTCCGGAAACGGAAAGCAGTCTGGAACGGGAAAGGCAGGAATATACCACGGCATACCGGAAGTGGATGTCAGAACACGGCGTATCCTCAAATACGGGAAGCATACACCAGAACATTTCAAATCCAATCAGACAGATACAATTATGACAAACAGGGAAATCATCAGAGAACTGAAACGCCGCGGCTACAGC
Source organism: Parabacteroides sp. AD58 (assembly GCF_023744375.2). Taxonomy (NCBI): domain Bacteria; kingdom Pseudomonadati; phylum Bacteroidota; class Bacteroidia; order Bacteroidales; family Tannerellaceae; genus Parabacteroides; species Parabacteroides absconsus. The sequence continues at coordinate 1,489,866 of NZ_CP146284.1, read as the reverse complement.
CGGGTGGACATTGATACGGACAGTAGAGCCGCAAAGACTTTCTATACCTACCATGGCGGGGTTCATATCAACGGTACGGAAAATCTGTCATTCCATATCGTACCGCCACAGGACAGTTTCGGACTGGGACGGTTTGCAATATGCGCTACCCGGAACGGGGAAAGCTCACAGCTGGGGACAGACCATGCCCCGTTCTTTTTCCGGCGGCTGCTTGCCTTCCTCAAAGGTGAGAGAAAAGAGAATGAGATAATAGATGAAATTTGTAACGACAGAAAAACTGAATAGAAATATGAAAACAAAAGTATTGAAATACAAGTTTGACGGCAATACTATCGTTGCCCCATACATGGAACTTGAACCGTATGCGGAGAATGTATTCATCTCGCTGGCAAGAAAAAACGAATATGGAAACGAAAGTGAAGACAGTTTCCATGTAATCTGCAAGATAGGTGATGTCCATTTTTCCTGCGGGCAGTATTCACGCAGAATTCTTGACAAGGAGGGGCACCGGGAAGAAGCGGCGACCTATTGCAGGAACTGGATTGAAAACACCCTGAAGGATGTGGAGGAAGGAAAAATCATCCCCCTCTTGTCTGTCCATGTATTCAATGCCCTCGGTCTTGACTCCACCCCTTTGGTACAGGCCCGTGAGGAATATGCAAAAAGGCAGGAAGAAAAGCGGCTGGAACGGAAAAGAAAAGAAGAGCTGGAAAGAAAGGAGAAAGAAGAGAGATGGCAACAACAGCTTGACGAGAACAAGCGGAAATTCCTGAGCGGTGAGAAAATAACGGCAGAAATGTTTCTTGAAATCACCGGAAGGGACGGCTTTGACATCCATATCAGAACCAAAGGGACATTCAACCGACATGTGACGGCAATCGACAGGAACGGGACGGTAAGTTTCAGGAAATACAAAGGCCGCCGTACTCCTGACTTCACCGGGTGCCATAAGGCTGTGGCAGACTATCTTGCTTTTCTTGCCGGAAAGTGAAAGATACTTGCGAACTGAATCATTTCCCACATTCTAAAATGTATCAGAATGTGGAAAGTCTCTTTCCGACATCAAGCGAAATATTTATTACATGACGGAAATACAGCTAATTCAAATAAAGCCGAACTCATGGAAGCATCAGAATTGTTTCCGTGATATAGCCAATGTTCAGAAAATACTTTATTTAAACTTAATCTTCTTATTCTCTTTTCCAAAGAACCATAAGATAGATATATATGTAAAATAAATCAGGACAGATATTCCCATATAGATAAACGAACGGTAAGGAAATAATTTCATATAAGAACCCCATAGTAGAATAGGTATGATTACAGGAATTACTGCCAAATATTTCCTTTTCGTGAATTGTACTATTAGCATTCCTATCAATAAAGTCAGGAACATAACTATTACACTTAATCGCAAAAGGATTCCTATTGAAATATCCATGTGGACAATAGGCCTGTATATATTGACCAGACTGATACAAAAGCAATACACTATGCAGAATATTATACTTAGTATGACAGGTATATATTTTTTCATACCACTATTCATTTATAAAGGTTTCAATAGCCATTACTCCTCAAAATATTAAAGAGAATGCATAACCTACTTATCCGTTTTTGACTGTAAAATACGACGTAAACCATAACAGTATTCTGGCGTGCGTTAGTTTAGCAGCAATTGCTTTCGTCCAGATAGACATCCAGTTTCAAAAGCACAAATCCTCTTTGTGAATGACATCTCCATAATTGTTTATGAAAATTGCCACTTCATCATCTTCTTGCCACTCCCATATATACGACAGTCTGTACTTTACTGTATGATCTTTAATGTATAGCTTTTCTATGCTGCCGTCTGTTCCTGATACCTTCCCCAGATATTTGCTCTCTTGTAAGCTTTGAAAAACAATTGTCGAATGAAGTTCCCGATATAGCCATCCAAACAATACAAAAACCACTATAATGGCTATGATTATCATTCCTTTATGTCGTCTCAATCTTGCAGTCATTGTTATATTTTTTGTTTTGTTAGTAAAAACCTTTCAGGAGAAATTCAACCGTTTGTTATCTACCATTATTTCGTCCGTTTAATATGTTTTTGAAGAAAACCGATCAAAAAATTGGCATACATCCTAAAATAAATCCAATGAATCCCCACAAATAACTAACTATATTTCAATAAATTCAAAGAGCTATTTAGCCACTTTAAACTTTAATAGGAAAGTAATGATTCTGAAAGTGAATACACTTATTTTACATTTTTCTTATTTGTTGATATTATTATGTCAATATGTTCTATTCGATTCTCTTTCTTTTGTATCTCTAAATACATTGTTTACCTTATTTCTACCAAAGTTATAGGAAATTCGGAAGGAAAAGAATCTAGCATGAACATCATTGCGTGTTTGAACACTATAACCCTTATAATGAGCAATGGATCTTGTTATATTCCATCTGAAAGGATCTGAAATAGATGCGGTAAGTGTAAGACGATTGTTTAGTAAAGTATATCTTATATTACAGTTTAATAATGACATTGCTTTATATTGTTGCATTCTTTCATGGTAAGGTAGATAGTGATTGAACCTGATATCCAATACCAAATTTTTTTGCCGATTAAGAATAAATGATGTACTTAAATCAATTTTCCCACTCCAACTAGTATCATCTGTTTCTTTATAATCTTTTAGCTTTGATTTTGTATAAATACAGAATACCTCACCACCTAGATTAATATTCCACCATCCAAATAACGAACGGTAATAGGATGCATATAATCCTGTTTTATTGCTATTGATATGATTTTCTGGGATGGTGTACTGGGAGCCATCGGTATTGAATCGGGTAATATAACCTATAGCATCATTATTATATGAATTATACAATACCGCATACACACCCTTAAAACTGTAATTTATTTCAGCATTATGAGCAAGACTTGGTTTTAAATCAGGATTGCCAGATACATAGTCACTCGTTGTAGTATAGTATTTATAAGGATTCAAGTCATTAAAGTTTGGTCTAGTGATTCCCATTGAATAGGAAAGAGATAAACGCCCCATATTTTTACTATTCCAACTGAAGTTGAATGTCGGGAATAAATAATTGTAGCTATTTCTGTTACTATCCATTTTAATACGCTGATAGCCTTTAGTACGGGTAGATTCATAACGAAGTCCTAACTTTCCAAAAAATGACTCAGAAAAATTTTTCTCAAAACTCACATAAGCAGCAGCAGTATTTTCATCATAGTCGAATGCATTAGTTTGTTGTGGGTCAAGTACCCATGAATTGTCTTCAAGATAGTGAATGTCCAAAGCAGTCTTATTCCCGATGCTTGTAATAGCTAAACCTGTTTCCATACGGAATGTCTGAAAAGGAAGGGTAGCATCCAATTTCATTGAATGAATATGATATTTGTTGTCACCTGTGTTAGTTAATCTTGTTTCTACATTGCTTTCAGACGTTGTTACATCTGAAAAATTTTTTACTCTCTTATTAAAATAATTATATGTAAGGCTAAGCATCTTACCCTTCGTATCAAGCTCCCAATCGGAAAAGGCAGTGATTGTTAATGCATTATTTGGGCGAGAAGGAGAATAGTTTGAAGATATCGATACAGCTTCATGGTCTGTAGTAATATCATTAAGGCTACTATTCAGTCTACTGGTATAATAATTAAGTATAATACCAGCATTAAGATTATCCGTAAACTTGTATTTAAGCAGGCCATTTGTCCCGAAAATCCGATTTGTATAGTTTGTAGAGCGTTTTGATATTTTCGTGTATTCAGGGAAAGTATAAAATCGATCTAAATCATTGATGCCTTTTGAATCATTCCAATTTACGTCTGCCGATAATTCTATTTTTCGGGTTGTATGTGAGATATTTCCTCCTAGTTGATAACTGAAGAATTCACGAATGTTACCGTTAGCCCATACATTTCCTTTTGTGCCTAATGATTCATTACGTGAAGTAATGCTAATATAAGCAACATTATTATCAGTGGAATACTTCGCTGGTGGTGTTGTTAATACCTCTATTTTTTCAATTCCACTAGCTTGTAAATTTTTAAGACGCATTACCATGGATTCGTCAGATATTTCCATCAGGTGTCCGTCTATGATGTAGCGTACGGAACTTTTTCCTGCTACTGTTACCAAATCATTTACAACTGAAACTCTTGGTATGCGATCCAGAACTTCAATACCATTCATCCCTTTAGCAAATCTATCATTCTTGGTTAAATATATAATTCTGTCGGGAGCCTGTTTAACTACAGTACGTGATGCCACAACGACAACTTCATTTAATTCAAGTTCCCGTTCCCAGTTGATTGCTGTTGAATCAGAGACATTCTGAGCTAATAAATTAATAGCAAAGAATAACCCTCCAATTGTTATAATCATTGGTTTCATAAATAGCTTTACTTTATATCTAATAGTTAATTATTCAAAAGCTTTTTCTTTTCCTTGGATAAAGAAAAAAGCGCCACCTGATTTGTCACGTTGCAGACCTATATAGATAGTCTCGCCATTGTTGACTATTTGAATGGAAGTGTATCGTCCATCTTCTGCTTGGTAGTCTGAATATTCTTTTGAACGATGTTTATCCTTTTCCATAATTTTGACTATATCATTGATTATTTTTTGATTGTTCTTAACTGTAATTCCGCGATAGTAATTGCCATTATTTTTATAAATGGAAATAGTGACGCTTTTGTTGTTATTATACCTTCCATCAAATAGGCATTCCACATTAAGCTTAGGAGGTTTAGCGTAAGCTGTTAAACCTACAATAGCGAAAAAGAAAATTAATAAGAAACGTTTCATTTTTGTTGATTTATATGATTTGTAAATATTCTGACCTTATCCTGTTCTATAGATTTTTGTTTTTCAACATATTGAATGAATGATGCAACTTTAACTATTTCTGCTTTTGCCATATTACGAGCTGTTTCTTCATTTACGGGCTTACCTTCCACATAGCCAATATAATAGCTGTCATCTCTTGGAGTAGAATAATTTTTTAATAGAAATATTCCAACAATAATTCCTAAACTTGCAGCTACTCCTAATGTCCAACAAGTAAATCTCCGGTAGACGGTTCGTCTTATATATTGTGATTTTTTCTCAAATTTTATCTGACGAGATATACCCATAAGTTTTCTAGTCTCATTGATAAGTTCTGAACTGAATGATGTACTTAACAATAAATACTCTAGCTCAGATTCTTCCAACACTGATAGTTTACATTCATTGTATAGCTGACATAAAGTCTCTATATCTTTTATGCTTAATTCATTAATCTGTTTCATCTTTCAATTTTTTTATAGGTCTCACGTATTTTTTTTCGAGCACGGCTCATATTCATTCTCACAGCTTCAACTGTTAAAGATAACTCCTTGGCTATTTGTTCGTAATCATATCCATCGTGGATAATGAGATTGAATATCTGCTGTTGTAAAGGAGTTAATCCTTTTTGTAACAGTTTCTCATAAGTTTTAATATCATCGACTTCCATTTCGTATTGTAATGCATCTGGAACTATAATATCGTCTAATGCTTGCAATTTTTTCTTTCTTAATTTATCTATACATACATTTCGTAACACACAAATAAGTTTATTTTTTGCTTCTTCTGAATTCGACACAGATGATTTTAATTTAATCCTAAGCCATGTGTCTTGAAGTACGTCTTTAGCATCCTCATCGTTCTGCAAATATCTTAAAGCGATGTGGTGTAATTTTTCACGCAAATCAATGAATGATGATGTTAATATATCTGGCTTCATATTATATAATACGAATTAAAGTCTAAAACGTAACAAATAAATTAATTATATAAAATGAAACTATCTAGTTTCATATAATACAATACGAATTAAAGTCTAAAACGTAACAGATTATTTTTATATTCGATAATATATGCATCAAATTTAGTATTTAATTTTAAGTAGTCATTAGTGTCCCGATTTTAACGGTACACTAATGTTATTCAACAAAGGTATATAGCACGTTTATAATCAACAAGAAACTATTTCTTTGTTTTTCAATCTTGTAGTTATCGTCCGAATACAGGAAATACAAAACAAACGAGAGGGAAGTTTACATACTATCCGTAAACTTCCCTCTCGTTTTCCTGAACCTGCGGCGAAAGAATTGGTTTGAAGAGCAATCATGCCCTCCAAATACTTTGTCCGAATAATCCCTGTTACAACTTTCTGTTCAGTACCATAGCCAGCGGGAACATATACTGATTGTAAACCTTGAGCTTCTTCAGATCCAGCACATACCCTGCATAGGGGTTGGTACAATCCGAATAGAAAAACACGTCGGTAAAACCCGCATGTTCCTTTATGATTTCCCCTTCCAAGGAAATCTCGTCCACATCAAAATCCTCCAAAGGCAATTCCTCAAGACGGGCATGTTCCTTATTGCCCAACACATTGAGGTTACGGTTGAACAGCACGTATCCTCCTTTACGGTAATCCACACGCATACCATACGGACGCTCCACAAGGAAAGCATCCGCAGCTTTCTTTATATAATCTTCCATGATTTTCAAATTAGGATTTGCAAAAGTACACCATTCCTCCGGCAATGACGAACAAATCAGAGAGAATATCACCATAACATGTACGGAAAACTACAGCATATACCCCTTGTATATTTTATTTCCCTCCCTGCAAAGGTAGTCCCGTGTCCAATGTACCCGGACAAGGTCAGGCCCCTGCGGGGTTGGCTGAAAGAAAATCATCCTCGCCGATGGCTGCGGTATTTTCTTTCGCCAAACCTTGCGGGTACGGCCACGGGACAGTCAGGCAGGCGAGAAATAAAAAATACCGGCTCCCGGAGCCGGACGTGTTTAACAGATAAAATACAATGAGTCATGAAAATCCTGAATGAAGAACATTTCCAGAATGTAAAACGCTATGCCGAATCCATCGGTGACACCTCACTCCAGAACTGTCTGGACCGACTGAAGAGCTGGGAAGACAATCCCGATCATCCAAGCGAGATTTCGCTCTACTATGACCATGCTCCCTATTCGTTCGGTTTCACACAACGCTATCCCGACGGAAGCATCGGCATTGTAGGCGGTCTGCTCTATCACGGCATACCGGACCGCTCTTTCGCCGTAACGCTGCAACCGTTCCACGGATGGCAGATACATACCTGAAAAATGACAGACAATCATAGTATTAACTTTATAAAATTCAAGATTATGGAAGCATTGGCAGTATTGGAAAAGCAACAGCAGTTTGATTTTCAGAACAACGGAATCGAAGTAATGAACCTTGAAACTCTCCAGCGTACCTACAAGGAGAATGATATCTACGGCAAGCCTGTCCAGGGCATCTATCACTATCAGGTCCTGCAGCGTATGATGGGCATTTGCGAGAAGTATAATCTCGATTACGAGGTAGAGGAAATCTTCGCGGCCCAGAATAGGAACAAGACACAGCCGGGGGTGAGCATTCTCCCGCAGGTGGAACAGACACACGGTGAAAAGGCAGTGGAAGCCCACATCCTCCGACGCATCTTCGCGACTATCCGAATCAAGGACTGGGAAACGGACGAGCTGACAACTACGCTGGTCGTCGCCTACCATCAGGATGGCATACAGGCGGCCATAGGCCCATGCGTGAAGATATGCCATAACCAGTGTATCCTCTCGCCGGAAAGGAGCATCTGCAACTATGGAAAGAACAAGGTGACAACGGAAGGTGTATTCGAGACGGTGGACGGATGGCTTGCCAATTTCGAAGTGAACATGAACGAGGACATTGCACGCATTCAGCGGCTGAAACGCAGAATCGTCTCACTGGAAGAAGTGTATATGTATATCGGTCTACTGACAGCGTTGCGTGTCTCCCATGACAGTTCGGACAGGAACCTGTCATCCTCGGTTGAAACCTACCCGTTGAACCAGAGCCAGATTTCCATCTTCACGGAAGAGGTGCTGAAACTGGTCCGCGAAAAGGGACAGGTTACTGCTTGGGACTTGTATAATGTAGCAACTGAGATATATAAGCCTGGCAGAACGGATTTCCCGGCACTGATTCCGCAGAACGGAGCCATGGCGGAACTCCTGCTTTCCCGTCTGCCATCAGAGGTGGAAATACAGGATGCCATTCTGGTAAGTTAACTCTAACTAATCGCAACTGCTATTTGGAAAAACAAGATGTAAGTAAGGGAGAACCTGACGGATATAGCCGAAAGGTTTTCCCTATTTTATTTAATCTATGATTCAGAAGAACAAAAAGGTTAATCCAATACAGTGAATTTGTGGATTATGCGTATCTTTAGGGGCATAATAAAGAAAAGCATGGAGAAAGAACACAGTCAACATCATACAAGCAATTACGACCGATTCATGTCCGGAGAATATTGCAACAGTCTGAACCCGGAGGTACTTGAAATGATTTCGAATACCAAAGCCTGTCTTGCCAGACTTGACAGCCCGGACTTGGAAGATTCTGAGAGAAGCGGTATTTTAAGAAATATGCTCGGGAGCATAGGTCTGCGGTCGTCAGTAGGACGTAATTTCTTATGCCAGTGCGGAAAGCATATTTTCATTGGGGATAAGTCTGTCATCAATGACAACTGTACAATGATGGACGAGAATCATATCCGTATAGGGAATCAGGTTCTGATAGCCCCCAATGTACAGTTCTATACGGCTACACATCCGATAGACTACAACGAAAGATTCGTCGAGAACTGGGATGAAAATTCGGGCGAACTATTTTTCCGTACACGGTCTCTTCCTATTACCGTAGAGGACAATGTGTGGATTGGTGGCGGCAGTATAATTCTTGCCGGCATAACAATAGGAACAGGAAGTGTGATTGGTGCCGGAAGTGTCGTGACAAAATCAATCCCGGCAAACTGTGTAGCTGTCGGGAATCCGTGCAGGGTAATCCGATACCTGAAGTCTGACAATAAAATCCAAGCAATTAAATCATTCAAACTACGAACTTGGACCAGAGCGGACATACCGGCACTGGCAAAATACTTGAACAATAAAAAAATTTGGGACAATTGCCGTGATGCTCTTCCTTATCCCTATACGGAAAAGGATGCAGAGCAATTCATAAGTTTTGTTGAAGGACAAAGCGAACAGAACAATTACTGCATTGAGATAAATCACGAAGCAGTAGGAAATATCAGCTTCATCAGAGGTACGGACGTTGAGCGGTATAACGCAGAACTGGGATATTGGCTTGCAGAGCCATATTGGAACCAGGGCATCATGTCCGAAGCTATCAAGCAGGCCGTGGAAGATTATCTAAGCCATTCCGATACGGTGCGGATCCATGCCCATGTTTACGAAAACAACCCGGCATCGATGAAGGTTCTCGAAAAAGCCGGTTTCCATAAGTGCGGCATCCTCAGAAAAGCCTGCTTCAAGAACAGCCGCTTTGTCGATCTCCATTGTTATGAATTACTGAAGCTATAATATAACTACACAAATAGATTCTCTCAAATGAAAACGATGTATTATATTATCCCAATAGTTTTCGTCATTCTTTGTTCATGTGGCACTACATCCCGCATGACCTATAACAATGGCTATATTCTTGATTCAGAAGGTAAAGTTTTAGGGAATTACGCCAATGGACATATATTCGATACACAACGGAATATAAAAGGGTATTATGCCAATGGTTATATCTACGACAAATCCTACAAGATCAAAGGAAAATATAATAATGGATTCGTAAAAATGAACTATGCCTCTGATTCCATTAAATGGAATGAAAGCTATGGCAACACAAAATATAGCGGCAGTCCCAAATAAGACATATTTACGATCCGGAACTGACAGTTCATCAAATGAAGAAGATGGGACTACTGAAGAATATGAACACAAGCAAAGAGTAAGCCTGTGAACCGGTCACGATCCTTCTATGTCTTGTTCTGATCACAATCTGCTTCATTGCAGCCATCAATTTATTCTACAAGAAAAGCTACAGATTGCAATAGAGAAATTATATGGGAAAAGAACTGACTCAACATCATACAAGCAATTACGACCGATTCATGTTCGGAGAATATTGCAACGGTCTGGACCCGGAGGTACTTGAAATGATTTCAAATACCAAAGCCTGTCTTGCCAGACTTGATAGTTCGGGATTGGAAGATTCAGAGAGAACCGATATTCTAAGGAATATGCTTGGAAGCATAGGCCAGCGATCGACAGTAGGACGTAATTTCTTATGCCAGTGCGGAAAGCATATTTTCATTGGGGATAAGTCTGTCATCAATGACAACTGCACAATGATGGACGAGAATCATATCTGTATAGGAAATCAGGTTCTGATTGCCCCGAATGTACAGTTTTATACTGCTACACATCCGATAGACTGCAACGAAAGATTTGTAGAGAATTGGGATGAAAATTCGGGTGAACTCTTTTTCCGTACACGGTCTCTTTCGATTACCGTAGAGGACAATGTGTGGATTGGTGGCGGCAGTATAATTCTTGCCGGTATAACAATAGGAACAGGAAGTGTGATCGGTGCCGGAAGTATTGTGACAAAATCAATCCCGGCAAACTGTGTAGCTGTCGGGAATCCATGTAAGGTGATTCGATACCTGAAAACTGACTATAAAATCCGGACACTTGATGAAAAGGATATTCCACAGATGAAGGACTTGTTCCGCATGACCGTGTTAAATGTGAATGCGAGGGATTATACCGAAGAAGAAGTGAAAGACTGGGCATCATGCGGAGACAGTGAGATACGGTGGAGGGAGCTCCTTGCCGGGAACCGATATGTCGGGGCATTCAATGAATGTAATGTTCTGGTCGGCTTTTCTTCAATGAACAAAGACGGCTATCTGAATTCCATGTTCGTGCATAAGGATTTTCAACATAGAGGTATAGCGACGCAACTTCTCTCGGAGGTTGAACGAATTGCCGGGCAATACGGAGTTAGATACATTACGTGTGAAGTCAGTTTGACCGCCAGAACATTCTTTGAAAAAAAAGGATACGAAATTGTCAAAATACAGAAGTACAAGGCGAACAGATTGGAACTGACCAATTTCGTAATGCGTAAGGTGTTGAATTGTGGATAAGCAAAATTGAATATGGAGACATTCAAACTGAGAGCCTGGATCAAAGCAGACAGCCCGCAGAGGTGGAAATACAGAATGTAGTTCTGGTAAGTTAACTCAAACTAATTGCAACTGCTATTTAGAAAAACAAGATGTAGGTAAAGGAGAACCTGATGGTGATATGCTATCGGATTCTCCCTTGTTATAATTTGTATATATTAATTAACCATTAAAATATATCCCTTCTTCTTTAATGATACAATAGAAATAGAGTTGTCATCCTTCAATATGTGACGCAGATAAGTGATCTGAACATTAAGAGCCAATGAATTCTCTATACTATCATCTCCCCATATTTTTTTTAGAATCTCCTTACGATCTACAGTTGAACCAAGATGCTCTGCCAAAAGGGACAATATCTCAGTTTGCCGCAAAGAAAGAGAGACTGTGTGGTTATTATACGTTACGTTAGACAAATTCCTATTAAACAAAGTGTTGCCTATGATAAAGTTTTGTGGAACTTCGTGTTTTCTATTCTCGAAACGCTCCTTGATTCTTGCTATTAACTCTTCCGGATAAAATGGTTTAGGAATATAATCGTTCCCTTTGAGGCTGAACCCTTTCAATCTATCATCCCGTTCTGTACGATCCGTTAGAAAAAACAGAAGCACTTCGTCGTCTGTTTTTCTTATCATTTTTGCCAACTCAAATCCGTTCATTCCAGGCATGTTGATATCAAGAAGAACCAAGTCGGGATGATCAGAATTAAAAAGTTCCCAACCCATGTTCCCATTACTGGCATACGTTACATTATATCCTTCTACCTCTAAGAATCTTTTTAGAAGCATTGAGCTCTTAAGGTCATCATCCACTAATAATATCTTTATCATATAAAATGTATTTATACCATTGTTATTTAATGCAGTTCTTAAATAAATTCATCTTGCGGCAACGTAATCGTAAATTCAGCGCCTTTTCCTTCCTCGCTGTTTACCGACACCTTCCCATCATGAGCCTTGACAAGCAGTTCAACGTATGCCAAACCTAAGCCCATGCCAGGTATATGATTATCTATAACTTCTCGACTCCTATAAAATTTGTCAAAGATAAATTTTTGGTCATATTTAGATATGCCGCAACCATTATCTTTTATAGATATAGTTACACTTCCTTTTTTACTTTGCCCATAAGAAATCTTAATTAATCCATTCTCCGCGGAATATTTTACAGCGTTCTCTAACAAGTTGCTGATAATATTAGTGATATGCATTCTATCAGCATACAAAACAATATCACGTTCAGAGATTATTTTAATCTCTATTTTCTTGGTTCCTGGTATATTTAGTTTTTTAACACAATCATTGATAACTTCACCCAAGCTGAATGAGGACTTGTTTAAGGGTATTTCGGTAATGTCATCGAATGTAAGATCTCGTAGCTTCGAAAAATAGGAAGAAAGGTTATCCAATTCGTTGTACGAGTCGGATATGACCTCAGCTCTGCTTTGGCTGTCTGCCATCAGTATGTCGTTACGCATGAATGATACACACATTTTCAAAGTATATATTGGTCGCTTTAATTCATGCACCATGGTTTGAATGAAATCTTTTCTCAGGACCTCTATCTTACGCTGACTACGTATGGTTTTAATTTGAAAGACAAGACATGAAATCAACATAATTGAAATAAACAAAGAGAGCACCATTGTTCCAGACATTCTTTTCATTATAGGTGACATTCCTATGTCAAAATTCATCCGGACAACTTCTCCTTCAAATATGTCGTACGGGTAAATGACTGTCATATTAGGTTTTAAAATGTTCAAGTGAGAAAACTGCTTTGGTTTCCATACCATTGAATCCATTTTTTCGGTAGTAATACTGGTTGTTTTCAACCCGTACTTCTTTAATAAATCTTCCAGCCTCTTAATAGAAAATGGACATATTTCATCCACTTGAAAACGCTCCAACCCTACATAGGCTTCCCGTTCATTCTCACAATTCCTGATTGAGAACTCATATTTCTTGATTCCTTCAGGTTTGTATTTTTCGTATAAATTTAATATCCTGTCTGAATATGTAGAGTCCTTGTCTCCATATTTGGAGCCATCTATCACATATACGTCAAAGAACAAGTTTATAGTATATTGCATTTTAGTATTATCGACTTTTATAGACGATTCTGTAACAAAATCAATATTCTTTCTTTCGCCTGAAATGCGCCTATTTTCAAAATCTTCCTGCATAATACCCAATATACTTTGATATAACTCTTCGTTATAATTCTGCCAGATATAATCATAGCGGGTATAAAGCCACCAGCATTGTGTTATACAGAATACGATGATGGCTATAATAGTACAAACATGCAATATCTTTATTTTCTTTTCCATATTACAAAATTATGCTTTTGATAATTATTCAGGAAATATTTCACTGCCTAAAGAACATGGAGTAATAATTTAGTAATAATTGCCAATGATTGAGTAATATAAATTTAGAGGCGTAACGTCAAGCCCTTTCTATCTTTGCCATAGATTCAAATAAAGAAAGAATATGAAGAATAAAGTTATTTATCATACAGCTGATATAAAATGCATCAGTGGTACTTTATAATACTATTGTTCACATTCTACAAAAACATATTGATTTTTAACCGAAACGTCAGAAACCAACTTAGGACATCGGCTAATCATCAACAAGTTCGAATTTTGCAATTGATATTTTTTATTAATAACATAACTTTATCATTATGAGATCTTTATTTACAGGCTTATTTTTATTTTTTTATTGCTTTTGTTTTGCTCAAAAGCATACAGTAAAATTTTATTTGAAAGATGAAGCAGCACAACCTGTCGAAAATGCAGTATGTAAATTTATAAAAGATTCAAAGACAATTGAATCCATCTCCTATACAGATAGTTTAGGCTTTTCATCGACTGAAGTTCAAAAAGGTGATTATCTGTTGTCCATTTCCATGTTCGGACATATATTATATGAAGCTCCAGTTGAAATAGCACAAGATACCGATTTAGGAACGGTAACAGTAAGGTCTCAGGCTCTTCTTTTGGATAATGTTACCATTACAGCTAAAAGGAAAAGTTACAAGGAGCATGATGGGAAATTGGTGTTTGATGTCCGGTCTTTACCAATTACGGAGAATGTCACAGCAGTTGATGCTTTAGCCTATACCCCTTTAGTCACACTTACCTCTTCAGGGGTAGAGGTAGCGGGCAACACTGGAGAGATTAGAGTAAATGGAATTAAACAGGAAAAAGGTTCATCATTGTTGTCTTACCTTAACGCTGTACCACTAAGCGAAATAGAACGTATTGAAGTGCACCAGGGAAGAACGGCTGATATGGATGCCTCAATAGAAGGAGGCTATGTGAATATTGTTATGAAAAATCCATCAGGTTTTACTGGAGCAATCCAAGCCACATTCGGTTTTAATGGAGTTGAAGGTAATGACCGACCATTATTTTCAGAGAATCTTAATGTAAGCACTATTTATGGAAAAGGAGGACTGTCGCTTTTTGCTAATGTTGCTATAGGTCAAGCCGAACCAAAAGGTTTAAAATCAATAACTACATCTCAAATCGAACAGTTGTACCAAGAACAAAAACAGGAAAGTCATACATCCAATATAAGGAGACAGAATATAGATGCAAGTTATGGCTTGAACTATACCAAGGGCAAACATGGGTTTGGTATAGAAGGATCTCTTTATGGTAATCTGAACAGCAAGAGTCAAAGAGAAATAGCTATCCAAACAGCATTAAAAGATGTTCTAACTACTTCGCAAGTGGAAATTAATGAAGTGCCAAAAGTCTTTTCTCACTCTTTGACAGCCAATTACTTTTTTACTCCTCAGAAAGGGAAGAACAAATTGCACTGGTTGGCAAATTTTATTACAAACAATGATGAAACCCAACAGGATTATTTCCTTTATCAACCTACATCATCCCAGCATCAGGAATATATAGGCAACAAAGCGAACTCTACCATGTTTTATACACAGTTATCATATTCTCACCAAATAATTAAACCTTTCAGCATCAATGTGGGTACAAAATATGCTACAACCCATCGAAAGAACACGAATATTTTTGAAATTAAGGATCAATATAAAAATGAAGACTTTTACAAGTATCGAGAGAATATTACATCCGCTTATGGCAATGCCCAGTTGTCCTTGGATAAATGGTTTATGACTGTAGGGCTAAGAATGGAATATACGGATTTAAAGTCTTACAATACTGATATTCAACAAAGGTATATAGATTGGTTTCCGTCTGCAGTTGTATCATATAAAGCAAACGAAAAGGTGTCTATCCGCCTTAATTACTCCAGAAGTGTGTTTCGCCCACCATTTGCTCTTTTGAATAACTATTCCATTAAAACATCTGAGCAGGTATTCTCTGTTGGAAATCCATTATTAAAGGCGCAAAAAACAGATAATATAGGACTGAGTTTTATCTTCGGAAGACATATTCTAAACTTTGGATGGGCCTACACTCCATCGCCTATCACAAACTATATATACAGCGTTCAAGATACATTGTATATGACTAATATAAATGGAGGAAAGCAAACGACTTTTGATGTGAGCCACAGTTTTGGAGGAAAATTATTTCCGTTTTGGCACCTCTCCTCTAATATTGGATTGCAATATATATATCTTCCGGAAAGCTCTTACAAGCAAAGAATTTTACAAGGTTATGCTTCTTTGCGTAATACATTTTCAATCGGCAAGGCAATTAACATCAGCTTGAATGGGAACTATGCCTCTCCTTGGATTATGAATGACAGAAAAGTTGAAGACAGATTTAACATAGATGCATCTATACGCTACTCTATTCCTAAGTACAATTTAAGTTTTATTCTCTCTGGGAAAAATCTTGTTGCAAGAAGACGCACTTCTTCTGTAACGAGTAATAAATATGTTCTATACCAAAGTTGGTCTGAGACAGCTCCTTGTTCGGTTACATTCGGAATAAGTTGGAACTTCTCTGGCGGTAAAAAGAAAGATGTAGAATATAATGCTCCTCAGGACTACAATATGGATAAATATCGATTATAAAAGAATATTCTCCAAATTATTTCAAATTAAATTAAAGGGAGAACCAATCGGCTCGATACCGAAAGATTCTCCCTTCTTTTTTATTCTTCAAAAAGCAGCAGATATTCCACCTTCCTCCTTCGCTCGATACTTGGAACTACCTTGCCTTTGTAACATCGGAAAGAGACATACTCCTTATAAATATTCCGGTTCCCGGCCTCCAGCTTCTTGACAAGACTACTCTTGGGTATTTTCTTGCTACCTAAAAGCCTGTACGGACCGACATTATAGGCAAGTGTGGCCAGCAGCAGAGAGTCCTTTCCGAATTGCCTGAACATGGCGCAGAACTTACGTAAATCCTTCCTGAGAAGTTCATCAGCCTGTTGCCTTGTCATGGTATGGGCAGAATATCTTTCCCCCGGTTGCAGGCAATGCCCCCAACCTACATAGGGGTAATGCCGGGAAGAATGCCAGCCCTCGAACCGCTTGATGCATTCGACAGCAAGACTGAACCTGTCCTGTTTCTCCCTTACCGGATTCTCCGCCCGCAACGGTATGCTCCCGAAGCAGGCGATGGCGAAAAACGCCGCAAACAATTTTGCTCTTATTCCCATAGGCAGGTCAGGTTCATTGTGACACGATGACGACAGGCTGTTCCTTGCCGCCAGAGGTAACCACGGTATCCTCATCCTCCGCCTCATTGTTGAAATCGAAGGTCAGCTGGAAAAGCTGTGCCGGCTCGCTGTTGTCCTCAAAATAAATGTCAATGCTCTGCTGGTCCTCACACTCGGAGGTGTAATAAAGGCGGAACACTTCCCTGTCCAGGGGATAACGGTCGTTGGGCAGCAGCACCATCCCGTCGTCCATGCGCAGCTTGCCTTCACCGTCCGGCTGGAAACAGCGGATGGTATAGCGGGCATCAGAGAACCGTCCTTCCCGTTTCAGTTCACAGCGGATTTCCACGGTCTCGCCTTTCATGATACGCTTGGGAACCGGCATCGTCTCCACCTTAAAAGGATAGGACTGCTGCACGTCAAGGTCATCGCTGCACGAGGTCAACATACTGAAGGTCATGCCCATCAGGGCGCATACAAGGGCAAACAGCCCTTTCTTGTTCATAATCGGTTTCATATTCATTTCTTGTTTTAACGGTTTATAAAAAAAATTACTGTTCAGGCGGAAAATTGCTTTCCAGATATTCGTTCAGGTCCTTGCATCCGGCATACAGGTCGGAACAGTCGTCAATCCTGTCACCGTAGCGTTTCCGAAGGACGGCCAGTGTCCTTTTTCCGGCATCGTCATTGTCCATGTAGCACCGGATCTTCCCGTAATGGTCCAGATAAGGGAACGAGCGTTCAAGCAAGGCCACCGAATTGAGGACCAGATAGTCCTCACCGCGGCTGATGCCGAGTACCTTCCACGAAAGGAAATCGATGAAACCCTCAAACAGGTTGCAGGTAAGCGAGCCATTGCGGATAACCGAAATATCCTTGGGCGGCAGACACCATTTCATGAACCTGCTCCGTAGCTCATAGCCTCCGCTCATATTCCTGAAGCCTACGGCAAAATACCGCTTGCCGTACAGCCGGAACCGTACTTCCTCGCACTCTGCACGGGCAATTTCGGCAGGAATGCCGCGTCCTTTCAGATAACCGAGCAGGACATTGCAGTACAAGGGACTCCGTACCACTTCCTCAAAGCGGGAAGCCTCTTTCCGCTTTTCTGCCCTGATACCTTTATTCCCTTTTTTCTGTCCGGCATATTCAGGTATTGTGCCTCCATATACTCCGGCGATGAACCTCGCCTGAGCCATGAAGCCGTCACATCCCGAAAGTTCTCCCGCAAGGGTGAAGATGTCGCCTCCATGCCCGGTACCGAAGTCGTGCCATACACCCTTGCGGGTGTTCACATGGAACGAAGGTGTCCTTTCCTCACGGCACGGGGAGAGATACCAGCATTCGTCGCCGTGCCGTCTGACCGGCTCCTGTCCCAGACGGGACAGGAATTCCTCAATGGGAATGCCTCTGATCATCTCTATATCCATAGGCGTCTAATTGATGATGAAACGGACTCCAAGCCCGAACTGTGTCGTGAACTTTCCCAGAGAACTTCCCCAAAGCACACGTTCACGCACATGGGCAAGCAGCACGATACGGTCCGTCACATAGCTTTCCAGCTCCAGCGTCAGGGCTCCGCCATAGACGAAGGCATCCCGGTGGGAAAGCATGGAACCGTCATACAGAACCTTTTCTCCCCAGTTCAGTGTCTCATATCCCACCAGGGCGGAACCGCCGACAGAAAGGAAGAATATCTTCGCCGGATCGGACAGGAACTTCAGGTAATAACCGCCCTCGGCCGTAAACTGGGCCCGTGGAACGGAAGTCCCGCGATAGCCGTAATTCTTCAGCAGGTATTCCACGCCAGCCACCCAATGGTTGGCCCTTTTCGTATAGCCCGACACGGCAAACCCCGTGTACCAGTCAATCGGAGATTGCAGGCTTCCGGCAAAGCCACCCCTGAGTTCCACGCCCTTCATTCCGGGAAGGTAACGCTGGGCGTATGCCTGCCCCGATGACAGGGCAAGCGATACGCATACGGCAAAAAGAAACAGATACTTCTTCATGGTCATTTCACTTTAAGTTCATTGATCACCCTCGCTCTCACAATGTCCTCACTCTCCACGGTGAAGGTCTGATGACGGCCTCCGCTCTTCTCGTGCATCTCCACCACCAGCATCTTGTCGGCGGGAATGGTGAACTTGTCAAAGACAAAGACGGTACGCTCGTCCTTCTTTCCGGCAACAGCCGTGGCATAGTTGTAGGCACGCAGCGGAAATATCACCTGCTCCTGGATGGCCGTGCGCTTGAGGACCTTCTTGTCCACGATCTTGAACGTCACGAAATCCACCTCATAAGGCACGTTCGACGTGTTCTTCACCTGGGTATGGAAATAGAGCAGCCCGTTGTGAGTATAGAGCCCGCGCAGCAGGTACTGGATGCCGAACGCCTTGCTTCCGATATGCTTGATATGGCGTCTGTTATCCTTGTGGATGGCCTTGGCAATAAGGTGTACCAGCTTGGGCGACTCGCTGCCGAGTTCCTTCAGGTAGATGTCGAGGGCATTGTTCGGGCGGTTCACCTCGCTGCCGTCATGGATGAAATCGGCCATCTCAATGTTGAGCAGCAGGGGCTCGTCGGCATACTTGACATTGAAGGTGTAGAAACTTCCGCTTTCGGTAATCACCGACATGTTGGTCTCCTCACGGAAGTTCTTTCTGGTAGCCTTGACCCTGATTACATTCTCTGAACCGTCCGCCTTGCCCGCAATCAGATTCGGAGAACCGAGATCCACATAACGGACAGCCGAGGGAAAGATGATATGGGTCGTCTTGTCATACGTCACTTCCAGCCCGTATGGCGGAATCATCCGGTCAAAGGTGAGCTTTCTGGACAGCCCGTGATAGAGGTCGCCGTCCTCCTGCTGAGGATAGATATCCGCCTTCAGGGTCAAATCATTTACGGCCGTGGTATCAGCCGACTGTGCATGTGCACTTGCAACGCCGCCTGCGAGAGCAAGCATCAAAAGAATCTTTTTCATGTCTTTACTGTTTTAATGGGTTATTGATTGTTGTTCTGATAAAGCATCAGTTCGTAGCCTGATTTGAGATGCACCTTCTCCTCGCGCATCTTCTTGGAAATGTACTGCGACACGCCCTGTATGGCCCCCCGTCCAAGCTCGGAGAGAAGCTGGTCGCCTGCCGACTGGTTGGTGATGGAGATGGTCGTGCCGAGATTCTGTCCCATGTTGGCGGCCACTTCCCTTACCGCATTCGCCTCCGTCGAACCGGGAATGAATATCCCGTCCTGTCCGTCACTGTCCAGCACGGTCAGTTCCACGGGAATGACATTGCCGTCATATTCGACCTGAAGGATTTCAATGCAAAGCCGCTCGCCCTGGATACGTCCCTCACCGGTCAGCAGGGTATTGCGGGGAAGCACATATCTTCCCACACGCATGGCCTCCAGCAGCCTGAGACGCACGCTTTGTCCGCTGATGACAGTCTGGTCGCCATGCACGCAGGCACGTATGGTATTCTTCGTCCTTTGTGTCCCGGCACTGCCCACAGCCGTATGGAAGCCGGCATCCGCACCGGAAAGCAGTCTCGCGAACTGCACCGAATCGGCAAGAGGCTGAGGAAGGGACGACACGACCGGAGAGGAAACCAACCCGACGGGAACGGCTTTCGCCTTCCTCTCCCTTGAGGGGTTTTCCGTCTCCTGACTCTCCGCTGTTCCCGTGCTGCCGCCCGAAGGCATATATTTGGCGGCAAGCTCATAGGACTTCTCCAGCAGAGCCACCTGCTCCTCGTAGCTCGGTCCGGCCGTCTGCGTTGCGGCAGCCTGGCGGAGCTGTTCCACCTCTGCTTTCAGCGCCTCCTTTTCCGGGTCTTCCTCCGGACTCTCGTAAAAGCTGCCAAGCGTGGCGTTGATGTCGTTGTAGGCCGAGGCGGAAGAGGCGAAGACTCCCGTCCTGCCGTTTCCTACGGAACGGTACGCACGGCTTTCATTTTCACTTCCAATTTCCTGTGCCGGTTCTGTTTCCGGGACATTCTCCTGTCTGTGTCCATCGGCCAGGGCGGAGAAGTCGGCCAGCGTACGCTTCTTCTCCTCCTGCCGGCGAACCATGTCCGCCTGCTCATAGGCTGCCATCTTGTCCGCCTCGATACCCGTACCCCTCGGGTCGGGAAGTTCGGCATTGAAGCCCGTCTTCCTTTCCGCCTCCTGCCTGTCTTTCTCGGACGGAGCGAAAATCAGCCACATACACCCGAGGAACAGCAGGAACATACCGGTGAAAACCAGATATTTCCTGATTTTCTGCTTCTGTTTCAATTTTTCTGCATCCGTACTCATAACCTTACCTGTTGAACTAGTTAAAAAACTCTTCCATCTCACGGATTTTCACATCGGAAAGGGTATCCGCCGGCACAAAGTCGGGAACCTCAAGCGGAGTAATCCTGATGACGTCCTGCCGGGCGTCCTCCCGCCCGATGTCATAAACCGCCCGGAAAATCATGTAGAAATTGACCAGCGCGAAAAGGGAAGCCATCACGATGACGGCGATTGCCCTCTGACGGGGTGTGAGCCTGTCACAAAGGCCGCGCAGCCTGCCCCCGATAAAATCCTTGATTTTTACATACATCTTTCTCATACATACCTTGTTTTTATCTGTCATACATTCTGATATCCCTGTTCTCCAGCACGCGGAACCCTTCCAGGATGAACCCGTGCGGATTGTTGTCACTGCGGGTGGAGTTCCGCAGCCTGCCATGCGTGACAAGGCTGCGTTCCGTCACGCTCTTCTCACGGATGATGAAAAGACGTGCGTATGTCATGACATCATACGGATAGGTGTTGAAGTCGCACTTCACGCTGTCTATCTCGATACGCTGGCTGACATTGCCCGAAATGATTCTATTGTAGTAACCCTGTTCGGCCAGATCACCATAATGGGAATAGGCGGAACGGTCGCTCAGGAACATGGCACGCTGCACGTTCCCCTCGATGGCACTCTTGTCGGGTGCCAGCGTGAAGAACAGCTCGTGGAAGCGTCTGACATGCTCCCTTGCCTCTACGGGGCGGTTCTGCTCCAGGTCCTGCGAGAGGGCGAGCATGAGCGACTTTCCTTCGTCCAGCACATAGATTTTCTGGCGCTGGGCTTCGGCAAAGCTGTACGCCTTCCACACGGAATAGCCCACAAGCAGGGTGCAGACGCCCAGATAGACGATTCCGAACAGGCGCAGATGCCGGAAGCTGGTCTCGATATTGTTCAGTGATTTGAATTCCATTGTCTTTCAGTTTTTTTGATTGTCATTACTTGATTACTTGAACAGTCTTCCGGTCACGTTGCCCACGGCGGCACCGGTGGCGCCTCCCACGATGGACCCGGCCTTGGAAGCCGTCTGGTTCACGTTCTTTCCGTAGTTTCCGGCACCTCCTCCGGCCTGCACGATCCAGTTCGCCACGGTCGGGATGGTGAAATACCCGATGATGCCGATGATAAGGAACGTGATATACACGGCATTGGAACTGTCCGGAATGAAGTTGGGGTCAGACAGCTGCTCGATGTCCTTCTGAAGCATCAGAGTCTGTATGCGGGCCAGCACACTGCTGAAAAGGTCAGAGACGGGCAACCACAGATAGATGCTGATATAGCGGACAAACCACTGGCTGAGCGAAGCCTGGAAACCGTCCCAGCACGAAATGGCAAAGGAGATGGGCCCGAGTATGGAAAGGACAATCAGGAAGAAGGTCCTGAGCGTATCCACCACCAGTGCGGCGGCATTGAACATCAGTTCCAGCAGCTCGCGGAAAAAGTTCTGCACCGCCTTCTTCATGTTGTACATGGCACGGTCCACGTACATGCCGCACGCCTCGATGGCGTCCAGGGCTCCCAACTCGTCCAGCTTGTTGTCAAAAGCCTCCTTGTCCACCAGGTAGGCCGTCTCGGGATTCCTCCGCATCGCCTCAATCTCCAGCTTGTCCTTCTGCTCCCGGTACTCGTTCATGTCGAAAGTCTGCGTCTCCAGAATCTTGTGCGTTCCGGTCACGACGGGTGACAGGATGCTGTTGAGCGTACCCAGCACAATGGTCGGGAAAAACATGATGCAGATACCCAGAGCAAACGGGCGCAGCAGGGGGAACACGTCAATGGGTTCGGCCCTGGCCAGCGACTGCCAGACACGGTACGCCACATAAAAGAGGGCTCCCAATCCGGCAAGGCCCTTGGCCACGCCGGTCATCTGCGAACAGAGCGGCATCATGTCCGTGTACAGACTTTGCAGAATCTGGTGCAGATTGTCAAAATTCACAGCCAACAATACCATAAGCAATCCTCCTTGAAATTACCAGTAGCGTTCGTTGGGTGAACCGTACAGGGCCATCACGCGGTCAAGGTCATTCTGCTTCTTGGCTCGCAGGTACGACACGCCGATGTTCTTGTTGGTATAGTACTGCACCAGACTGCGGTATTGCAGCATGTCGGTATAGCAGCGGTCGATGATGTCCATACGTTCCTTGTCGTTCATCGAAAGCCCGTTCTCATTGACCACCGTCTTCAGGTCTGTCAGCAGATTGGCACTTTCCTCCAGCAGCTTCGTGTAGCCAAGGGCGATGGCACTCAGTTCCTCAGGGGTGAAATAAGGGTCACTGAGCATACGCTCATAACTGGTCACATAGATTTCCGTGATGTCACCGACCATCAGGATGGTCTGCTGCACCTTGCGGGCATCGCGTACCAGATTCTTGACCTTCCTAAGGCCGTCATAATACTCCTTGCCCTGCTTGTAAATCTTGACCGTCTCCTGAAAATTGTTGAGCATGTTGCTGGCCGTCGAGGACGTGTGGACAATATTCTTGGCGGCGTTGATGATGCCCTGGGCAAGATTCCCGGGGTCGGTCACTACCCATTGGGCGTGTGCCTTGCCTGCCGAAAGAAGGCAGATACAGCATAAGGCTGTCATAATTCTTTTTTTCATGTCGTTAATCTTTAATGGTTGATAAATCTTTTTTTCCGTAAGTTCAAAGTCCCATCTTTCGCCCTTTGGACGGCGGGTTACGGAGGATAGGCTTGTGTACCGATCTCGGACGGTCTGCCTCTGCCAGTTTTTCTTTCCCGTGTCTGAGGGAGGCGAAGAATTCGTCAGCATACGGTCTGCGGCTGGTAACCCGGACTAACCTGTCATCCAGTTCTTTGTAGGCTTTCTGTGCCTGACGGGATTGTTCTTCCGGGGCTGCGGTCTTGTCAATACCGTATTTGATCAGAAAATCCGGTTGCACATTGATAAGATCGTTTGAAGCATCCGGTGACACGGCGATACGCCCCAATTTGTCAAGCTCCCGGTCAAGTCTCTCAAGATAGAAGTCCGGCAGACGGACTCCGGGGATATTCTCGACCGCCTTTTCAGCCGCCGCACACATCTCGGCTTCTATACGGGGAATGTTCATCCTGACATCAGGCTCAATGCAGCAGTCATCCCTGTCCATCAGATAGCTTTCGAGCCATTCATAGGTACTGCATTTGTCCTCAATGCCATAGCGCAGCTTGACGTAGGTCGATGGAAGCATGCTGTATGAGGCGAGTTCGCATAGTTCAGATACATCCCGGCTCTTTCTCTGGAAGTCCAATATTCCTATTGCGGATATTACTTCACTATGTGGCGGGCGTTCAATTCTATTCATCGGATATTTCGTACATCCCCAATCACGCATAACGGTGTACATTGCGAACAAGCCATGCACTGATGTGGCTTCCGATGGTGGGATATCCGTCAGTTGAGAGCCGTGTTTCGCCATAAATGGAGTATCCGTCAATACATCCATCATATTTACGGATTCCTTTTTCATCGTTGATATGGGAGAATCGAAGGGTTCGGATTTCGCTATCAGCAGGGCGATCTGTTCAATAGCTTTTTCCGAATGACTGTACTCCCTGATAAGCTTTGCAAGTTCCCCGTGATTGTACACACCGGCAAGAAGTTTGGCTTTTTGAGCAATCTCCTGCAATTCCCGGTAGTCCGGTTCCCGGAGACGACCGACAATCCGATGTCTTATCCATTCGGTAAATTTCATGTCTTTCTTGATTTTTGAATGTTACTTACTGTTACGTTTACTCTCGGCCAGCTGCTTGATTGCCAGCTCGATATTGCCACCCAGCTTCCGGGTAAGCCGCATCAGTTCCAGCTTTTCCGTCTCCTCGGTCGTGTAGGTGTAGTACTCTTCGGGCGAGACCTCGGTGGCATAGACCGCCGACTGCGTTCCGCCGAGACCTATCCACACTTCCTTGTACTTGCGGGACGGGCTGTTGGCCATGTTGATGGAGAGAATCTGCGCACGTTCCTTGTCGGTCAGGCCCAGCAGGGACTGGATTTCATCGAACTTGTTGACATACTTCCGCTGGTCCAACAAAATCTTGCAGTCACTGTTGTTGATGATGGTTCCCTTGACGATGGGTGACGAAATGATGTCTTCCACCTCCTGGGTAACGACAACAGCCTCCCCGAAAAACTTTCGGACGGTCTTAAAAAGGTACTTCAGATATTCCGCCATACCTTCCTTGCTGATGGCCTTCCATGCCTCCTCCAGCAGAATCATTTTGCGAATACCTTTCAGCTTTCTCATCTTGTTGATGAAGGTTTCCATGATGATGATGGTGACAATCGGGAACAGTACCTTGTTGTCCTTGATATTGTCCAACTCAAAGACGATGAAGCGTTTGGACAACAGATCAAGCTGTTTATCGGAGTTTAACAGATAGTCGTATTCGCCACCCTTGTAATAAGGTTCCAGCACATTCAGGAATCCCCACACGTCAAAATCCTTCTCCCGTGTACGCTTGGTCTTCAGGATTTCCTGATACTCGTCGCGGATGAACTCATAGAAGGTATTGAAGGACGGAACCACGGTACTGTCCGTGCGTATCTTCTCCAGAAAGAGATTGACCGCATTGGAGAGCGCCACCTCCTCGGCACGTGTCGGCGGCTCGTCGTCACGTTTCCACAGGGTAAGGATAAGCGTCTTGATAGACTCCTTCTTTTCGATGTCAAACACACCGTCCTCCACGTAGAAAGGATTGAAGGCAATCGGATCGCTCTCCTCATAGGTGAAATAGATGCCGTCCTCTCCATGCGTGCGGGCATGGATAAGGCTGCATAGTCCCTGATAGGAATTGCCCGTGTCCACCAGCAGCACATGCGCTCCCTGTTCGTAATACTGGCGCACCATGTGGTTGGTAAAGAATGACTTTCCGCTGCCCGAAGGTCCGAGGATGAACTTGTTGCGGTTGGTAGTGATTAATCCGTACCAACATTTATTTATTTAATACTAAATATCAGTTAATTATGGTATAAACCACATCAATATTAATATTTTTAAAGCATACAATTTGCATACAAATAGAGTGATTATAAGAAAACAGAAAAGGATATTTGTTGTTAAGGGGTAAATGTGGTAGGAGATGTTTTTATATCTGTTTTCTCTCGTTTTTCAGTGAAAAATAGACATGATACTGGCAAAAAGAGAAAGAAACTCTGTTTTTCTTTTTTCGCCAGCATATATAATTTGCTGTCTAAATAAGTTTAGTTCGTTTTGGATATACAGACAAAGAAACGTACTAAACCTTTGAACTTAAAAATATAACAAACATGTTATGTTACATACTTTTTTGAATATTTAAACAATGTAGTTAAGTACTATCAAGCATATTTCAGGCATTTTTTATACATTTGCACCAATGACAAGTAAATGATGACTGAATTTAATTCATATATGAGCAATATAGACATAGATTTTTTTAAAGAATTGTGTCTAAAACATGGAGAGTTACGACATTATAAAAAGAATGAGTTTATTCTCCATGAAGATGATGTATGTTCTTTCTTCGGGTTTATCTTGTCAGGTGTAGTCAAATACAGTTGTACCAACCGGACAGAAAACAAGCCGTATAATGTCGGTTTTTCCTTTCCAAATGAATTTATAGGCGATTACCCCACTTGCTTATATGGCATGAAATCAGAATTGAATATACAGGCAATAATCCCGTGCGAGATTTACATCTGTTCTTCTGCATTCTTACAGCAAAAATTCGAGGAGAACAAAGAAAGCCAACGGATAGCCCGTATCGCAGCCGAACAGATGTTTTTCCAATCATATTCACGTTATTTGGATTTATTCAGATTCACACCGGAAGAGCGTTACCTCCAACTTTTAAAAAAATGCCCTGCAATCCTTCAAATGGTATCACTAAAAGAAATAGCATCCTACCTTAAAATTACACCCGTACACATGAGCCGAATCAGACGCAAGCAAAGTCTTGACAACAAAAAATAAACATAGGTTTAGAAATTTACATTCATAACAATATTCCAAGAGTATCTTAATCTGCCAAAGGATTCTTCTTTTTATCTTTGTCTTATCTTTGGTTGGTTCAACGAAGAAACAAAATAAAGATTGAATGAGTTAAACAAAAAATAAAAAAGAGAATATGAAAACAAAAGAAATTCTTGGAATACTTATGCTATTCCTCTGTACATTCTGTTTTATAAACTGCGATGATGATAATGAACAGACAAATGAATTAACCCCCGAAGCACTTTATCAGACTTCATGGCGTGGAATAGGGCATTGTGAGGCTTGGACAGTACAAAATATGGGGGTCGGTATGCAATTTGTAGATACTCAGAAAGGGAAAGTAAATTGGGAAGGTTACGATGAAATTGATATTACTTATACAATAGAAGGGAAATATATCACATTTAATAGCAATGCTTTATATTTGGGTGGAGCCCCTTGGATTATCAAAAGCTATACCCAAAAACATATAACCATTATACAGAATGAAATTAGTCCAGATAAAGAGAAAGTAGCTACGATTGAATTAGAGAAAATAGATTAAACTGAATCATAGGAACATTAAGTTGCATAAATGTATGCTACAACAAAACAAAGAGAACCGTGAGATTCGCAAATTGAGCAAAGAAAGGATGAAAGAACATATAAATACCTTGTAAACAAAGGGAAAATGCAGATTCATCTAATATTCCTTTATGTGCTATTATCGGGCTGGTCTATGTGCTGAAATACAAGGAAAAGAGATTCACCTTGTTCTCTTGTATAGGATTGGTTATTGGGATAGGATGAGCAATTTATATGCTACTGATAATAAGGTCAATGTAAATCAAAGTAATATGAAACTGAAATATATATTGAATGCTATAATATTTGTTTTGGCATTATCTTTTTTGTCTATGTGTATATTTAAGACTACAGAGTTAAGTTTGAAATGTATGCAATTTGCTGTATCTATCTCCTGTATAGGAGCAATGTTTTCTACAAAAAGATATAGATACATATTTGCATCTATTGCTTTAATCATTATAGGAATATCTTTTTTACTTTAAATGTCCATAATAACGATAATGATTTGATTGTTGCTAATGTCTTCATAATAGCATCTGTCAAGTATATTTACTTCAGCAAACGCCCCCGTAGGTGCAGTTCCTATTCACAATTAAATCATTGCCTAATCATCATCCAAACAATTCAGCGGATTGGGGATTTTGGGCTTTTCAAATTAGACTATCCGCAAATATAGAAAAAGTGCAATACACCACGAAGATGCACTGCACTTTTCTCCATATATTGGGTGGGCTTTAACATTTACAGTTTGTATCCCTTGTTTTCCCGGTTTATGGCTTGCCCAGTCGGTTGGCTTCCTTTTTCAACCGCTCGGCTTGTTCATTGAGCAGCCTTGCACGCTCCAACGCTTCCGCCTGCTTCCTGCTGCGGAATTCAAAATCCGTCACCGAATCAGTCAGGTTTTGGATGAAAGCGTTATCCCGTTCCCTACTAAAATTCGTTTCCAGCAAATCAAGGCAGCCCCCGTCCGCTTCCCCTTTCATCAGAATGTAGCGGTATTTCATATCGTTGTCCTGCAACTGCTGCATTCGTCCAGCCAAACGGACATTCAGGAACAAAGAAACGAAACAGACAACCAGCCCTGCCAAAAAGAGAAGCAGTTTCGGACGCAACAAACCGCTTATCCGCTGGGACAGCGATGCTGGTTCGGTTTCCGCTTTTTCAGTTGTGCGTTCCTTATGGTAAGAATCCAACGCATCCAGCATTTCTTTCAGACAACGGTAGGTAGCCGTTACAAATTTTCTCACTTCTCCTATGGATTGCTGCTGCTCCTGTTCCGCATTCCTTATGTCGGCAAGTTGGCTTTGGATAGCCTGCAATTCCTTTTCGGGAACAGCCGGGCTACTGTGGAGTTCCGATAATGCCTGCTCGATTGCTCCCAACCGTTCGAGAGTTTCCTCCCGGCTGGCTGGCGTTACCTGTGCTTCCTGCTTCCCTTTCAGTTCCGTAACCATAGAGAGAAGCCCCTCTAAAATCAAATAGTCTTCCATGTCTTTACAGTTTAAGTCGTTTTTTCTTCTTCTTTCTCAAATTAAAATTAGGTTCTTCATCCACTGGGGGAGAAGAAGCGGAAAACAGACCGAGCGAACCAGTTATCAACGGACTGTCAGCCTTGCCCGGTACAGGTGCTTGTTCCCGAACGGGCGCGAAAGTTATTTGCCGTTGGCTTCCGGCAACATTCATTCCTGCATACCCGAAACATTTGTCCAGTTTGGAAAAACTGAAACTCCGGTCTATCTCCGAACCCTTGAACGTGTATTCACCTTTGGAAAAGGATATGCCCTGTATCTCGTCGGTCTGTCCCTTTCGTTTGAACCGGACGGTAATACCCTTTTCTGCTAACCGCTCCTGCAACTGCTGCCAGTTACGGGATTTGCCGATTTCGTTCTTCACAGCCGTGTAAATCTCGTATTTCGACTTGTCCGGCTCTTTCAGTCGGTGCTGCTTTACCTGTTCTTTTCCACCAGCGAAATAAAGCCCGTGTTTGGCTTTCAGCTTCTTGCATACCTGTTCGTTACGGTACATATCGTTCCTGTCCGAAATGGTCTTGCCGTTATTGTCTATGCGGTTGAACACGATATGCACGTGCGGATGTTCCCGGTCTTGATGACGCACGATGATATACTGCGTATCGGTGATTTTCATTTCACGCATATACTCCTGCGCAAGCTGTACCATCTTCCCGTCTGTCAATTTGGGCGCATCCACTGTCGAATAACTTAACGCAATATGTCCGACAGGCTTCTTCAAATCGGGATTCATCCCGGTCTGCATACAGAAGCTGCGGATTATATCACCCCGGCTTTCAGTCAGAACCCCGTCCGCATGAAGCAAAACCGCCTGCTCCTTGCCGAGCACATAGTTCACACAGCCCTTAAAACCGCTTCCCTTTTTTATTTTTCCAATCATCCGACAAATGGTTTATGATTCCAATAATCCTGTTTTTGAGCTTCACCAGTTCCACCGCCACCAGTGCGAAACCTCCGGCATTCGCCCGGTGCGCCAACTGGTTGATGTTGTTGGCTTCCCCTGCCAGTTTACGGATGGTGTCCGCATCCTGCCTGTTCAGCCGGGGTATGACCTCTGCCGAAACAACCGCCTGCCTTACATACTCACTGACACGCAACCCGGCTTCCCCGGCTCGCTTCCTGATGGCGTAATACTGCAACTCGGTCAGTTTCGTACTGACAACCCGTTGCTGCTTCTCTATCCGTTTCTTTGCCGGACGTCCCCCCGGCTTGTCCTTTATACTCGTCATGGTTTTTTACGTTTGAATGGTGTCTTAAAAATTGCGACCAACGGGAGAAATTTTCTTTGCGGTGAGCAAAGCAAGGTAGTTTCGGTTTACCGAAACATAACCTTGCTCTCCAAATAAACCGCCAGCCGTTGATAGTCCTGCCGGATTAAATGCCCCTGCCTCTCTTTTGTCTTGGGGCGGCACGTTGTCCGGTTTCCTGCTTCGTTTCCTGCACTTGGCTGGCTTCGTTTTTCTGTTCCTGCTTCCTGCCGCACAGGTAATCGTTCAAGTCCGAATATCCCCTGTAATTGTGTGAGAAGTCACGTACACGGTAGGAGTATTCCAACTCGATATCCCGTGTCGCTTCATATCCAGCCTTGTCATTGTCAAGCATACAGTGGATGCGTTCATACAGGGACATCACGTCAAGGGCTTTCGACACATTGGCGGTAGAGTTAAGAATGACATAATCCTGCCTGTCAAGGTCGGGCATGGTCGGACAGTTCCTCATGCGGAGCGTAAGGAAAGAGAGGTAGTCCATGAAACCCTCGAACACCAGACATTTCTCTCTCGGCTCTCCCTGCTGCCGTATATGGGTGATGTCTTTCGGGGCGATGCAGCCTTTAAAAAAAGAGTTGCGCACCTCATAACCTCCTGTCATGTTCGGGAAACCGATAGCGAAGAACGGTCTGCCGTTATTGGTAAAATGGAGTTCCTTACATTCTCTTTTTGCCAGTTCGATATTGATACCCCGTCCCTGCAAGTAACGGAGCAATGCCGGATGGGTAAGGTCACGGACTTCCAAATGCTGGAAACTCGGTTCTTTCCTACGCTGGGGAAAAGAAAAACTGACCGGACGGATGTGCGGTGTCTGTTCCGCTATCCGGTTTAAAAGGTATGGCAAGCTGTCTGAACAATAGAGTTCCTTTGCCAGTGCGATGAGGTTGCCGCCCTTGCCTGCGCCAAAGTCATACCAAAGGTTGCGGTCAGTGTTCACCTTGAAAGACGGTTCGTGTTCCTCCCTTAACGGTGATTTGTACCATAAACCGTTACCCTGCTGTTTGACAGGAGAGTAACCTAAACTGTGCAGATAGTCTGCGATGGGTATTTGTTTCACATCTTCGATGTTCATAACATTTTCTTTTTGGGGATAAAAAAATAGTTGAAAAGTGCACCAGTCCTGTTTAGTCCGTTATATATACACCCGTACCATACTAAACCTGCCTGTTCCGATACTGGGAAATAGTAAGTCCGTTCCTCTTGTATATACACCCGGACTAAACCAAACTGACTTTTAATAATGGAAATCGGGATTATAGCGGTAGCCCTTGCCCTCTTTCACAATCATGCGCTTGTTCACAAGAAACTTGTTAAGCGACACAAGAACATTGCGTCCACGCTCGTAACCGATACTCGCATAACCCTGTTTCAATGCCGCTATGACATTGGAATAGCCTTGTACCACCTGCTTGCCGAAACCGTTCTCCAACGCTTCCCGGTGTTGCTGTTCAGTCAGTTCCGTAAGCGAAAAGTTCCTGTCCTGCTTAGGTTGTTGGAATACATAATCATCCACGATTTCGGGTAAAGCGTTGTCATTGATACGGAATGCGAACGGGTCAAATTCCCGGTCACGTATGTGCATCGCCTTTACCTCGCTTATGTTGCCGTCCTGCTGGCTTTTCGTGATTTGCAGGACGGTTTCAGCCTTGTTGTTCAGTTCCGTACCGATATGCCCCCTTGTGTTGTCATCCCCCTTGTTCAAATGCAGCACGGTGTGGATATGCAGGTTATACCCACTTGACCAGCGCATCAAAAGGTTGATTAGGTCGGTTGATTCGCTGGGGCTGTTGATGTCGTACATCAAGTCACGGATTCCGTCAATGATGAGCAACCCCACATCGGGCATATTTTCAAGCATATAGCCGATAATCTGTTTCCGCTTGTCGGGGGTCTGCTCTCTTAGCACGATGAAAACAAAATCGTCCCTGTCCTTGTCGGTAGGCAGTCCGGCAAGTCGCAAAATACGCTCCATGACCTTATGGCAATGGTATTTGCTCTGCTCGGTATCTACATAGAGGATTTTCCGTTTGTTCGGTGGCAGGTATGCCGAATACTTCAGTACCTCGTCATTCTTCAACGCTGCCGCAACAATGGCGGAAATATTGAATGTCTTTTTGCTCTTGGCTTTGCCTGTGGATGCGCTGAAATTACCCAGCGTGCCAATGGTAGAGCCGTTCACCCAGAGTATTTCGGGCGGCACTTCGTAAGTGTCCGTCACCTTTAAATGAATGGTTTTCCAAAGGGCTGCGAAATCCTCTTTCTGCATGGTAACACCCTGCCCGGCTTCTTCTTTCCTCTTATTTTCCATAGTTACGGATTTTCCGGTTTGCGCTCTTGGCGATGGCGAGTGCCGCCTCGTCCTTGTCGTTCACCCTTTTTGCAAGGTTTTCCGCCCACGTGAGAAGCTCTTTCCGTGAGAAAAGTAATTTGTTCCCGTATTTGCGGAACGGCACTTCCTTTTTTGCGGTCAGCTTGTAGAGCCGTGCCTTTGAAATCAGAAAACCGTGTCGTTCCAGCACCTCTACCGCCACATCGGGCGTGAGGTTGTCGGGTTCGTTCCTCGGCTGGGTGAATCCTGCCAATGACTGGGAAACGGTTTCGCTCACGATAGCCCGGAGTTCTTCGGGCGTTGTCAGAATAATGTTCGTCATATTTTCTTCCTTTTTTAGTTATTACTTGGCTACCGTCATAGCCGTTGCAACCGGTTGATGCCGCAAAGGAAGAATAAAAGAAACCGATTATTCAATTACTAATCACTTGACACAGACCGGACAACTTGGGACAATGCAGGACATCCGGCAAGATTGGAGCGGGATAAAAAAAGGGACAAACGATGTATTGGTGATTTTGTCCTTCCAACACACCGTTTGTCCTATGTATGTTAAGTGATTATGCGAATGCCGCTATTTCACATCCTTTAACCTTTCAAGTTGGGAAACGACTTCTTTTATTACGAAATATTTGTTTCCCGACAGCCCTATGTCCGAACGGGATATGAAACCGAGTTCCTCCCACCGGGCTACGGTCTGCCTGCTCACGCCCGCCATTTTCGCCAATGTCTTTTGGTCTATCAGTTCCCTGCCCTCGAATACGGGGTACTTGTATTTACGGGTGGCATGGCTGAACCTTATTTTCTCTATCGCCTTGTCCACGTCTTTAACAGTAGGGGGAATATATGATTTCACTTGCAGTACGGCTTCTTCTATTTCGTAGCCTGCGTATTCGGGATTCTGCGCCAGTTCCTCGTAAATGGCACTGAAACATTCAAGGTGTCTAATCTTCACCGTCTTGGTTTTCTTGTTCGGCATGGCTCAATCGAATTTGGTTAATAACTGCGCATTCCTTATCCGCTCCTCCTGCTCGAAACTGGCGAGGTAGTTCTCCGTGATGGCAAGGCTTGAATGCCCCAAACTCTCGGATATGTAAGCGATGTTCGTTCCGCTGCGTTTTAAGACAGTCGCATAGGAATGCCGGGCGGAATAGGTCGTGAAACGGGGGACACCGACAGCTTGGGCTATTTTAGCCAAAGCGATGTTGCAACGGTGCGTTACCCGTCTGACAATATTGGAAATGACAAATTCGTCCTCCGTTTCTCTGGCGTACTTGAACAGGAAAGTATCGGGTTTCCCATCGTCAGGGTTTCCCCACCGTTTTATAATATCCCGCATTTCGGGAGTGAGTACCGCCCTTATTTCCCGTATATGGTTGGACGTGTGCGATGTCTTGGAGCGTACAAAGCAGATTTCACCGTCCACGATGTTCCCATACCGCAAGAAAAGCATATCCCTGAAATTGATACCGTTGCACAGGTAGGAGAAAAACCAAAAATCCCGGTACTTCTCAACGGTCTTGCTGCCCTTGTATGTCACGACTTTTTTTATCTGTTCCATCGTCAAGGCTAACTTTCGGCTGTTGCCGCTCGGAATCTCGTACTTCCCCCTGCCGAACGGGTATTGGGCTTCTTTTAAAATCCCGTTGCGTCTTGCGTCATTCACCACGCATTTAAGGGCTTTCATATAGAAATTTATGGTGGTGACGGTCTTGCCCTCGTTCCGCAGGAACTTGTCAAGGCGTGACAGCCAGTCCGCAGAAACCGCAGAGAACGGCACGCTGCCGCCTGCGAACCGTTCTATGCTTTTCAACGTGCTGCGGTAGTTATAATATGAATTTACCTGCCCGTTGAGTTTGAATGCGTCTATTTTCCCCTGTATGGCTGTGTTAAGGGTTGTACCCGTACACCTGCCCAACCTCATGCTGAGCGCATCGAAACAGAAGTCCCCACGTTCCGCAAGGGCTTCCACTTGGCTTTTTATGATGGAGAAACTGTTTTCCACGCTTGCCCGTATCTCAATCAGTCTGCGGCTCTTGCTTTCGGCAAGGATTTCCCAGTCCTCTTTGGACAATTCCTTTCCGGTGGAATAATATTTCTGCTTGCGGTTGTGTATCACTTGTATCTTGACAGGGAACAGACCGCTTTTCTTCGCCCTACGTGCATCCAGTACCGATAGTACGGATATTCCATCTTTTGAATACTTGAACATAGGCTGCCTTGTTTATTGTTATACGTCTATTTTGTACATACGATTTGCATACAAAAATAGAGATTATCGGAAAAAACAGCAAATCAAAAGCCAAATCATTTTCCTAATAATCTCTAAATATCAGTTATTTATATACAAACTCAAACAATATAAAAATGGTAAAAATATAGGGTATTATTACGGTTGGTAATCGTACCGTTCTTCATCGGCAGGTCGGAAATGTCCAGATGGACAGGCTTTCCGGTCAGACGGTCCACCATGCGGATGCCGAACGGAGAAAGCGAATCCTTGTAGGACGTTTCCCCGATGAACAGGCACAGGGCCTGCTCGATGAAGGTGTAGAAACTTTCCTCAGACGGAAAATCACCGGCATTGCCGGGAATGGCCGCCCAGAAGAGTGTAGGTACATCGACGGTATTATGACGGGGCTTGGCTTCCATCAGGGCAATCTGGCTGCCCACATCATTCTTGATACGCTTCAGCTTCTCCCGGTCGTCGCTCCATGCAAAGACATTGCAGTGCGCACGGATGGAAGTGAGTCCCTTGCTGTGCGCCTCGTTCAGGTACTCCTCAATCCATTCACGGTTGATCTGGTTGGAACGGCTGTAACGGGACAGCGAGTGCATGTTGCGGGCGGTCTGCTCGAACTTTCGCAGGTTCTCCGCCGAATCGTCTATGAAGAGATATTGGTTCACGATATGGTTGCACGTGAGCAGTATCCCTATCGGTGCGGCAAAGGATAGGCGGCAGTCACTGCGATCCGTGGACAGCCGTTCATAACGGCTGTCCGTACCCACGGATGACGGCAAATCCTCAGTTTCAGAAAGGGTATGCAGGCAGAGCATATTGTCACCGACCTTCATTTCCCCGGCTCCGAGAGTGATGTCCTGCAGGCTGGTCGTATCTTCCTGCGAAAGCGAAAAATACTTTTCGATAATGCCTGCGGAGGTTTCCGTACCGGTAATCTCTTCGTCCGTCAGCCTGACCATGCGGAGCAGACCGCTGTCGTTCACGATACGCTCGAACTGCCCGCAGCATTCCAGGAAGCGTGCGACGGTATCCTTGTCCTGCATCTCCTTGGGGATGATGAACCCGCGCGTAAGAGCGTTGAAACTGCTTGTCGTGCGGCTGTGTTCCTTCGTGGTCTTTGTCAGGAACAGATAGCAGGTATGGTTCAGGTACGGCCGTTCGTTGAAATGCCTTTCAAAACTGCGGCTGAGGAAACTCAGGTCATCACGGCAGATGTCAGGTCTGTAGCTCTCCTCAATGAAGATGTCCTGCTTGTGGACGATGCTGTAGTTAGGCAGAACCCTGACTGCCTTCGCCCATGTGGAATGGAGGGCCTCGTATTCGGCGCGTGTCAGCGTGAACACTTCCGGCAGTTCCACCCTGTAGGCCACGGTAATGTCGGCATCCTTGCTGATGATGCAC
Organism: Parabacteroides sp. AD58; assembly: GCF_023744375.2. Classification (NCBI taxonomy): domain Bacteria; kingdom Pseudomonadati; phylum Bacteroidota; class Bacteroidia; order Bacteroidales; family Tannerellaceae; genus Parabacteroides; species Parabacteroides absconsus. The sequence continues at coordinate 1,453,500 of NZ_CP146284.1, read as the reverse complement.
CCGTGCTCGACGGCCATCAGCGGAAATCGGCTTTCCAGCGTGGCGGCTTTCATTACATTTCTCATACATTACGTTTTTTCGGGGTTGGACAAATCAACCGGAGGAAACCCTTCCGGCTGATGATGTAGCGGGGATGGCGGCGCAGCGCCTGCAATTTCATCAGTCCCCATTCACCGTATTTCGCGTTCAGGCGGAAAGTCACCCAGACAAGCACCGAGGCGCAGATGACACCGAAGCCGATACATACCCACTGGTCGATGCCTGCCATGTACATGATGACAAACAGGACGAACAGGGCGAGCAGTCCGCCGGCGAAGATGAACAGGTACTGGCTTTTCAGCCCCTTGAACTCAGGGCTGCGGCCGATTCCCTTGTTGATAGGATACTCCGCCATAATCAGAGGAAGAATGAGCGTAAGATTGTGGCGGCTACGATTAAAAAGATGCAGGCACCGAACCAGCTGGCTGCCGTCTTGGAGGTGTCGGGATCTCCCGAGGAAAACTTGGAATAGACCTTCACACCTCCGATAAGGCCGACCACGGCTCCGATGGCATAAATCAGTTTGGTTCCCGGATCGAAATAGGAAGTGACCATGTTGGTGGCTTCAGTGATACCGCCGATACCGTTACCCTGGGCGAAAGCCCCTGTCGTTGCAAGCAGCATCATGGCTGCAAAAAAGAATCTTTTTTTCATGTGTCGAAACTTTTAATTGGTGAGACAAAAAATGATTTCGACCACGAATATATAATACGTAATTCATTGATTTACAACACTGACGATGCGTGACATCGGGTGTCATTACGTTACATCGGCAGGGGGATTCCAGCAACGGAAAAACAGTGGAAAAACGGCTTTTGATTCTTCCGGCGAAGGTAGCTCGTGCCTTCGCTACTTCTCGACATGCGACAGCCGGAATAGCAGAGAATCATAATCCGTACATACGACGGATTTCATAAAGGACAAACGGTATGTAAAAGGAGATAAAAAGGGACGCATTTCCCTATAGCCGGGACAAGGGCTGATACAGGAAAATGCGGACTAAAGAAAACTCTATGAACCAATCATGAATAAGGTCATAAAACACTTGGTCGTTAAAAAGAAATCCGATAATTTAGGGACGTATTTTGATTTCTTGAAGTGCTAATATGAATTTTTGTTAGAAACTTTCAAGGAATATGTGTAAATACGAAATAAACCATACATAAGAAAATATAATGCTTTCGTAAAATGATTTTTATATGAAAATGGATACATTTAACACATATATGTCCAACATACCCACTGAATTTTTTAAGAGCTTATGCCTAAAATATGGAAGCGCATATACCTATAAAAAAGGGGAATATATCTCTAAAGAAGGAGAGATATTTCCTTATTGGGGATATATAGAATCAGGTATTATAAAATACACTTGCTACAACGTGACAGAAAAAAAAGAATATAATACAGGTTTTTCTTTTGCTGGCGAATTTATGGCTGATTATCCCACATGTCTTTATAATATCAAGTCTGAGATTTCCATACAGGCTTTGACAACCTGTAGAATATATATTTGCCACTCTGATAAACTAAAAAAAGAATTTGAAAGAAGCATAGAAAATCAATATATAGCACGTATCGCAGCAGAACAAATGTGCTTTCAAACCTATTCAAGATATACCGACTTTTATAGACTGACCCCTGAAGAACGGTACAGACAACTTATTAGAAGAAGCCCGGATTTACTTCAACTCGTTCCCCTAAAGGAGATTTCTTCTTACTTGAGAATAACCCCCACCCACATGAGTAGAATAAGAAAAATGGCAAGTTTTGACAAGTGAATCTCAACATATGTTGAGATTTTGATTTGTAGCCTGCAATTGAATAAGATATATTGTTTTCTATAAATATTTTATAGTACCTTTATGTATTAAAAAAACAATAGTTGTATGAAGACAATAAACTTATATGGAATACTGATGCTGTTCCTTTGTGTATTTAGCTTTTATAGCTGTAAAGATGATGACCAAACACCACAGTTTGAATTTACACCGGAATCATTAAATCAAACGGTCTGGAAAGGTAATATAACTGATCCAACCTATAATGGAGAAGTTGGTATAAATTTTGAGACTAAAGAAACAGGAGTAATAAATTGCGTAGATCCAGAAAATCCGGAATATACTATGGTGGAAGGTTTCACGTATGAGATAAAAGGGAAGTACATTTACTTCAAGAACTCTATTATACTTAAAAGCCAACCATGGAGTTTGATAGAAATATCTAATGACAAAATGATACTCAAATACAATCTGGTTGATATAAAACCTCAATATCAGTCAACATTAGAACTTACAAGAATTGATTAGTTAATCTGACAAGAAAAGCGGCAAGAAATAACTTTGTCGCTTTTTTATTCCAATTCCTATTTAAAACCAAATGCGTCTATCAAGACATAATCATTAATAAAAAGCTTATGGGTACTTTAGGTTGTATAAATGATATGATGCGGAGGGACAAAGAAAACCGAGAACTTCGCAAATTAAATAGGGAGAGAATTAAAGAACACCATAAATATCTTATGGGAAAAGGAAAAAATGTTGATTTACCGAAGATGTCAATTGAAAAGTTAGAGGAAATACATAAAAAAACTTTAGAAAAAGAGGAATTGGATAAAGCCAGTATATTCAAGGCTAAACTTGTGATTTTAACAAGTACCTTGTTTTTATTTTTATTATGCTGGATTTTATATCAATGTTTTTTTTAATAAACAAACTTCTATAAAAGCAATATGAAGACAAAGAATCTATTTGGAATGCTGATACTGTTCCTTTTGACATTCACCTTTACCAGTTGTGATAAAGATGATCTGACAGACAAAGTAGAAATTGTAACAATGTATGTTTCTGCAGAAACAGATACTTATACACCTTGGGGAAGTGAGACTCCTATAGAGTGTATGCTTGTTAAAGAAGAAGGAAATGCAAGCTATTCAAAACTTCCTTTCAGTGGTATAGACGGATTTGTTTATAAGAAAGGGACTGAATACACTCTTAAGGTTGAAAAAACGACCTTAGCAAATCCTCCTGCGGATGATAGCAATGTCAGATATAAACTGATAGAGATTTTAACAGAACAAGAGAAATGAGGTAATAATACATAATTCTAAATCATAGTGATGTGGATATAAAACTTATTACTTCTAATAAGAAACAATTCTTGGATTTGCTGTTGTTGGCAGATGAGCAAGAGAGCATGATAGACAAATACCTGGAACGTGGTGAAATGTTTGCTCTTTATGATAATGATCTTAAGGCAGTCTCTGTTGTTACATGTGAAGGAGGGAGTATCTACGAAATAAAAAATATAGCCGTTTATCCCTCTTCCCAACGCAAAGGATACGGGAAACGGCTCATTGATTATCTTTTCGAATATTATCAGGGGAAATGTTCCGTCATGTATGTCGGTACGGGAGATACACCTTCAGCTCTCTCTTTCTACGAACATTGCGGCTTTCGCATCTCACATCGACTGAAAAACTTCTTCTTAGACAATTATGATAAACCTATTTATGAAGACGGAAAACAGCTTACCGACATGGTGTACTTACGAAAAGACTTCTCTTAATTCATGTCTGATAAGTAAGTAAGATCTATTTCCCACTATAAAAACTTTTGTTATAATTTGTATAACGAAATCAAAGTTCTTCAGGCGTATAAAAAGAACACAGAAGACTCTACCGGGGACTCAATGAACAGAAAGCTATAGGGAAAATAAAAATAAATACTGATTATAACTTTTAAAGTAACAAGCATATGAATAACATTTCAAGAACAAAAATTATTAGTTGTATGGCTGTTATTATGCTAATACTTATTATAACAATAGGTTTTTTTTCAATACCTATAGGCATAAGTGTATGCTCTATCCTTGGTATAATATATGGCTATAAATACAAAGATAAAAGTTTTCTAAAATGGTCATTAGTAGCTTTATCTATCGGCATAGCTTCTATTATTTACACCCTTGTATTGATAAAATCAATGTAATTTTATATTGATATATATAAGGGGGATATTCTTCAAAACTCTGCAGAGTATGTGACGAACAGAAAACAATATTCACCTTAGCTGGCGGCACAACCTGTTTCAAGATGCTTTTCACCTGACCAATCAGTCTGTCTTTTCCCCCTTCTTAAAGAATATGGGTGTTGTCCATACAGAATTGCGATATTCCCCTTTGCCATAATAATTGATAGTGGGCGTCCAGCGAGGCATGTCTTTGATTATTTCCAATACTTGATTATCCCATTCCTGTATTCCACAACTTCGCACAACATCAGCCTCATATACTTCTCCATACGAATTGATTCGTATCGTATAAAGTCCTCTTATTTGCTGTTTGTCGCCCAACAATGAAGGGTCATACACCAGACGTTGAGTGATGTAATCTTGTGCGGCCCCCGGTTTTCCATCTTGGAAATAAGACACGGCTTCCCATTCTACAAAGCTCTGTTTTGCATTTTCTTCTGCAATACTGTCTGCCTTTACTCTGTCTCTATAATGTTGTGGCAGGAATGGAACATATACCGTGTATAGACATTCCATGCGTTTGCCGTTCTTGTCCCTGCATGGCAGACAGTGTGGAAGCTCCTTAACCAATCTGATTACTTCCTTGTCAAAGTCTTTATGCCTGGTTGTCAGAATACTGACATTATGAGGCAAGCCTAAAGTATCAAGAGAGAACATGACGATGGAATATCCGGCCTGGTTCTTTGTCAACATATGTTTGGGATAAACCATCCGGGAGGTGAAATATTTCTCCAGGTCATAACCCCATATTGCCCATCTTGGAGATTCGATTACGGACAAGTCTTTAAATGGTTTTCCCGACATGTCCAAAACGCCCAAATTCCAAATGTTCTCTGCACGCCAAATACTGTCCAGACATTTTTCTTTCATCCTTTCTTCCTGCATCTTGCTTGCCGACAAAACGGATATATCAGCAAAATGGTTGTTCTGGGCAGAAAGTCCGTTCACTACAATCCACGAAAGCAATATAAATAAAAGCGTCTTCATAACCAGTCATAATAATGATACTCAAAAATAAGAAAAAGAAACAACCTGACTAATTATCAGACTATTCCTTTTCTGTTAAGTTTAAGACAATTAACTCTTATTGTTTTATCTAAACTGTTTTGATCCCATGACAATACAATTCATTTAACAACAATTTCTACAGTGCTTTTTACTTCACTTATAAAAAACACTTCCTGCCTGTGTAAACCGGATAAAGGCTTCATATCCCTATTCATGAAATACCCCCACTTCTCCCTAAATACGAAAAGGGGAAGCAGGGGTATGAAACCAAAGTTTTCATGTGCGTATCACTCTTTCAAATTCAACCTGTATCTCCTTCAAGGGTTCGATCGTTTCAGGCTGGCACGTTTGATCTGCTTAATCACGCATACTTATCTATATCGAAAGGCTCATCTTCCTTACTGCCTTTTCTTCCTGATACACCCCTCCGGTTTCCCAGATACTTGTCAAGCAAACCGTTCACCTTCTCCAGATTGCTCAGCTTGTCGGTCAGGAAAGCCAGTATCTCCGTTTCGCTCAGTTTGTAATGGATGGTTCTTGCGGCACGCAGGGCTTTCTGTTCGTCAACAATCCCGGAAGTAAGTACTTCCGCTACGTTGTTTATTTCCTCGATTGTCAATGCCGTGTTGAAATCCGGGTCGGGTTCGGTATCTACGGGAGCCATCAGTTTCTCACGCTCTTCTTCTGTCAATCCTTTGTTTTCCTGCTCCACATCATCAGAACCGATATCCTCGTCTTCCTCCAATGGAATTTTCTCCATCGGCTCGGAACGGGTTGGAGTCATCCTTGCAACTTTCGGGTCTTCCAGATAGATGACCTTTGTCTTGCCTATCACATCATCATCATCCGAAGAAGAGGACGGAACAGTCATTTCGGTTTTTCCTTTGGACTTATCCGTTTCCGGCTTTCTGCGCCTTGCCTTTCTGCGGGCACGACGTTCCGCCTCTTCCTTGCGTTGTCTGCGGTATCTCCACACTCTGACACGGGCAATCCGCATCAGCCTTAAAATGCGGTCCCATATTCCGTACATACGTCTGTGGAAAATAAATGTCCACAAATGGCACAATATATAGACAGCACATACTGCCTTTACGGTAAAATAAAATATCGCAGTCATAATTATAAAGGTTTGGTGATACATTCCGTGTACAGCTTTGACATCTCATGCTCGTACTTCTTCAAATGTTCATCTATAATCCTGTTTACAAAACCGGAAATGGGCACCTCAGGAGCAGTAACTGCAAGAAAACGCTTGATATGGGAGTGATTTTCCTTGTTGATATAGACTTGTATCCGATTTCCAACAGGATAGTTTACCAGATAGATGGATTTATAGAAACCGCTTTCCGGAGACCTGGAAGCAGATATGTCTTTCAGTATCTCAAACGTTATTTTGGAAGCATCATCATCCCCATTGTCATGTCTTTTGATGTCTGCCGTTTCAACAGAAACGTCATGGACATCCTTTCCGCTTTTCCTGCCCTTGAACAGCCTACGGAAAATAAACAAAGACAATCTGTAAACAGTGTAAATGCAGCAACAGGCAACAATGGCCTGAAAAATAATCTGTGTCATAATCAAAATGGTTTTAACGGTTTATAATACTCTTTGTTATACAATTCGTTGATTTCGTCCCAGTGTTTCTGCAGATGGTCCACAAGGATATTGCTGATAAAGCCGGATATGCTCATCTCCGGAGCGATGACAGGCAGTACCCGTTTGATGCACTCGGCCACTTCACGGTTGATATACACATGGGAGCGGTTTGAAGCGGGTATATTGACCAGAAACCTTTCCCGGTATCCGAAGGATTCATCCTTTTTCCTTTTGGGCTTCTCCGCGGCGGGCTTTTCCGCTGGAGTATCTGCCGGTACGGTTGCGGCAGGGCTTTTCGCTTCCTGATGTTCCACGGACTTTTCTTTCGGGGCGGGGCTGTCCTTGCCGAAAACAGGTATGTCGCCGACGATGATATCCTTCAGGACATCTTCGTCCACCTCTACGATTTTCTTTTTCATGACTGTCCGAGTTTAAGTTTGACAATAAGCTCTTCCGCAAGTTCCACCAGTCCGCTGCCTTCCAGTTGCCTGGCCGGAGGTGGCATCAGCGTGCAACGGAAAAAGGCACGCTTGGCATGGGTAATCTCCTTTTCATAACGGCACAGGTCAGGAAGCGTGCTGTCAAGGACTGTCAGATGCAGCTCCCTCATGACTTCCGAATATGACCTGAGAATCTCCACATTGGTACGTTTTTTCAACTTGTTCCAGAAAAAGAAGATGTCCTTGAGCAACGGAGTATTTTCCATCTTCTTGATGTGGTCAAGCACGGTCGTGGCAAAGGACAGCGTACTCTGCATCACAATCAGGTCCGGAACGGTGGGAGTAAGCACGTAATCCATATTGACAATCGTACGGAATACCCCGGTGGACTCGACTGTTCCGGGAAGATCCACGAAAATAAGGTCGTAATCCCCGCTTGCCGCAATCGCATCAGCCGCCTCCCTTGCCTTTTCAGCGGTGAAGCCTACAATGGGATAGGCCTTTTTCTGCACTTGGTTCCACTGCTGTTTGATCAGTTGCCGGTAATAGGCACTGTTGGAAACAGCCTTTTTGTCACGCTCCCTCATACGTACGAGACTGTGTTGGGGAGAGTCACAGTCAACGATAGCCACGTTCAGTCCCTTCTCGAAATGGAAGTAACTGGCAAGCACTACGGACAGGGCCGATTTCCCGACCCCTCCTTTCTGGTTGCTGATCGCAACGAACAAAGTTTCTTTACTCATAAGTCTTTCTTTTTAATTGTTATTGAATAAATACCGGTGTCATCCACTAATCCGTGAATCCGCAGACGTTTCTTTCCAACCATCCGAATCCGCATCCGTTAACGGTATCATCCGGTGTCATAACCTTTGATGCTACTGTTACCGCATCTTTCCGACATCGCTTCCATCCGCGGTCTGTCTGTTGGTCATGACAATCCGTCAACGGTCCCGTCCGATATTGCTTCCATCATCCAAACCGTTACCGGAATCATCGGATAACATGACCATTATTCCGCTATCAGAAGGCCGGTCGCAACCGTCCGCACTGCAAATAAAAAGGGATTTTCCCGAATAATCACCATCATCCGGAGACGGTGACGACCCTTGTCACCGTATGACATCTTGTTACATATAATCCTCTGTTTTACAGATAAATATACCGCCGTAACTTTGCCACCGACAACGGGATGGATGCCGGATGGAGCTATCCCGAAGCCGAAGAATGAGGCTGAAGGTCAAAACTCAATTTGACTTCAGGCAAATTCATGTTCAAGCGAACATAGCAAGTTGTGTTTTGGGCAGCCCGAAATGATTCGGGCATCCCAAAACAAACTTGCCACTCGCCTGAAGGCTCGGGAGGGATTTCCTCCAAAGTCGGAAATCCATGACGTAAAATCAGAAACAGAAAATCTCAATGCGTATGGAAGAAAACAGTAAAAGAAGAACAAGAAGAAGCACGGGCAGAAAACCGAAGACCGACCCGGCAGTATTCCGCTACGGTATCAAACTGACTTCGGAAGAGAACGGAAATTTCGAGCTGCTGTTTGAAAAATCCGGGATGAAACAACGGGCAAGATTCATCAAGGCGATGATTTTCGGACGTGAAATGAAGGTCGTCAGAATCGACAAGGCTGCGATGGACTACTACATCAGACTTACAAATTTCTATCACCAGTTCCAGGCCATCGGCAACAACTACAACCAGACGGTGAAGGCTGTCAAGTCCAATTTCGGCGAGAAACGGGCGTTCGCCCTGCTCCGAAACCTGGAGAAAGCTACCATTGACCTGGTGGTACTGAGCAAGCGAATTGTCATGCTTACCCGGGAATTCGAGGAGGAATACCTTATAAAAAGAAGGAAGGAGGAACAGCAGAATGGTGGCTAAAATCAACCGGGGTGTATCGCTCTACGGGGCGGTCATCTACAACCAGCGTAAAGTGGACGAGGCAACCGCCCGTATCATCGCGGGCAACCGCATGATTACCGACCTCACCGGAAATCCCCACAATGTCATGCAGCAGACGCTGTGGGCTTTCGACAGCTACCTCGCCGCCAACAGGAACACGGAGAAGCCGGTACTGCACATCTCCCTGAATCCCTCGGTGGACGACCGCCTCACGGACGGGCAGTTCGCGGAACTGGCACGTGAGTACATGCAGAAGATGGGCTACGGCGACCAGCCCTACATCGTCTATCTGCATGAGGACATCGACCGCAGGCATGTCCATATCGTCTCCACCTGCGTGAAGGAGAACGGCGAGAAAATCAGTGACGCATACGAATGGAACCGCTCGATGAAAGCCTGCCGGGAACTGGAAAACAAATTCGGGCTCAAACCTGTGGCAGACAAGCGGAACGAACTGCTGGCACCGTATCTAAAGAAAGCGGACTACCGGGACGGGGACGTGAAACGTCAGGTCGGCAATATCCTCAAGAGCGTGTTCACCGCCTACCGTTTCCAGACATTCGGGGAGTTCAGCGCCATGCTCTCATGCTTCAACATCGAGGCCAAACAGGTTCGAGGAGAATTTGAAGGCTCACCCTACAACGGTATCGTATATACCCTGACAGACGATACGGGCAGGCCGGTATGCACGCCCATCAAATCTTCACTCATCGGCAAGCGCTTCGGCTACGAAGGAATAGAAAAAAGGATTGGCGTCAATGTCCGTGACTTCAGGAACCGGAAGTGGCAGCCGAAAATCCATGACACCGTCGCGCTGGCCATGCACGGATGCCGTGGAAACCGGGAAGACTTCATCCGGCTTCTCAGGGAAAAGGGCATCAATGTGGTGTTCAGGGAAAACGAGGAAGGCCGCATCTACGGTGTAACCTTCATCGACCACAAGAACCGTGAGGTATATAACGGCTCCCGTCTGGGCAAGGAGTTTTCTGCCAATGCCTTCGAACAGCTTTTCAGCAGGCCGCAGGAATTTCCGGAACAGGAAGCTCCCGGACAATATGCCGGCACCCGGGAAAGCCTTTCCGACAGCATGGAAAGTACCATCGAGCAGGCTTTCGGGATATTCAGTCCCGACATCAACGGTCCTGACCCGCAGGAGGAGGCACTCGCCCGCAAACTGCAACGCAAGAAAAAGAAGAAAAAACGCCGTTCACGCGGCATATCCTGATTGTCAATTACCAACCATCAAAATTTTTACAGTTATGCAACAAGAAGATGATTTGAGAGGACTGGCCAAGGTCATGGAGTTCATGCGTGCCATTTCCATCGTGTTTATTGTCATCCACGTCTATTGGTTCTGCTACGGGACATTCGTGGACATGGGTATCAACATCGGAGTCGTGGACAGAATCCTGCTGAACTTCCAGAGGACGGCAGGACTGTTCAGCAACCTGCTTGTGACGAAAGTGTTCGCTTTCATATTCCTGGGCCTTTCGTGCCTGGGTACGAAAGGGGTCAAGAACCAGAAGATGACGTGGCGGAAGATATACGCCGCCTTCCTCGACGGCATCGTCCTTTTCTTCATGAACTGGTGGATGCTCGACCTGCCGTTCAACCCGACGGTGAATGCGGCCATATATACGCTGACGCTCACCGCAGGTTACATTCTCCTGCTCATGTCGGGAGTATGGATCAGCCGTATGCTGAAGCACAACCTCATGGAAGACGTATTCAACACCGCCAACGAAAGTTTCATGCAGGAAACCAGGCTTATGGAAAACGAGTATTCCGTCAACCTGCCCACGAAATTTGTCTATCAGGGCAAGGAATGGGACGGTTGGATCAACATCGTGAACCCGTTCCGAGCCTCCATCGTGCTGGGAACCCCGGGCTCGGGAAAAAGTTATGCCGTGGTGAACAACTACATCAAACAGCAGATCGAGAAATCCTTTGCCATGTATATCTACGACTACAAGTTTCCGGACCTTTCGGAGATAGCCTACAACCATTTGCTCAAACACAGGCAGAGTTACAAGGTCAAACCGGAATTCTACGTCATCAATTTCGACGACCCCAGACGCAGCCACCGCTGCAATCCGATCAATCCGAGATTCATGGCAGACATCAGCGATGCCTACGAATCAGCCTACACGATAATGCTCAATTTGAACAAGACCTGGATACAGAAACAGGGTGACTTTTTCGTGGAATCCCCGATTATTCTGCTCGCTGCAATTATCTGGTATTTACGGATTTACAAAGATGGAAAGTATTGTACGTTTCCTCATGCAATCGAATTTCTTAACAAGCCGTATGCGGATATTTTCACGATTCTGACCTCGTATCCGTCCCTCGAAAACTACCTTTCCCCATTTATGGATGCCTGGCAAGGCGGAGCTCAAGACCAGCTCCAGGGCCAGATAGCAAGTGCGAAAATCCCGCTTTCACGCATGATCTCACCACAGCTTTATTGGGTAATGACAGGGGACGATTTCACCCTTGACCTGAATAATCCCGAACACCCCAAAATCCTCTGTGTGGGCAACAATCCTGACCGCCAGAATATCTATTCTGCGGCATTGGGACTGTACAATTCCCGTATCGTGAAGCTCGTGAACAAAAAAGGACAGCTCAAGAGTTCCATCATCATCGACGAGCTTCCGACCATCTATTTCCGCGGTATCGACAACCTGATTGCGACCGCCCGAAGCAACAAGGTGGCCGTCTGTCTTGGCTTCCAGGACTTCTCGCAGCTGGCACGCGACTACGGCGACAAGGAAGCGAAGGTAATCCAAAACACGGTGGGCAACATCTTCAGCGGACAGGTGGTCGGAGAAACGGCAAAATCATTGTCGGAACGGTTCGGCAAGATACTCCAGCAGCGGCAGTCCATATCCATCAACCGTCAGGACACTTCAACTTCCATCAACACGCAGCTCGATTCCCTGATACCCGCCTCCAAGATAGCCAACCTCTCGCAGGGCACATTCGTGGGTAGCGTGGCAGACAATTTCGGAGAAGAGATAGACCAGAAAATTTTCCATGCCCGCATCATCGTGGACAGCGCAAAGGTATCGGAAGAAATGAAAGCCTACAAGAAAATCCCTGTCATCAACGAGTTCAGGGACGCGGACGGAAACGACATCATGCAGCAACAGATTGACCGCAACTACTCGCAGATAAAGGCGGACGTGTTGCAGATAATAGAAGAAGAAATGGAAAGAATAAAAAATGATCCGGAACTGAGACACCTCATCCCGCAGCAAGAGGGAGAGGGAAACAATGACGGTGAATAGACGAAAGCGGAGACCGCTGTTTTATTTCCGCCTGCAAAGGTCGTCCCGTGCCCGCTGGATCGTGCAAGGCCGGGCCCCTCCGGGGTTTGCTGAAAAAATCATCCTCGCCCGAGTGCTCCGGTATTTTTTCGCAAAGCCTTGCACAATCCGGCACGGGACAGAAAGGCAGGCAAGAAATAAAATACCGGCTTGACAAGCCGCAGATGTCTAACTCAAAAAAAATAAAAGATATGAGCAGAAGCAACTTCACCCCGATGGAAAGATTCCATGAGATTCTAAACGGACACGGACTACAGGCCATGAACGTGGGTATAAACCATATCCGCATCTTCAGGGACGGCCGGAAAATGTTCGACTACTATCCGCTAAGAATGAAACTCTTCGACTACCACAACTGGTACCAGCTTACCTATCCATCCTTCGGCAATGGTGATGGGAAATGGGAACAGGAACTTCAGGAGATAATCGGCAGACTTTCCGCCGCATAAACGGTATATTATGGCAGCGCACATGAAAAAGACGGAATGGGACAACATCCCCGAATGGGCCATATATGCCCTGGAATACGGAACGGAAGAGGATGGCAGCCTGAACGAAGAGGAACGGGCTATGATTGATAAGTTTGTCGGCACACATTTCCCGAAAGGATACACGATGAGCGTGGATTGGAACGCCTGCAACGAGTTTGACCGCTATCCCGCATTTGGAGAGCCTTGCAAGACCTGCAAGGTTCTTTTTGTTTCACCATAAATACACAGAAAGATGAAAAGAATGACACTGAGCGAATATCTCGCAGTCCCGGAGGATTACCGGGGAGTATGGACTACCGAACGATGGGACATTCCCGATTGGGAGACCAAAAGAAAAAGCCACATGGGAAAACGTACACTGATGGTATATGACAGAGGCACGTGCCTGCTTGTCGAGGGACTGAGCCTTGAAATTGTGGACGACAGTGCCTGGAAGAAGCCGGAGGAAATCAAGAAGGAAATCCGTGAAAAATATCAAGAGCACCTAACTGAAAAAGGACATGAACCGTATTTTCTCGAATGTGTCATACGCTGGAATGACACCATGGAAACGCTGGAGGCAAGAATCGTCCTGAACATGGATTCCGATACGGAAATGGATGATGAAGTCTTCTTCCACTGCGATACTTTAGACAGCCTGCTGTCGCTGGCTGACAAAAGCGGGGAAGATTTTGTCATAGCAGGATGTTTCGGCTTCGGTGAATATGAAGAACTATACAGGCAAAATAAAAAGAAATAAATATGATAATCAAATGTCTAATCAACTACTAAGTCTTTTTTTTATTACGACAAACAACCATATACACGAGCATAAATATAGAATGAAATTAGGTACTAAATGTCTTACCACCGCTCCACTTTCTTCATAAACTTTATCTCTTTCTTTGTCATAAAAGAGTTTTATTTTTTGTGGATCAAACTGTATGCATTTATCTCTGGCAACTGCTACATAATATTGCTTTCCATTGAACTCTATGAGTATGGATGATGAAGTTCTACGGCGGCAATTAACTTCCAGTACAGAATAATTTTGTATTGGTTCCTCACTATGGATTATCGTTTGTCTACGGTCGTATATGAGCCACATATAGACAGCAGCTGCTAATAAGCCAATATTTATCAATATGACACTTATAAGTTCCTTATTAGTAACACGTTTCATTTCCTTGTTTTTATGAGTAAATCACGACTATTGATAATCATAGTATATCAAGAAAAACATATTCCTAAAATACCAGCTAAGATTAAGAGAAAAACGGCACACCACATTCTATTCTTGCCATAATTATTATCATACAATGCTTTATCTACTTTTGTTCGAGGCGTATTTACACCTGTGAGAAAATTTGAATATATAACTTTTTTCCTCTTAACATATTTATGTAAATCTTAATAATGCCCCCAAATAATCTGTTATCCATGCTTTTATCATATTTTCATTCTTATTGCTTTTCCTCCTATATTCCAGTTGATTTATTTAGATTGTTTCAGTAACGTACAGTTTTCATCTTTATAGTCTTGTAGCTGGGAATTGCATATTAACAAATCCAGTCTTTTATGATTTAAGACCTCCAATGCAAAGGCAATTGAAATAGAATCTGTATCTATACAATATGTAGAATCGCATTGATAAAGCTCTGTTTCATCTGTACTATTATAATCAGACCTGAGACTTCCTTCAGGTATTTCTCCATCAATCATAATTAATGACGGAGTAAAAGCCAGTTTAGAGTTTGTCTCTTTATTTGAAATAATGAAACCTACAATGATATTGGACTTTTGTTTGAGCGTAATTTTGTATTTTTTATTTTCATAATTTTCATATGAAATACGTGATGAACAAGAACATGATAGAAGCACATTAAATAGCGCGATTAGATATAAAAAAAGTTTCATAATTCATATACTATTATTTGTTTCATTATTGCTTTCATGATTGCTTATATTTATCGGGATTAACACCAATATTTCTAAATACAATAAATTACGGAGTGTTATCTATATAATTTACAATATCAAAATCACTTATATCAATTTGAGGTTGTATGTATTTTTTATCAGTCATTGGCTTATCAGAGTTCGGTGTGGTATGTGTCCCTATAATTTTATATAAATACATACCATCTTTATCGCATTTAAAATAAAAATGACGACTGTATAAATTGTTACCTCCTCCATAAAAACATTCAAGTATTACCCCTTTTCTGTGTTTCTTTATTTTCACACTAAAATTCTTTATATCTTCTGAAGAAGGGAATTTTATCTTTGCAATAGTTTTCTTGTTTTTTTCAACAAAAAGAGATTTATTATAAAATCCTTCTTCTGTAAATCTACAAAATAATTGAACAGAAAAATATGTTTTTTTATCTGTTCGTATGATAATAGCTGATTCTTTATCAACCATTTGTGGCACATATTCATTGCCTTTCACTATTTGAAAGGAATAGGTAATGAATATGATTATTATTATCAAAATACATCTCATCTCCTAAATTATCTATGATTATTCTTGGTTAGTACTATTTCTACCAAGTTAACGCCAAAGATATTATAAATCAATGGCTATCTACAAAGATATGAAACATTCCATATAATCTCTCATAAAAGACAGACTATCTTTATAATGATTGAAAATTATTCAGAATCACATATTTAGTTGAATCTTCGTTTGTATTTATGGCGAAATGATAAAATATAATATACTGAAAGTTTTGACTTGCTGTCGCTTGCTGACAAAAACGGGGAAGATTTTGTCATAGCAGGATGTTTCGGCTTCGGTGAATATGAAGAACTGAATCGATAACTAAAAACGAATGAATATGATAATTAAATGTCAGGAACACTATAACAAGGAGATGGAATACGCAAAAAGTATAGATGACAATACCTTACAACAATGCATCGAACGATTGCAACAGTGGGAAAAGAACTCGAACGGGAAATATGAAATTGAACTCTACCGGGACTTCGCACCCCATTCGTTCGGATTCGCCGAACGAACTCCCGACGGACGGACAAGAGTTGTCGGAGGAGTGCTCTATCATGGCAAACCGGACGAATCATACGCTATAATGCTTAATCCGTTCCATGGATGGAGCATACATACATGAAATCAACAATATTATTGATAATCAATAAAAAACACTATTTATTTTTGTACAGACGATGCTTCATAGTTATCTTTGTAAATATGGAAAATGCTATGGTAGTTATAACATACCTTATGAACATATGTAAGGATAATCTATTATGGCTTTCTGGACTTTCTTCAATCGAACATAAATTATAATTAATATGCTCAACCATTTAAGACAATTTTCCGTTTCATTTATGATATTACTATCATTAACTTTCTTTTTACTTTCATCTTGTACTACCGGATATGAGAATGATGGTAAAGAAGTTAGATGGCATACGTGGGATGAAGGTCGTGGACATCAGTCTTATAAAGTAAATGCGGATCCAAAGACATTCGTGACTCTGACCCATGATTATGGAAAAGATAACGTGCATGCCTTTTATTGTGGTCAAATCATAGAAAAAGCTGACGGAAAAACATTCAGAGCTATAAATAACTCTTACGCTTGTGATAAAAACTATGTGTATTCATTTGAAAAAATTATCATTGGTGCAGATCCGGCTACATTTAAAGTCCTCAGCACTTATCTGTCAGAAGACAAACATGATTATTATTGGGAAGGCAGAGCAATAACAGTAAAAGATAAGTCTTCATTTGTCCTATTAGGAAAAGATAACGACTGGCAGACGCAATGGGCAAAGGATCAGTATAATGGTTACTTTTTGCCAGGTGGAAGTATTTCAGGGATAGACTATGAAACTTTTCATCCTGCTCCAAAAACTTCAACAAACCATAGTGGAAACTACGCAGTGGATAAGAATCGAGTATATTTTGAAAATAAAGTTGTAACCAATGCGGATCCCGGTTCATTCAAAGAAGTGGATTGGAATATTGGGCAGGACAAATTTAGAGTATATAAAGGTGAAAGACCCACTCAATTAAAGGACTATAATAGTTTGAATAAAATAGGTAGGTTAATGTACACAGATGGCACTTCAATTTATGACGCTGACTTTTACATTTTGCCTGATGCTGATGCCGCTACTTTTGAATGTGTAGGAGAAAACTGGTATAAAGACAAGAAGCATGTATGGTGGAATACCTTGTCACTTCCTGATGTGGATGTAGCCACATTCAGACCAATCAAAAATTATGGTTTCAGATATGGGGAAAAAGAGGAGTGCAATAGTTGTGATTTCAATTATGGAAAAGACGCACATCATGTCTTTTTTCAGGATTCCATCATCTTAGGTGCAGACCCTAATAGTTTTGAAATAATTGATTTTCCTGATTCTGAGAGTTGGACGATATTTGATAAAAATCGTATTTATTCAGGCAATAAGACTCCCCAGTTACAGGAATATTTGATAAAAATGTATGGAAAACAATAAGGGGAAAATGTATTTTAACAGAGCATGACTTATGGCAAAGAATAAATCAAAAATCCTATTAAAGTTGCTTGTCGGATTTGTTCTCATAGCCAGTTTAGGCTTGTATTTCAATTCAGTTCTCAAAAATTGGGATATAGAACAAAATTTGGGTAGTAATTATATTTTGTGTGCCGACGGTGAAATTATTTATCAGCCGATCGATGAGAAGCCTGCCGAATATGTCATACCTTTTGGTACAGCAAGATACGGTTTTGATGATCGTTGGATTGTAGTTGAGACGAAAACACGATCAGGGTTTCATCAAACTCTTCCTCAAGATACTATTGCTGGTGAAGTATCTAACTATTGGATTATTGATAAGTCCATACCGGTTGATACAGAAAATCCTTCAATATTCGGAGATATTTATTATCAAGGTAATATTTATTCTGTTATAAGGAAAAGTCTCATAGGTCCCCTGGATTCTCTCGACTTTGAAAAAGAGACCGGAAAACGGAGTATAAAACTCATTTGGCGTAAAAAGAAATAAGCCAACAAAAATGAAACATCACAAGACTGATGACTAACTTATTGAAATAAAGGAATTCGCAATGAAACTGAGAGATAAACAATTTTGGCTTTATGAAGCAGTGGTTATTATCTGTTCTGCCATCAGTATGGTCATTTTGTGGGCCAACCATTTGTTTCACCGGTTGTTCCTCATATATCTTGGTGCAGCTTTTTGCTCCCTGTTTTTTATCGGTGGTATTATGGCGTGGAAACTATACAAAGGCAACCAATGGTGGAAACTGGCAGGATATATGCTTCTCGTCACAACCGTGATTCTTGTCATTGTCTTGTTCGGTTTTGTGTGGGACTGGCATGACATAGGAGGTCGTCCGGCAAATTTACCGCCTGATGTGGGTACATATATTACTAATAATGAATTGGTAGGAATTCTAATATTACTATGGGTAATCGTTGCACCAATCCTCTCATGCGTAATCTCATATATAACCAAACTGATTATAATATATCATGTTGGTGAAAAAGCTCGTCATTAAAAAAATGATACAAATACCGATTTGAATATACTGAAAATATTACAATGGCAATATGGCAACGATTTCAATAATAATATTACTTGCGTTACTCTTTTATTTGTTCTATTTTTCTGAACGGATGAAACGGATCAGAGAAATTGTAGCCCGCCCCATTATTGGCCTGACAATCATTGCCATTGCCAGTGTACTTTTTTTTAGTGGCTGATTACA
Organism: Parabacteroides sp. AD58; assembly: GCF_023744375.2. Taxonomy (NCBI): domain Bacteria; kingdom Pseudomonadati; phylum Bacteroidota; class Bacteroidia; order Bacteroidales; family Tannerellaceae; genus Parabacteroides; species Parabacteroides absconsus. The sequence continues at coordinate 1,434,932 of NZ_CP146284.1, read as the reverse complement.
ACGGCAGATATTATGGACTAAGTCCGATAATTTTTAATCCGGTTCGCCTGCCGCAAGATGTTTCCATCATGATTGATAGATACTACAATCTCTATATAACCGGAGAAGACGAATTGGAAATTTTAGGTCCCGGTTTCCAAGAGGCCGGAACACGTCCCCTCGTTGAATCGATTCAAGATTATTCAGTCAAGGATTCAACCCTGTATATTCGTTGCATGACGGACCAAGGTATCGAAACCTATCGGTTGGATAAAGGGGAGCTTTTCTGTAAAGCAGAGAAAATAAACAATGCCAACTGGCGTACTCATCTTATCGAGAACTATAAAATATTTACTTTCATTCGAATAATGTCTATTCTTATATTCTTGATAGGTATTAGTTTGTATGGCTTTGGATTGCGCAGAAGGTAACAGATTATTTCTCAATTATCTATTAACTTATATATATTCTGAAGTTGCCTAATAAACAGAGAACTGGTAAGCGAAAACTCTCCATCATCTTTAAGTCTAATATAATATTTGTCGTGCTTGTACAAATTATAAGATTCTTTTTTATACCAAGTATATACTTGCTTGTTGGTATGATCCAATAAAGCAAAAGATATGGTATTTATTCTTGTAAGATTGTTGTCCATTATGAACGGAACATTCTTTACTGTTATATTTTCTTCAAATGGACCTCTATAAATTACCCCTTGCCGTATTATCATAAATTCATAATTTATAGATGTCAAATCAATGGAAACACCCATATCAAAGACAAATGATATGTCTTTTAGCAGGATAGAATCTGCATCGTATTTTTCATAAAAATCGGAAGTTTTGTAATAGAGATATCCCATATAATCATCTTTCGATACAAGCGAATAATCGTTTGCTTTCTTATTCGGAAAGAAAGCCAACAAACTTATAACATATACCGATAAGCATAACAACAAATATAAGGCCTTACGTAGTGACATGATAATTTAATATTATTTGAATTGCCAAGCATTACTATTCCATTTCTTTGATCCTGATATAATCTCCTAATAATCCAGTTGATTTATTTAGATTGTTTCAGTAACGTACAGTTTTCATCTTTATAGTCTTGTAGCTGGGAATTGTATATAAACAAATCCAGTCTTTTATGATTTAAGACCTCCAATGCAAAGGCAATTGAAATAGAATCTGTATCTATAATTATGATAGTCTAATACATTTTTTACACTCTCAAGTTTTAGTTAAAAACGAGCCTATTAAACTTTGTATTAGCCATATAAGCCTTTACAAAATGCTCTGAAACAGGCCCGATTATTGAATCATTATTACAGCATTTCAATTTTTCACCAGATGATTTTATAACCCACCAATTATACATTCTCCCTTTGCGTCTAATTATTATAGTTGAATCATTCCAATAAACTGCACGTACACTATCGATTACAGGGTCATGATCACTTGACAATTTACATTTTAAATAATGTGTAGCATAATAATTGTCAGGAGAATATATATAGTAGTCATCTACCAGTTTAATACTGGTTGGTGAACAACTTATAAGAAAAAAAAACAATATAAAATTAAACAATGCGCCATTCTTTGAATGAGTAACTCCCAAATGAGAGAATCGCATCAACTGTTTTTCTAATTCCTTCTTGTCCATGACTATTCTTTTGTCTGACGGTTAGTACTATTATTTCCGAATTATCGCCAAAGATATTGTAAATCAATGGCTATCTACAAAGATATGAAACATTCCATATAATCTCTCATAAAAGACAGACTATCTTTATAATGATTGGAAATTATTCAGAATCATTCGATTAACTTTTCTTTTACGGTGTCGTTTGAATACCTCTGATTTCCACGACAGACTAAATGAAATGACAGACAGATAGGCTTCTGCAATCCTTATTCAAAAACATACGGTCATAAGCCCCGCTTCACTTGATAAGTCCCTTCAGAGAAGTTAACTCGGAGGGCGAATACCTCCACGTTCAAGCCTCCGGTTTTCGGGACACAAAATTCCCTGCGGTAATTTTCCGCCCGAAAAAACGCTCCGGTATTGCCGTCCGAGTTGAGGAAAGGACCGGGACTTAGCAAGCGAAGCGACCTACGACGCATAGATACAGGTCAACATAAAAAAGAATCTGGCGGGAGAACCATGCTCCCGTATGCCTTCCCAATGGATTACGCGATCCGATTATTCCCGTAAACAGAAATCCGCCTCCTGTCACAAAAGGACACATCAATGGGGGACAAAAGCAGCTCGCTCCCAACTCTGCATAATTACAGTTTTTCCTTTTCTTCCGTGCGGTAGTGCGTACCGCCACGCCCGTGTCTGTCCGGCATGTTCCCGTCTTTTCCCTTTCCTTTTCCGTCCCTTGTTTTTCTTCCTTTCCAGCCGTTTTCTCACGCATTTTCGCTCCGTTTTCTCCGGCCTGCGGTGTAATGTGATGACACATGATGTAATGTATATCCTAACGCATTGCAAATCAATTATTTATCAAATTTTCTCCTATATATTTGCAGTGACAACATGAGTTATCAACACTAAAAATCAAATGTTATGGCAAAAAAAAATGCAAGGGAAGAACCCCCGAAACCGCAGGTCACCGAAAATGAGCAGATGAGTGACATCGTGTTCATCCTCGACAAGATGGAGCTGATTCTTGAAGCGGTATCTCAAATCGGAAAGGACGGAAAATTCAACACGGTAGCCGCCGACAAGCAGCACCGCAATTCCTTCCTGAAGATTGACCGCTATGCCGACGCCTTCGAGAACTTCATCAAGAACTTCTGGAGCCAGTTGAAAGACCCGACACGCTTCGGAATCCTCTCCGTCAAGGAAGACAGGCTGGACGACCCTGCCGTGCAGCAGGCCATCGAGGACATCGCCGCAGGAAAGAAGACAAAAGCCGTGGAGGAATTTCTCAAGCAGTACGAGATTGTTCCGCGCAACAAGGAAAACCAAAGTATCAACCAAAAAAATCAAGAAGAAATGGCAAAGAAAAATGAAACCCAGCAGCAGGCTGCCGCAGCCGACAGCCAGCCGCAGACCCAGTCCCCCCAGTACCGTTACAACGAGTCCATGATCAACTGGGAACAGCTCAAGAATTTCGGAATCTCCCGTGAATACCTCCAGGAACGCGGACTGCTCGAACAGATGCTCAAGGGCTACAAGACCAACCAGGTCGTGCCCATCAGCATGAACTTCGGCTCGGCCGTCCTGAGAACGGATGCACGTCTGTCCTTCCAGCAGTCCATGGCGGGCGAAGTGGTGCTCGGCATCCACGGTATCCGGCAGAAGCCCGACCTCGACCGACCGTACTTCGGACACATCTTCTCCGACGAGGACAAGAAGAACCTGCTTGAAACGGGAAACATGGGGCGTGTCGTGGAGCTGAAAGGACGCAACGGGGAATACATCCCTTCCTTCATCAGCATCGACAAGCTGACCAACGAGGTGGTCGCCATGAAAGCGGAGAATGCCTTCATCCCAAAGGAAATCAAGGGCGTGGAACTGACCGAGCAGGAGCAGAACGACCTGCGTGAAGGCAAGAAGGTCTATGTCGAGGGCATGATCGCCAAGTCCGGCAACGAGTTCAACGCCTTCATTCAGGTGAACGCCGAGCGCAGGGGCGTCGAGTTCATCTTCGAGAACGACAAGCTCTTCAACCGCCAGACACTCGGGGGCGTGGAACTGACGCAGAAGCAGGTCGAGGACCTGAATGCCGGAAAGGCCATCTTCGTGGAGGGCATGCAGCGCAAGGACGGCGAGGTGTTCTCCTCCTACGTGAAGCTGGACGAGGCGACGGGACGTCCGTCGTACACCCGCTACAACCCGGACTCACCGGAAGGCGCACGCGAAATCTATATCCCCAACGAAATCAACGGAGTGAAAATTACGGCGGAGGAACAGCAGCAGCTCCGTGAAGGCAAGGTGATTTTCCTCAATGACATGGTGAACCGCAAGGGAGAGGAATTCTCCTCCTTCATCAAGGCCGACCTGGAGACGGGACGCCTGAGCTACTCCCGCACACCCGACGGATTCGAGCAGCGGGCCGACTTCAAGATTCCCGAAAAGGTCTGGGACGTGCCTCTGACAAGAAAGCAGCGTGCCGACCTGCAAAGTGGAAAGGCCGTGCTGGTGGAAGGCATCAAGGGCTATGACGGGAAGACTATCTCGCAGTACGTCAAGGCCAATTTCAACCAGGGACGCCTGGACTTCTACAACGAGAATCCCGACCGCAAGCGTGACGCCTCGCAGCGCAACGTGGTGGCCAACAATCAGCGACAGGAACAGGGCAACCGCAAGTCAAAGGGAGCCAGCATTTCCTGATGACGGGCAACTGAAAAATGAATGTTGAATCAAAAAAGAAAGAAATATGAAAAAGGAAAACGGAAACGACATGCCTTTCAAGGCAGAAGACGTGAACTGGGACGAACTGCACGACATCGGCATCATGAAGGACGAGCTGGAACTCTCCGGTGAGCTGGACACCCTCCTCAAGGGAGAAAAGACGAAAGTGATGCCCCTGAAACTGGTACTACTCGGCGTGGACGTGGTGATGGACGCCACGCTCCAGCTGGTCCGCAAGGACGAGGCGCCGCTGCTGGAGATTCAGGGCGTGACGCCGCTGGGCAGATAGCCTGAAAACATTTATCAAGTAAACCGATGTCTTACCGCCGTTTCCTGTCTTCCCATGGAAAACGGGAAACGGCCTTAATTTTATCCGAACATTATGATAGCAATCATCGCAGAAAAACCGAGCGTAGGCTTGGACATAGCCCGTGTAGTCGGGGCTGATACAAGAAATGACGGCTACTGTTCCGGCAACGGATACATGGTAACCTGGGCGTTGGGACACCTCGTGTCGCTGGCCATGCCGGACGTTTACGGTTACACGAAAACGACGGCGGAGGAGCTGCCGATGCTGCCCGTACCGTTCCGCCTGGTCTCCCGCCAGATACGCACGGACAGGGGCATGGTCACGGACATCGCCGCCACGAAACAGCTGAAGGTCATCGACAGCGTGTTCTCCAAGTGTGACAGCATCATCGTGGCTACCGATGCCGGTCGCGAGGGGGAACTTATCTTCCGCTGGATATACACTTTCCTGGAATGTACGAAACCGTTCCGCCGCCTGTGGATCTCCTCGCTGACCGACGAGGCCATACGGAAAGGGCTGGAGGAACTGAAAGACGGTACGGAGTACGACAGCCTGTATGCCGCCGCCGACAGCCGCGCGAAGGCCGACTGGCTGGTGGGCATGAACGCGAGCCGTGCCCTGGCCATCGTCTCCGGCTCGTCCAACAACTCCATCGGACGGGTACAGACGCCGACGCTCGCCATGATATGTAGCCGCTACAGGGAGAACCGGAGCTTTGTCTCCACACCGTACTGGCAGCTGCACGTCACCCTGAAGAACGGGGATTCGCACCGCCGCTTCTTCCACACGGCGAACTTCAGTGACCGACAGGAAGCTGAGACGGCCTACCGCCGTATCTCTTCCGATTCCCGTGCGACGGTCACGAAGGTGGAACGCAGGAGAACCCTGCAACAGCCGCCGCTGCTCTACGACCTGACGGCACTCCAGAAGGACTGCAACGTGCATCTCGACCTGCCCGCGGCAAAGACGCTGGACATCGCCCAGTCGCTCTATGAGAAGAAACTCATTTCCTACCCGAGAACGGGAAGCCGCTACATCCCGCACGACGTGATGGCCTGCGTGCCCGGACTGCTGGAAAGAATCCTGGTCATGCCGGGATTCGCCGCCTGCGCCGGAATCCTCGACCTTGCACGTCTCAACACCCGCAGCGTGGACGACAGGAAAGTGACGGACCACCATGCCCTGATTACGACCGGCATCGCTCCCGAAGGGCTTTCTGAGGCGGAGACCGCTGTCTATACGCTGATAGCCGGACGTATGCTGGAGGCGTTCTCGCCCTGCTGCGAGAAGGAAATGCTCCTCATGGAGTGCCGTCTGGAGGGGATGGACTTCCGCTCGAAGGGTTCTTCCGTGGTCAGCCCGGGATGGCGCGGCATCTTTGGCCGGAAAGAGGACCGGGAGGATGACGAGCCGGAAACCGACGAGGGTACGGCCGTGTTTGCCGAAGGGGATACGGTCCCGGTTTCAGGCCACGGACTGGCCCAGAAGAAGACCATGCCCCGACCGCTCTATACCGAAGCCACGCTGCTGGCGGCCATGGAAACCTGCGGCAGGGAGATAGCCGACGAGCAGGCACGGGAGGCCGTGAAGGAGCTGGGAATCGGAACGCCCGCCACGAGAGCCGCCATCATTACGACCCTGTTCAAGCGCGACTACATCACCCGATCGGGCAAGAGCATCGTCCCCACGGAAAAGGGGCTGCATATCTACGAGGCGGTGAAGGAGATGCTTGTGGCGGATGTCTCCCTGACGGGAAGCTGGGAAAAGGCCCTGCTGCAGATCGAGCGGCACACGCTCACGACCGAGGCTTTCATGGCTTCCATCACGGACTACACACGCAAGGCCACCCGCGAAATCCTGAACCTCAGCCTTCCGGCAGCCTCTACTCGCACGTTCACCTGCCCCAAATGCAAGACCGGACATATCATCGTCAGGGAGAAGATTGCCCGCTGCGACAATAAAGGGTGTGGACTGACCGTGTACCGCAGGTTCCTGAACAAGGAACTGACGGACCAGCATCTGGAACAGCTCTTCTCTTCCGGCTCCACACGGCTCATCAAGGGATTCAAAGGGAAGAAGGGCGTGGCTTTCGACGCTTCGGTCACATTTGACGCCGGCTTCACCCTGACACTTTCGTTCCCCAAAAACGGGAAAAAGAAGAAATGACGTAGCCATCCCGATTCGCGGGGCAAAGGTCGCAGCCCGCCCGTTTCCACCGGCAAGGTCGGGCCTGGCGGTTTCTGGGAAAAATCATCCTCGCTGCGCTCCGGTATTTTTCCCGAAAACCTTGCCTGTGGAGGCGGACTGCAAGAAGGCCCCCGAAAACGGGAATGGCATTCCCACTAAAACATGAAGATTATGAAAGCAAAAGAACACATCAAAAAGATAGCGGGCAGCAGATGGGCAAGAACCCTCGCACTGGCCGTCACGGCAGCCGTCATTTTCAGCTGGCTCTATACACACGGCATATCTCCCGTATGGACCGCCGTAGCCATCATCTGTTTCAGGGGATTCTTCAGGTTCCTCTACCGTGTAGCCTGTCTGCTTGTGGCACTGGCCATCCTCCTGTGCATCCTGAGTTTTCTGGTCTTCTGAAATCTGACAGCATGAAACATACACGGATTTTATACATGAACCCGAAAAGTTGGACAGTTTAACATTATCAAGAGGCTCTTTTAGACAGGAACAAAGCTCGGTATTTTACCGGGCTTTATTCATTTAGCCTCAATTTGATTCAATCATAGTTAAAGTTGCGTATGAAGAGTTATATAATCGTCTAATATCAAATATTTTTGTTTATTTTGTAATCATACCGTTTCACTCTTTAATCGTTAATGTCATGAAAACGATGATTGTATTTCTAACTTGTATTTTCATAGTAGGTTGTGCAAGCAAGTCAAAACAGAAAGTAGAGGGTGCTTCAGAAGCATCCATAAACAATACAGTCGAAAAGAATGATACCTTAGAACTTTTATCGGACAATCAACAGGAAGTTACGATAAAAGAATCCGAGAAGCAGGAACAGCTTTCGGGGACAATGACATATAAACTTAAGCCCATTCCTCGTGATATTCCTACGGGGCAAGCTATCAACTCTGATTCTCTTTCCATGCGGACTGAATATGATTATTACCCCTTATCAACAACGAAAATAAAAGTAATCATAACCAATCTCTCCCATCACGAATATGAATGTGGTGAAAGCTACAGCCTTGCCTATTTCGACGAGCAGAGGAATACTTGGGAGACTTTACCAACCAATCCGATCATCAACAATATATTATGGATTTTTGTACCAGAAAACCCAACCCATGAGCAGACTATTGAACTCTATACCTCCGAAATCCCTAATCGACCGGGCAAATATCGTATTTACAAGGCTTTCAATAGAGAAACGAAAGTCGCTTATGCGGAATTTGAGTTGGTTGATAAGAAAGGAGTTAAAAGGCTTCGTGAACGAATTGACAATTATTGGAGAAAAAACAGAATGGTCTCCAACGATACCACAGCGCAAAACATTCATTCAACCTGGATTCAAAATGATGATGGCGATACGATTTATGTGGGCTTAATGAATAATACCCCTCATTTTCAAGAAATGTTCAGAAGAAAAGTCGTAAGTTATTCGGCAGTCAGTCATGGCGCAATACGATATAACGTGCCTTTTACCCAATCTGCGTCTTCCGACACTTTACACGTAACCATGCGAACCGAACTGCCTGTCTATCCGGTAGGTACTGAAGTCGTATCGGTAGAATTAACCAATAATAATCCTGGTATCTTGTTTTTTGGAGAACAATACCATGTCGTGCGCAAAGAGGGAAATCGCTGGGTATTTCTCTATGATGGCGGCGTGTGGAATGACCTTGGTCATGGATTGAAACAAGGAGGTACATCCCACTTTAAGGCCAGACTTCGCCCAGTTGTCAACGACAACAAGCCGGGAATTTATAAAGTAATCAAGGAAGTAGGTTTCAGTGGTTCTTCCCAAAAGTGGTTTATGGGTGCAGAATTTAGAATCAAATAAAGACAACTCAATGCCATCAAACATCTTTTGGCATCTCAAAAGCTGATAGTGCACCTCCGGTCAGTATACTGGACATACACTTCCAGTATAGACCTTATTGTAAACACCATTCTGAACATCGTAAGGGTCATCCATGCTTTCTTGAAGAGGATATCAAGATTATGTTCCAGCCTTAGCTTCTGGATAACTTCCGTCCAGTCTCATGCAGACTGGCTTCCCTTACTTCTACTAAAGTCTTCACTTTTTTAACAGTACATCCTCGGTACTGAATCCTTTGACTTCCTGCTGGAGCCTTTCCAGCTCAGTCATTTCTTCCAGCTTCTTTTTCCTTGATCTTCCCATAGCATCACTACTTGCCCGTCCGCAATTGCCGATCCGTAGGGCGGCTATATCAATGATTGCTGCATATTTGACATGAGCGTTAGCCAAATGCTGGGCTTCTTGTGTAATGCCGGAGGACCGTCGCACAAATACAAATTATGGAGGGATATGAGGAATCTCTCATTATTTTCCAAAAGCCGTAAGAATATATCTATAACTATCTTCCTGTTCCAATAGTCCCATGTAATGGAGACGATTTAAATAACTGTATTTTTTGACATAATAAAACCCCGAAAGTTAGATAAAAAACTTTCGGGGTTTTGAGGTTCATGTCAGATACGGGCAACTCTTTTTATATCCGTCACATTCGGAAACGATACACCAGAAAGAGGGAAAGGACGGAAAACACAGACATTGGCACTCCGGAGAACTACAGGGCAAAGTTGGCAGACGCTTCTTGTCGGACGGCAAGGTCAGGCCGCAAGCGGTTTCGGAAAAAATCATCCTCGCCGGAGGCTCCGGTATTTTTCCCGAAAACCCTGCCTTTCCGGAAGCGTCTGCCGTTGGGCCCTTGTAGTTCAGCGGGCTGCCAAAGCCCGAGTATTCACACTTAAAAAATAAAGAGTATGCAACAAGCGATCATCACCAGACAGTCACCAGCCCCGATAGGGATGCCCGTGACAAGAAGACCGAAAGTACACGTTCCGCAGCCCTCCATCAAACTGCCGCCGAGAGGAACAACCGGTCCGGTTCACATCTCAAAACTGCTGAACCCCATTCAGGAAATATGCAGACATCCGGACAGGAACAGGCTGCTGGCAGAATTTTTCAGCGAATATTGAAATTTATCGTCTAATCATTTAATATCTGAAATTATGTTTTTTACAGCAATCCACCAGATGATGACGGAAAGCGTGGACCTCACGATCGTCATCCGCAAAACAAATGGACAACTGACCGTTTCCACATTACCAAAATCGAACGGACTCAAGGACGAGGCCCAGAACCACATCGTGCCGCTGACCGTCACGGGTACACCGCAGGAACTCGACACGGGATTCCTGCAGGCCATAGCAAGACCGATACAGAAGACATGCGGACTCCTCTCCAACATGGCACAGTTCGAGGCACAGGCGGACAAGGCCGCAGCCAGCAGCAAGGCCGCCAAGGAAGCGAAATCCAAGGAGACGAAGGAGGAGCGCGAAAAACGCGAGAAGTACGAGAAACTGATGAAGAAGGCCAATGAACTGATGGCCACAAAGAACTTCAGGGAAGCCGTCAGCATGCTCACACAGGCAAAAGCCTGCGCGGACACCGCCCAACTGAAGGAAATCGAGGAGAAGATAAAGGCGGCCGATACGGAAATGAACAAGGGAAGCCTCTTCGGACTGATGGAGCAGGAAGCGCAGCCGGAACCGGCACCACAACCGGAACAACCCGTTCCACAGCAGCCTGCATACACGCAGCCACCTGTGACGGAACAGCGAAAGCCGCAGGTGCAACGTCCGCAGCAGCCGGCATACAACAGGGCACCACAGCCACCGGCACCGGGACAGGCACGGCCTGCACCTCAGAGACCGCAACAGACATACACGCAGCATCCGCAACAGCCCGGAATATGGCCGCAACAGCAGGCTCCGCAACCAGGACAGCCATTGCCGCCACAGGCGCAATACCTGAAGCGGACAACCGGACAGCAGCCTCCCCAGCCACAATATCCGCCGCAGCCTGAAATCAGGGACTGGCAGGAAGAGAGATTCATGCAGGAGGAGGAACAGCAGCAGGCGTATCTGGACGACCCGGAATCCCCGACATATAGTGAGAAGGACTACGAGGAATATGTTGATTTCCCGCAGTCCATGCTGGAACCCAAGTATTCACCTTATCATACAGTTTAAGCCATGGCACTCGAAATTAAAGGAATGACACGCTCATTCAGATTCAAGAAAGGAACAGAGTATATCACCCTCCAGGACCCTGATCCGAACATCTCGCCGGACATGATCATGAGTTACTATTCCAACCTGTATCCGGAACTGACGACGGCCACCGTACACGGTCCGGTCATCAGGGAAGACATGACGGTATATGAGTTCAAAACCACCATCGGGACAAAAGGATAAAAGGATATGGCAAAGAACAACGGAAAAAAGAAGGAATCATGTGTACGATTGGACGGATATCAGGCGGAACAGCTCGCGAGACTCATCATTGCGGAAACCGAAAGGAAAGTGCATTACGGCACGGAAAGGAAGAAACGGATTGCGGCACCCAGCGGTGCCGTAATTCTTTTCTGAACGCCACATTCCTGCCGATGTCTCCGCCGGAACTGTTCATTGACGGTACTGACGGGAAACCGCACAATCTCATCACGCAGGAAAACTACAAGTTCCTGCGTGATTCCTTTTTCAGGTATGCAAGCCTCATGAAAAAGGAGGCGGTACATGTTCCGGGGCGTACGCCCGGAGAAGGCATCGCCCGACTGCACGAAGAGATGTGCAATCTTGTAGGCAGTGACATGAATGTCAACATCGAACAGGACGGGGAAAGGCTGCTGTTCTGCCTGTGGAAATGCCACCAATGGGGAGAGTTCACGCTCTATTACTTTCCGACGAAGTTCCTGGAAAGGCTCGGGCCGGAACTGAGATGCATATCCGTCACCTTCATCCACAACCTGATGCGGGCGAACGGGATAAGTACCGTACTGGACGAGGATGACATGGACTATGCCCTGACACTGATGTCGGAGGTGGACCCGGGAGAAACGGCATCCGACCGGAAAAAGAGACGGCGGCTTCTGCACTCCTATAAGGAAGGCAGGATACACGCACTGCTTCGCAGGGTGGAAAACAAATGCTATTACAAGAACCTGCCGAAAGTGCTCGACCGGTATGAGCCGAAGGACGGATACGAACAGTCACTGGTCTCTCTTATGAAGGAAGGACTGGAGTTCCTGACGCCCGAACACGGCATCATGGAATACGGCTACGACCCATTCTACGAGGAGGAACCGGACTTCCTGCCCATGTATCTCAGCAAGCAGATCCGGGTCGTCTATGACTGCACCGACATGATAACGGAATATCTCTCGGACTATTACAACTCCTACAGCCAGGAGACATACGACATCATTCCGATCACCACCTGTGAACTGTCTCCGGAAACGGAGGAGCTGTTCCATATGGACGACTACCCGGAACGCTTCTTCAGGTGGGCGGAAAAATTCATCAACATCACAATATAAACCAATCTGAACGGATATGATAGACAGCAACGAACTGACCAGAAAGATCAAGACGCCGCTCAACCCCAGGGCGGCACTCATAGCCTATGCCTCGGAGGGGGACAAGAACTTCTTCCTTGAAATCCGGGGTATTGACGAACGGGAAAACATGACCGAAGGAAGACCGGTGACCATAGATTTCATGAACGCGCTGGTGAAGGGATACTCGGAAAGGCACAGCACCACTCCGTATGGCAAGATACCCTCCAATCTGCTCTATTGCGACCCGCGCAAGGGAAGCGAGAGATACGTGTGGTACAATCCTCCGCACAAGAGGATGATGTTCTTCAGCCCCGCGCTCAAAATAGAAAACGCGGAATATTTCCTGCCGGGAGTGATTTACGAGGCCGGTGAACACGGAATGAGAATCTATGCCTACAAGGGAAATGTTCCAGGTCCCGATACCGAGCTGTACGCCGCGCCCTTCTTCAACGTGACAGGTTCCAGCGTATGCCTGGGAAATCCCAGGATAGAACTGCCGAAGGACCTGACCTACGAAAGGCTGCTCATGTATTGGGAGAAGAAATTCTGGCTGACGGAATTCACACACTTGGGAAGCAACGGGAACCCGACAAAATCAAACCTCGTACTGGTAACAAAGGCGGCACGGGACAGAGACTTCAACCTGGACGAGCTCAAACCGCTGAACAACATGAAACTTAAAGACATACTGAAATGAAAAGGGTACATTACATCGACAACTATCTCATAAACCCGCAGCATCCGGTAACGGTAAACCTTATCGGAGCGGGAGGAACAGGCTCGCAGGTACTTACCTGCCTGGCCAGGCTTGACACGGCACTAAGGGGACTCGGACACCCCGGACTGTTCATAACCGTGTATGATTCCGACATCGTGACGGAGGCCAATATCGGACGGCAGCTCTTCAGCCCCTCGGACATCGGCCTGAACAAGGCTCAGTGTCTCGTCACACGCATGAACAACTTCTTCGGCAACGACTGGAAGGCGGTACCGGACATCTATCCGGCAGCTCTGAAGGACGCCAGACGGGATAATCTGGCCAACATAACGATTACCTGCACGGACAACATCAAGTCCCGTCTCGACCTGTGGAACATCCTGAAAGCCGTGCCGGTATCGGAATACAGAAGCTACGAGACACCCCTGTACTGGATGGACTTCGGGAATACGCAGGATACGGGACAGGTCATCCTCGGAACCGTACCGAAGAACATCAAACAACCAGCATCTAAGCTGTACGAAACGGTGGAGTCACTGAAAGTGATTACCCGCTACGTGAAATACGCGAAAGTAAAGGAGAAAGACTCCGGGCCGAGCTGCTCACTGGCAGAGGCTCTGGAAAAGCAGGACCTGTTCATCAACTCCACACTGGCACAGCTCGGCTGCAACATCCTGTGGAAAATGTTCCGCAACGGCATGATCGAGCATCAGGGGCTGTACCTGAACCTTTCAACCTTGAAAATGAATCCGATACCTGTCTGAACGCGGCTTTATGGCCTATAACATGTTAAAACTTGTTTGAAATCAAGACAAACATATATTAACTTCATTGCAGTTAGAGACAAATGTATATATTTGTATTTTGGAATATTATACAATAGGACAGCGTATTGTCTTGCCGGAACTTCCGTAATTCAGGCAAACGAAAACAGGGTCATCCGCGTTTCCACACGGGACTATAACAGGGGGCCTTATTTTTTCCTGCATCGGGAAATACGGAGAAACAGAAATATGGACTGACTGTAAAAGATAGAGTATGGACAAGATATTGGATACCCGAACCAGAGAATCTTCTGCCGACAGCTGCCGGCAGAAAGGAGAATCATGCGGGCAAACCGTCGCCCGCCAAGGTTATAACAGGCCGGAGTGCATTCTGTGTACGACGGGATAGCACGTCGGGGTGACATCCAAATTACTCACGTCCCGGAAGACTGCGCCCCACAACTTTCCGGGATTTTTTATCATAAGGCGTATGAGGAAGCTAAGTGGAATTTCATTGCAGACAAAAATCATAGCTGGTTATCTGATATTGCTGGCAGTCATCGGAAGCATGATTGCCATACTGCTCCATGAGCGCAAAAAAATGCATGACATAGCAAACGGAACCGCAGAAATACGTGAGATCCGGAATGAAGTCAACGCCATACGCCGCCACATCGTCGGAATCGCATTGCTGGGGGAATCCGCCATCGGATGGGACAGTGAGGACTTCTCGGCATACCGGAACAGGCGCCTGCACATAGACAGCCTGCTGGAACGGATGAAAGACAACGGCCTGGACCTGGTGAGCCACGAACAGATAGACACATTGCGACGGCTGCTGGAAGAGAAAGAAAGCCGCCTGTACCATCTTACGACGGTTTTTCAGGAGCAGAGGACCTCAGACAGCCTGCTCTACAACCGTCTGCCCGAGGTCATCAACAAGAGTACCCGTACACGCACAGTCACCCGCCGGAAAAACGGCATAGCAGGTTTCTTCGGCAAGAAGGAAACCGTACAGGTACCGGCTTCCACGACAGAACTGCGGCAGCTCAACCGCCAGCTGATAACCATGCAGGAAGAGCATGACAGACATATCGGACTCTATGTTGACAGCCTGCGTCTGCAAAACCTGAAACTGAACAAAAGACTGAACTCCTTCGTCACCGCCCTTGACGAACAGGTCCAGGCCGCTTTCCAAAACCGGGAAACAAGGATTGCGGAGGCAAAGGCACTTTCATTCAAGCTGTTTGCGGCCACCATCATAGTTGCCATTGTCCTGCTGATCATATCCCATCTTGTCATACAGAGGGACATACGGCGCAAGGAACATGACCGCAGTAGACTGGTGGATACGCTCAAACAGAACCGGGAACTGTCCGAAATGAGAAAGCGTATCATCGTAACGCTATCCCATGACATAAGGGGACCGCTGAACGCCATCTGCGGCAGTGCGGAACTGGCCATTGACACCAGGGAAAGAAAACGCCGCAACACCTACCTTGACAACATCATCAAATCCTCACGCCATATCACAAGACTTGCCAACAGTCTGCTTGACCTCTCCAGGCTGGACGAAGCGAAGGAATCACTGAACAGGATACCTTTCAACCTGAAAGCCTTCGTCGATGACATCAACGTGGAATACACTTGTGCGGCCAATGACAAGGGGCTGGTCTTCAAAACGGAAGCAGAGGACACCGACATCGTGGTATGCGGAGATGCGGACCGCATCCGTCAGGTGGCGGACAACCTGCTGACCAACGCGCTCAAGTTCACCCGCAACGGAACAGTCTGTTTCCGGGTAAGCTACAAGGACGGGGTAATGACCATGGAGGTGGAGGACTCGGGCATCGGCATGGACAAGGAGACGGTAGAACGCATATTCCGGCCGTTTGAGCGGGCGGCGCCAGACATTTCGCCGGAAGGATTCGGGCTCGGCCTCCCGATAACCAAGGGACTTTTGAACCTGCTCGGCGGCAGCATCTCCGTATCGAGCCATGTCGGGAAAGGCAGCCTGTTCCACACGGAAATCCCCCTTGCCATTTCCACTGAACCGGTAAAGAACAGCGTCATGCCGGCTGTGAGAAGATACAGCCTTCCCAAGCGTATCATCCTGGCGGACGACGATCCGATACAGCTGCGCATCGTCATGGAGATGCTGGAGCGGAACGGAGTATCATGCCGGACTTGCATCGGGGCGAAGGACGTGGCCGGCGAACTGCGGAAAGAACCGTATGATCTGCTGCTGACCGACATCCAGATGCACGGTACCAGCGGTTTTGACCTGCTGTACCTCCTGCGTCATTCCAATATCGGAAATTCACGCACCATCCCGGTTGCCGCCATGACCGCCCGCAACGACGTGGACGAGAGCCGCTATACAGAAGCCGGCTTTTCCGGGTGCATACGGAAACCGTTCTCCATGAACGAACTGCTGGCTTTCCTTTCCTCCATAATGGAAAGGTCGGGACAGCAGCAGGAGCAGAAGGCGGATTTCAATGCCCTGGCCGCAGACACGGGGGACATGGAATGGATGCTCAATGCCTTCATCAAGGAATCGCTCGACAACAGGACAGAACTGAAAGAAGCCCTTGAAAGCATGAAAACGGACACGGAGCGTATGAAAAACACCCTGCACCGCATGTATCCCACCTGGGAACAGCTGGGGGTGGCCTGCGAACTGGAGACATACAGCAGAATCCTGCATGACGATACTTCCGATGACCTGACCATCAGTACATATACAGAGGCCGTCATCGTAAGAATAGACCGGCTGGTAGGCGACGCGAAGAACCTGCTTTCGGAAATCAGAAGACTTGACTTAAAGAACTATACGGATGAAACACAGAATACTCATAGTTGAAGACAATATCCTGCTGGCCGGACAACAAAAGAAATGGTTCGAAAAATCCGGCTATGAAGCAGTGACAACCATAGACGAACCCGGTGCAAGGCGGCTTCTGAAAAAGGAGCCTTTCGATCTTGTCCTTTCCGATGTCCGTCTTCCGCAGGGGGACGGCATATCGCTGCTCGAATGGATGCAGAGAGAACGGATAGATGTTCCCTTCATCATCATGACCGGATATGCTTCCGTGCAGGATGCCGTCCGTGCCATCAAGATGGGAGCAAAAGACTATCTGGCCAAGCCTGTTCAGATGGATGAGCTGCAAAGTCTGATAAAGAATATCCTGCATCCACGCTCAGTCATATACGGAAAGGACAAGGGTATCCTTCCCAGGAACAGCAGGCAGATGAAAGAAGTGGAAAATCTGGTGCGTACGGTCGCGCCATTTGACATTTCCGTACTGATTCTTGGCCCGAACGGTGCAGGCAAGGAATCCGTAGCACAACGTATCCATTATTCCAGCGAACGCAGGGAAAAGCCATTTCTGGCAGTAAACTGCGGGGTCATTCCCAAAGAGCTTGCGCCCTCGCTCTTTTTCGGTCATATGAAGGGGACGTTTACGGGGGCGGACACAAACCGTGAAGGTTTTTTTGAAACGGCCCGTGGCGGGACCCTGTTCCTTGACGAGGTGGGAACATTGTCCATGGAGGTACAGAGCATGCTCCTGCGTACCTTGCAGGAAGGCACCTATATCCCTATAGGCAGCAACCGTGAGAAACACGCCGACGTAAGGATAGTGGCGGCAACCAACGAGGACCTTCAGTTGGCCATCAGGGAGAGACGCTTCCGGGAAGACCTCTACCACCGTCTGGGGGAATTTGAAATCGTCCTGCCGGCCCTGCACGAATGCCCGGAGGACATACTTCCGCTTGCCGAACATTTCAGG
Source organism: Parabacteroides sp. AD58 (assembly GCF_023744375.2). Taxonomy (NCBI): domain Bacteria; kingdom Pseudomonadati; phylum Bacteroidota; class Bacteroidia; order Bacteroidales; family Tannerellaceae; genus Parabacteroides; species Parabacteroides absconsus. The sequence goes on along the minus strand of NZ_CP146284.1, from coordinate 1,417,392 downwards.
GAAAAGTTCTCCGGGGAACTCAAACGGCAGACCGACGGATTCAGCCGTGAGGCGGAACAACTGCTGCTCTCATACGGCTGGCCGGGAAATGTGCGAGAATTGCAAAACAAGGTCAAACGGGCCGTCCTGCTGTCCAAACAGCCGATAATCGAGTCAGCTTGTTTGAACATAAGAATCGAGGATGAGGAAGAGGGAATCTTCCTTTTTCCGGAAAATGAGACACAGGAAAAGCTGTCTATCATCAGGGCCTTGAAAATATGCACGGGCAACCGGAAACGGACGGCGGAGATGCTGCACATTGATCCGTCCACGCTGTACCGGAAAATGAAGAAATACGGACTGAACGACAAATAAAGGCAATATAGACCGGAGATGTTTTCCAGTCTGGAATAAAATGCCTACTTTTGCATAAGTCTGGCAAAATGTGGAACACATACTGCCAGCAGGAACATAAGAAAATACCGGCAGGGCTGACAGCCTCGCCGGATATTATACATAAGTCGCAAGACGTCTCAGGTAGGAATCTGGTAAATTTCAAATTGTAGAGACTTTTGCGTGTTGCTTATGCTATGCCTAATAGCGTGAGCTCATGCATGACTCTACAATGGGCTTACCAGAGCCCCTACCTGATAATGCGTGAGTCTCACGCTTTTCATTTGGAATATCAAGGTATGGCAAAGTTACAGGTTCTGATAGCAATGACATTGAACGGTTCCGTCCCTGCACGGAACGATTCCCTGCTGCAATGGATACAAAACAGCGATGACGGTTTCCCCTGCTGGCGGGACCGGTACACCCGCATGCTGTATCCGGGCTATCCGCTGGTCGACCTCATCTGTGACAAGGAACAGTCTGCACCCTCTGACATATATCTGGCTGAAATCTATGACGACAGCAGCGCGGAACTGCTGCGGGGACTGTCCCTGTACCACCTGATAGACGAGATGGTCATTTTTCTTCTTCCGATAATCAGTTCCGAAACGGTTCCCGTATCAAAACATATCTCCACGGACAAATGGGAACTGGTCAGGACAAAAACATTCAGAAACGGAATCTGCCGCCTTACTTATCGCAAAACATTGCAATAAGAGATTGCACGCCCTTGCATTTGCAATACCCCAATCAGCCCCGATTTTTCGCGGCTGATTTTTTATTTCTCTGTTTTTCAGCAATTTGCCATATTATTATGTAGCAATATGCTCCGTTGGTCCACGTTTTGGCCTATATCAAATGAAACCTGTTGCGCAACACGGTGTAAATAACGGAATTATTACACTAAAAACAGAATTCATTATGATACAGATAGACAGGGAGACATTCCAGATGATGCTCCAGAAGATAATGGAACGGTTCGACAGAATCGATGACAGGCTGAACCGCATGAACCGGCAGACAGCCGCCCTTGAAGGGGACAAGCTGCTCGACAATCAGGACATGTGCGAACTGCTTGGCGTTACAAAGCGTACCCTTGCCCGTTACCGCCAGAAGAAACTGGTTACCTATTACATGATTGACGGGCGGACCTACTATAAGGCTTCGGAGGTGCAGGAGTTTCTTAACCGGAAAGGGAAAGTCCTGCCCCTAAGAATAAAGAAAGAACTCGGTCTTGAACCCTAATCAGATGATGGTATGGAAATTATATGTATAGACAAGCGGATTTTCGACGAGTTGATTGTCCGGCTCAGTGAGATAGAGAAAAAAGTAACCCGCCTGTGCAGTCCGGCAAAAGATGCGGGACTGAAGAAATGGATGGACAACCGGGACGTGTGCGAGGTTCTCCGCATATCCAAACGCACGCTTCAGGTCTACCGTGAAAAGGGTCTGTTGCCTTACACCCGAATCAAGAACAAGATTTTCTACAGGCCGGAGGATGTGCAGAAACTGTTGGAATCACGTGATCACCCTCAAAGAAAAAAGCCATGAGTTACGATCTTATTAACAAGCAGGACCCGCGGATTGATGCCATTTTCAAAAGTCTGGAAAAGATGGAGCAAATGATAGATGGACTACAGACGGCACCAAGGCCGGCATTTCACGGTGATTATTTCCTCACGGACGAGGAGCTGTCGAAAGTATTGAAGGTCAGCAGGCGTACCCTGCAGGAATACCGTACCCTCGGCGTGATACCTTATTACCTTGTACAGGGAAAAGCCCTTTATAAAGAGTCGGACATACAAAAAGTTCTTGACGACGCTTATAAAAGATGCAGGGAAGAACAGCGATGGGTATGATGAAACGAAAGAGGCCGTCTCAAAGTGATTGGAGACGGCCTCTTTCGTTTCCGCACATGTAGAGTATTGAAAAATACTAAAGTATATAAGCAACAGAAGCTCCTAATGTTCTGTTCTTAGGACTCCCATAAATAGGATGTACAGAATTTATTCCAAGTTCATAGGAACATTTAAGTCGAACCTTTTTGTATTGAACATTTAGACAGAATATAGGACCTGTATCAATTCTATTGAATGGTCTGTACTGACTTATACTGGGTGCTGAAAAGATGTCTATACCCATTGTATAGGGCTGATTATAATTGTCTATACCGGATAGTTGTCCGCTTCCTTGAACTCCCATATTTAGAAACCATCCTATTTGTGGAATGAATGATATTTTGTTCTTTATATCCACTTTGTACCCAACAGATACAGGTATATTTAGATAATCAGCATGTGAAACCTCAATTTTTGAGATTTTTTGAGAAGCTAAATTAGTACCCTCAAGCTTTCCACCTTTTCGTTCATATGCTATTCCTGTTTCAATTAAAATGTTACTTTTAAAATTATAATCAATAATTCCACCTACTTTGAAACCGCTTTGAGGATGTGAATCAAGGCCCTTCGTTTGGAACTTATTATTAGTATATCCAACTTCTATGCCATAATTCCAATGCTGGCTATAGGCGGATATACACCAAAATAACATAGCGATAAAAAAAAGATTTTTCATATTCATATTGCTGTATTAATTAAATAGAATCAATTTACTTTTAGAGACTGACAAATGTGTCCTTCTTTTTCACAACAACTAAACTCGATTGCCACTATAGCAATAGCAGGATAAAATAATTCTTTCATTGACTTCATATTTTAAGGACGTTTTTATTTGAAACGCAGAATACCATTGATACCCCTATTTCGTAATGTTAAAGCATCTGAATTAACTGTTAATTTAGAACTAACTCCATCCTGGAAATACGATAAGAAGTCTCTGTCATTATCCGATCTGTATTCCAAGGTCGAAAACTGATCATGACAATAATAATTTGCTTCATGCCATTTCGGGGTAAAACAAAGGACACTTCTTTTACAGGACATCTCCTTTATTTGCAGACTGCCATACGTTTTTCTGTCTACGTTTTCCGGCGTTTGTCTCTTCTTCATAAAGGTCAAGATTCGTGTTCACCCCGGATTTTCTCAGACGTCTCATATCTTCGTCCACTTTCTTATCGGTTACATGAGCATAAATCTGCGTTGTGTCAAACCGGCAATGTCCCATCATCTTACTGACAGTTTCAAGAGGCACTCCCAGTGAAAGGGTGACATGCGTTCCGAAATTATGTCTTGCCTGATGGAATGTCAGATCAAAGCCATAGACTTTGCCCAATTCTCTCGTGAGCAGAATGGTATACTCACGTTTGTACAAATTGAAAACTTTATCACCTTGACGTTCTCCACGATATTTTTCTATTATCTTCAACGGAATGTCCAGTAGACGGACAGAAGAAAGCGTACCGGTCTTCTGACGATGGATATGGATCCACCAGGAGCCGTCACCTGACTGCGTAATGTCATTTACCGTCAGTCTTTTCAAATCCGCATAAGCCAGTCCTGTAAAGGTGGAGAAGATAAACATGTCACGGACAAATTGCAACTGCGGTTTTTCCACAGGAGTTGCAAGCAATGTCTTCAAATCCTCCAGTTTCATGTGGCGGCTTTTCCGTTTGGGCAGTTCCGGATGCAGACGGCAGTACGGGTCCCGTCGGATTGTACCCTGGCTTACGGCACGCATGGTCATCTTCTTCAACCTGTAAAGATGTTCATGCACGGTTTTTAAACTTAGATTGCGGTCTGTACGCAGAAAAAGTTCAAAATCATCATAAAACACACGGTCAAGATTCCGGAGCATGACATCTTCAACGCCACGCTTCTGCTGGACGAAAGCCGAAAGATGCTTGTATGAGCGTAGGTAAGAGTCATACGTCTCTTTTATCCTGTCTATGCCAACACGTTTTTTGAACTCCTCATTATGCTCCCTGAAAAGAGCCAGAAGTGTAAGGGGCTTTTGGCCGACACCCATCACGGCATTCTTCACTTGCTCGGCCGTGATGAATCCCAGGTTGCTCTTTATACGTTGATAATGCCCTTTGATTTCTTTAGTCAGATCATCTATAGCTCTGTTGACGATAAGAGCATTCCCACTACGCCCGTCAGCCCGTCCTTTTTCAGGGTTCCATATGGCCGGGTTGACAGATACCTTTGTACCTATCTGTACCCATTGAGCATCTATGCTTATCTTGCACAGCAATTGACACGTTTTGTCCTTGCGGATTTTAGTGCGGTTTATATAAAACAGTATCGCAAACGTACTGCGACGCTTGATTTCCGTATTATCCGTATTCATTTTCATAATCTTCATTCTTTAATAGGGTTATTAAATGACCACTGAAAAGCGTTCTGCAATCTTCTCGTTCAGGTTTCTTGTATCCGTATCAATCTTGTCATCTGTAACTTTGGCATAGATTTGGGTTGTCTTGATTTGTCTGTGTCCCAGCATCTTGCTGACTGTCTCAAGTGGAACTCCATGAGAAAGTGTGATTTCCGTCGCATAGGTATGACGGGCTGCATGAAAGACCAGCTTACGCTTTATACCGCAAATTTCAGCAATATGCTTCAAGTGATAATTCAGCACACAGTTTGAATACATCGGAAGCAGTTTTCCTTCAGGGGCAATATCCCGATATTTCTCTAAGATACGAAGCGGAAGTTCCATCAGCGGTATTTCAAAATCCACTCCGCTTTTTTTACGTGCGCTCTTAATCCACCATACACCGTCTTCTGCAAGAGACAAGTGTTCATTTGACAGAAGACACATGTCTATGTATGAAATCCCCGTGAAACATGAAAAGAGGAACAGATCACGCACATGATAAAGAGTCCGGTTATGCAAAGGCGTAACCATAATACGATGCAATTCTTCGGACGTGAGATATTTCTGTCTTGGCTTTGGACGGGCCAGCTCATAACCGATGAACGGATTTGCCGTAATTATACCGTCGGCGATTGCTTCGCCGACTACCGTCTTCAACCGGACGGAATGATTGACAATAGTAGACTGTGAGAGATTGCATTCTGTACGTAAATACAACACATACTTCTCGATAAATGAACGGTCCAGAGCGGTAAACGGAAGGTCTGTTACCTTGTATTGCATTTGTAAAAAGACGGCAACATGATTGTAGGAATTACGATAAGCATATAAAGTTTTTTCTGTTCGGTTAACACCTACACGCTTCTCAAAATTCCTCATGAAGTATCTGTAATAGCTCAACAAGGTTTCCTGACCTGAAGCCATGCCCAAAAGCTGATGCTTCACTTCCTCCGCAGTCACATCTTCACGGACTGCGGACATTTCCGCATAAATGCCGAGAGCTGTCGCTCGGATTTCATCAAGCTTGCTGTTGATTTCCCTGGCCGCAACACTCTTTCCACACGCCCGTCCTGATGACCATAATGATTGTGGCACACGCAGCTTTACACTGAAAGCCGTTTCAGAGTGTTTGCCGACAATGAGCCGTGCCATCACTGGGCAGTTCCCACTGGCATCCGCCTCGCTCTTTTTAAGGTAGAACGAAACCTTCACATCTTTCTGATTCATAACCTGTTCCATTGTTTGCAAAATTAATGGAGACAGAGTTGATCATCGGCATGTTAAATATCGTCAGACATCGACAAAGCTATCATCATTGACTTACAGAACCCATATTTTTCATATTTCAAAAAAAATAAGTACCTTCGTTAAGCCAAAATGATGAAACTGCGCTCTTTACGGTCGGAACAGAAAGGATTTTCAAACAATTCCATGCAACAGGAATGGGCAACGGATAGGTAGCAATTTTTCTGCTTAACTATTCAAAAAACGGCTTCAAAGCACACTTTTACGAATGTAGAATAATGCTACATAAATCCCTGAAAACCCAATAGTTTACATTATTCTTCTTAAATCCATCCGAAATCGGGCGAGTTTCACTATATTTAATAAGTACGGGGAATTTGATTCAAGTTCCCCGTCTTAAATTTGTAGAATCAATACTAAACTATATAATACGATGAAAACAAAGTTATCATTATTGGCGGCAGCCTTGTTGTTTGCATTTACAACTATTCATGCGGAAAATGAGATTACTATCGGAGTGATTCAATATGATTTGAGTGATATCGATAAAAGTTTTAAGGATTTACATGATCAGGGATTTGGCTCTTGTGAGATAAATTATAAGAGTAATACATTGACGAAAGAGTTTGCGGAACAGGTAAAGGCGGCATCTAAGAAACATCAGATCAAGGTGACTACAGTTGTGGGTGTTCCTGGTTCTAAGAGTGTCTGGAATTTCCGGCAGGGACCTGCAACGATCGGTCTGGTTCCGACAGAAGAAAGAGCAGAAAAGATAAAGGTTTACCATGAAATGATAGATTTCTGTGCAATGGCAGAGGTGCCGGCTATGCATTCTCATTTTGGTTTTATTCCGGAAGATCCGTCTTCTGCCCAGTATAAAGATTTCATCAAAGTCATGCAAGATTTAGCTAATTATGCAAAAGAACGGAATGTGATGATTTACTTTGAGACGGGTCAGGAAACACCGACTACATTGATTCGTGCCATAAAAGATATAGGTACAGGTAATGTGTTTATCAATTGTGACTTAGCCAACTTATTGATGTATGGTAAAGCTAATTCTTTGGATGCTGTGAAATTGTTTGGTCCGCTGATTAAAGAGTTTCATGCAAAAGATGGAAAATATCCGGATCCGAATAATCCATATGAATTAGGAGCCGAAGTGCCAATCCCAACAGGGGAAGTAAATTTCCCGGCTGTTATTGCCGAATTAAAGAAACAAGGCTTTAAAGGTGCGGTCACTATTGAATGTGAATTAAATGGTACACGCCATGATTATGTGGTTAAAACTCGTAAATATCTGCAGGATTTGCTGGATAAATAATATATTTGACAAATTATTAGCAGATACATCAAAAATTGTACAGAATATAATTGTTAATCAGTAAAAATAGTTACTATGGGAACGAATAGAAGGGACTTCCTGAAAACCTTAGGAGGCGTCGCATTATTTACTATTGTGCCGCGTCATGTGTTAGGAAATGGTTACATTGCACCAAGCGATCAGTTGACTAAAGGTATTATTGGTACCGGTGGTATGGGACGAGGACATGTGAATTATGGTGGAACTCGTTTGGTGGCCGTTTGCGATGTTGATGAGAATCATTTGGAATTAGGAAAGAATTTGGTAAAAGAAAAAATAGCTGCTTATCATGATTTCCGTGATTTGATATTGGATCCGAATGTGGATATTGTGCATATTGCTACACCTCCTCATTGGCATGGTATTATGTCGGTTGAGGCAGCCAAAGCTGGTAAAGATATTTGGTGTGAAAAGCCTATGACAAGAACAATCGGAGAAGGAAAACGGGTGATGGAAGCTGTAAAACAGTACGGACGTATGTTCCGTCTGAATACATGGTTCCGCTTTACCGACCAATTTTATGGTTTGGGAACACCGGTAAAACCGTTGAAGAAATTAGTACAAAGCGGATTGTTGGGTTGGCCGTTGAAAGTAACGATCAGCAAGCATACGGGCTTTGACTGGAAATTCTATTGGGTAGGTAAAGAATATCTCGAACCGCAGCCTGTACCTAAAGAATTGGATTACGATATGTGGTTAGGTCCGGCTCCTTACAAACCTTATAATGCGCATCGTGTTCATCAGACTTTCCGTGGTTATTGGGATTATGATGGTGGCGGTTTAGGTGATATGGGACAGCACTATATTGATCCGGTACAATATATATTGGATAAGGACAACACCAGTCCGGTGAAAGTAGAAGTAGATGCTCCTCAACAACACCCGGACGCTGTAGGTACATGGCGTTCGATTACTTATACATACGAAGACGGATGTCAGATTGTTTTGTGGGGCGGTGATTTCGGTGATCCGAATACGCCGTATATAGCAGGACCGAAGGGGAATGTTTATAAGAACTTTGTATGTGACATTCCTGATTGGGAAAAGAAATTATCAGACTATCCGGAACCGGAACCGCAGGTAACTGATTTTATTGAATGTATCAAGACTCGTCAGCCATTTGCCCTGAATGAACAGAATGGTTTTCGTTCTGCTACGATTGTGAATATGGGAGCTGTTGCTCTTCGCTTGAATCGTACGTTGGAATTTGATCCGGTGAAATTAGAGTTTATCAACGATGAGGCCGCTAACCGGTTGTTAGATCAACCGATGCGTGCACCATGGAATATTTAACCCATAAATTAAAAGCAGAAAAGATGAAAAAGGTATATATTTCAATCAGCGCCTTGTTGTTGTGTGCTAATTTATCGTTTGCTCAGACTCCGGCGAACCGAACAGCAAAGACCATTGCTGCAGACGTATTGGCTCAGATGCCAGCAGAACAACAGGCTGAATATAATAAACAAATCAGTGAACTGAGTGCAGCTGGTGAAGAAGCTGTATTTACGTTGATCAATATGATCAATGCTCCGGGTAAGGGCAGTAATGCTAAAGTAGATTATGCATTGAGCGGCTTAAGCCATTTCGTGATGGCTAAAGGTCAGGAGAATGCTCGTCAGGTAGTAGCTAAAGCTTATATCCAGGCATTGGATAAAGTAGAAGAACGGGAAACGAAAGCATTTATCATCCGACAGCTGCAAATCGTTGGACAGGATGATGCTGTCGAAGCACTTTCTGCCTATTTAGGTAATCCGGAATTGAGTGGACCTGCAGCACGGGCATTGGCAGCTATTGGTACTGAGAACGCCGGACAAGCCTTGAAAGCAGGTTTGATGCGTCGGATGGGAACTGCCGAAACCCAGAAAGATATATTGGAAGCCATTGCAGATGCTCAGGTAGCAGGAACAGAAGACTTGGTTAAGACTTATATTAATAATGACGATGCAGCGACAAGAAAAGTAGCCAGATACGCTTTAAGCCGTGTTGGTTCGGCTGCTTCATTATCTGTATTGGCAGATGCTGCTAAGGCTGTTAATTATACGATGGAGCCAAGTGGTGCAAATGAGGCTTACATTGCGTTGATTAAGCGTGTAGCGTCGCAGGATTCTAAAGCTGCGGAAAAGGCGGCTAAGGATTTACTGAAGCGGGCAACGAAGGCTGGTAAAACGCAGACTCGTGAGGCTGCATTACAGATATTGATTTCTTTAGCTGAAGATAAAGAGGCTGCTACCAAATTAGTCTTGACAGCATTGAAAGATGATTGCAAGGATTATCGGAATGCGGCATTAAGATATGCTTCTGATTTTGTAGATGAAGCTTCTTATATTGAAATAGCGAAGATGATGGCAAAGGCTAAGCCTGAAGTGAAAGTTGATGTCTTGAATTGGTTGGGCCGTGAAGTTAAGTGTCCGAAGAAACATGATACAATCCAGAAGTTGATGCTTCGCTTTGACCAATCATTGGCTCAGGTTTTAACCCAGCAATTGAAAGAAGATGACTTTGCTGTGCAACAGGCTGCTGTCTGGGCGATGGTGAAAATCGGAGACAAAGGTTATATTCCTACATTGGCCAATTTGTTGACAGATGCTGATAAACAAATTATTCTGCTGGCTCAAGATGCTTTGTTGGCTTTCCCGGGAGATATAGATGATGCGGTAGCAAAAGCGATCAACAAGGCTTCGGATGCCGGGAAGATTGCAGGACTGGAGTTATTGGCTGTCCGGATGGCAGACTCAAAGATCAATACCGTATTGGAACAGACAAAGTCTTCATCAGCAGAAGTAAAGAAAACAGCTTATGCTACTTTAAAGAGTGTTGTCGCAGCAAAAGACTTTACCCAGATTTGCGGTATGCTGGAATCTTCTGGTGATGAAGAAAAGGCTGATTTGCAGAATGCGGTAATTGCTTGTGTTCATTATATGCCGGAAGCAGAACAGGTAGAAACGGTTACACGCCGGATGTATCAGGCTGGTAATGTAAAGAAAGATTTATATTATAAGGTATTGGCGTCAACGAATGATCCAAAGGCATTGGAGATTATCATTGACGGATGTGAAAAGAATACTGGAGCCGGAAAAGAGGCAGCTATAGAAGCTTTGTTGGAATGGAAAGGTATTGAAGCGGCCGATTATTTGTATCAGGTGGCTCAATCTGACGGCCAATTGGCTTCCAAAGCTTTGACTCGTTATGTGAATCTGGTGGCTTCGTCGGATATGACGGGTGAGAATAAGCTGCTTCGGTTGCGTAAGGCGATGGATATTGCCAAGAATAATGAAGTAAGAGGCTTGATCTTATCGAAGGTACAGGATACAGGTACGTATTTGGCTCTGTTGTATGCTGGAGAATATCTGGATGATAAGGCCGTTCAACAACCAGCAGCCAATGCGGTGATGAACATTGCTTTGGGCCATAAGGAATATACCGGACAGAATGTAAAAGCTCTGTTGGAAAAGGTTATGCAGGTGTTGGATAATCCGGATGCTCATTATCAGAAGGAAGGTATCAAGAAACATTTGGCTGAGATGCCGGATGAAGTAGGGTTTGTTTCCATGTTCAACGGAAAGGATTTGACTGGCTGGAAAGGTTTGGTGGAAAATCCGATTGCCCGTGCAAAGATGAAACCTGCTCAGTTGGCAAAAGCTCAGGCGAAGGCAGATGAACAGATGCGTAAGGACTGGAAAGTTGAAAACGGTTGTCTGGTATTTGAAGGTTCAGGCTTTGATAACTTGTGTACCGAAAAGCAATATGGCGACTTCGAGATGTATGTAGAATGGATGCTTGATCCGGCCGGACCGGAAGCTGATGCTGGTATTTATTTGCGTGGTACGCCTCAGGTTCAGATTTGGGATACTGCTCGGGTTGATGTAGGTGCTCAGGTTGGTTCTGGTGGATTGTATAATAACCAGAAGAATGAAAGCAAGCCGACAAAGGTGGCTGATAATAAGTTGGGCGAATGGAATACGTTCTACATCAAGATGGTGGGCGACCGTGTTACCGTAGATTTGAATGGAGAACGGGTTGTCGATAATGTAATCTTGGAAAACTATTGGGATCGTAGCCTGCCTATCTTCCCGATTGAGCAGATAGAACTGCAGGCTCACGGCAGTAAGTGTTCTTTCCGTAATTTGTATATTAAGGAACTGAAACGGCAGGAGCCATTCCAGTTGTCTGAACAGGAAAAGAAAGAAGGTTTCCAAATTCTGTTCGATGGCACGAATATGTACGAATGGCAGGGTAATACAGTCGATTATGTATTGGAAGACGGTTGTATCGCCATGAATCCTTCCAAGAGTTTTGGTGGAAACTTATATACGAAGAAGGAATATGCCAACTTTATCTACCGATTTGAATTCCAATTGACACCGGGTGCTAATAATGGTGTCGGCTTGCGTGCTCCGCTGGAAGGCGATGCTGCCTATGTTGGTATGGAAAGTCAGATCTTGGATTGTGAACATCCGATTTATAAGGATATTACTCCGCTCCAGCATCATGGTTCTATTTATGGAATTATTCCAGCTAATGAAAATCATAAGAAAGCCATTAAGCCGGTAGGTGAATGGAATGAAGAGGAAATTGTTTGTGACGGAGATAATATAAAGGTAACGGTGAATGGTATTGTCATCGTAGAAGGCAATATTCGGGATGCCGTGAAGAACGGAACTCCTGACGGTCACGAGCATCCGGGTTTGTTCAATAAGAAAGGACATATCGGATTCTTAGGACATGGTTCTCCTGTTAAGTTCCGTAACATTCGCATTAAGGAACTGAAATAACAGTTACTCGATACTAAGTTTGCCGGAGTTTCTGGTGGATGGGCTTTGCCTCCACAAGAAGCTCCGGCTTTTTTATATCCGTAGTTTAGGTGATCCGTTCGAATGGAGGTTGGCTTTTCGAAAGGAAAGTTGTACATTTGTGCATCATCATTCTAATCTTAAATATAAATGTCTATGAAATCCGTATTGATTTTAGGAGCGGCAGCTGCTTTATTGGCTTCCTGTTCTTCCCAGTCAAAGAAAGAAAAGTCTTCTGCAGATATACAAAAACCGAATGTGATCTTTTTAGTGGCCGACGATATTGGCTTTGGCGACTTTAGTTGTAATGGCGCAACGGAAGTAAATACGCCGAATGTAGATAAGCTGGCTGCACAAGGTATTCGTTTTACGGATGCGCATGCGGTTGCCGCTACCAGTACGCCTTCGCGTTATTCGTTGTTTACGGGGCATTATGCCTGGCGAAGAAATGATACGGGTATTGCTGCCGGCAATGCGGGTATGGTAATTCGTCCGGAACAACCAACTGTGGCTGACATGTTTCAGTCGTGTGGTTATGTGACGGGTGCTGTCGGTAAATGGCATTTAGGGCTGGCTGATAAGACGGGCGGCCAGGATTGGAATGGCTTTATTACTCCGGGACCGAAAGATATTGGTTTTGATTATTCTTATATTATGGCGGCAACAGGCGACCGTGTTCCGTGTTGCTGGGTAGAGAATCAGCGGATTGTTAATTTGGACCCGAATGATCCGATTGATGTTAGTTATACAACCCCGTTTCCTGGGGAGCTATTGGGAAAAGACCATCCGGAATTGCTGACTAAGTTGAAACCGAGTCCGAATCACGGGCATGATCAGGCAATTGTGAACGGTATTTCTCGTATCGGATATATGAAAGGAGGTAAACAGGCTTTGTGGGAAGATGAGTTTATTGCAGACAGTATCACGACGAAAGCTGTACAGTTTATCGACCGCCATAAGGATGAACCGTTCTTCCTCTATGTCGGGACGAATGATGTGCATGTGCCCCGTTATCCGAATCCTCGCTTTCAAGGGAAAAGTGGACTGGGATTACGCGGAGACGCTTTGCTGCAGTTTGACTGGACTGTAGGTGAAATTGTGAAGGCGTTGGAGAAGAATGGCCTGACTGAAAATACATTGATTGTACTTACCAGCGATAATGGTCCGGTTGTTGACGACGGATATCAGGACCAGTCTGTTGAATTGTTGGGAAATCATCGTCCATGGGGCGATTTCCGTGGTGGAAAATACAGTAATTTCGAGGCAGGAACGCGTGTGCCGCTGATTGTTGTCTGGCCGAAGCAAGTCAAGCCGGCTGTATCGGATGCGTTGGTTTCCCATATTGATTTGTATGCTTCGATGGCGAAGTTAATGGGAAAAACACTTGAAGCAGGAGCGGGCGTAGACAGCCGGGATTATCTGGATGCTTTCTTGGGGAAGGATTTAAAAGGACGTGATTATGTAGTTGAGTTTGCCGGTGCGTTATCTGTTTCAGACGGTCAGTGGAAATACATTACCCCGAATGATAAACCGGCTTATAATAAACTGACGAATACGGAATTGGGAAATAGTCCGGAAGATCAGTTGTATGACCTGAAAGAAGATGTAGGCGAGAAGAAGAATGTAGCCGCCGAGCATCCGGAAATAGTAGCGAAGTTAAAACAGATTCTGGAAGCGGAGACCAATAAGTAAATACATAGAAAGAAGATGATGAAGGTTTTTTTATTCTCGGTGCTGCTGGCCTGTTCCTGGCAGGCAGCAGCCTTTAGACCCATGATTCAGGAAGAGAAACGTGCTGCCGAATATGTAAATCCCTTTATCGGTGCGAGTACGAATGTCCGGGATGCCGGTGCCTATCATGGCTTGGGTAAGACAATCCCGGGAGCGACTTATCCTTTTGGATTGGTACAGCTGAGCCCGAATACGATTACCGGCGGTGATAATGGTTCGGGGTATAGTGATGAGCATGAAAGTATCGAAGGTTTTGCCTTTACGCAGATGAGTGGAATCGGCTGGTATGGCGATTTAGGGAATTTCTTAGTCATGCCAACAACCGGACCGATGCATACTAATTCCGGAAAACTGGAGAATCCGGATGCCGGTTACCGTTCGCGTTATGATAAATCATCTGAACATGCCCGGGCCGGATATTATTCCGTTTATCTGTCGGACTACCGGATTCGGACAGAAGCGACGGTAGCTCAGCGGGCAGGAATGCTTCGGTTTACTTTTCCGGAAGGAAAGGATTCACGTATTCAAATTGATTTGGCACGCCGCGTAGGCGGAACTTCTACTTGGCAGGAAATCAAAGTGGTGGATGATCATACGATTTCCGGAAAGATGATTTGCACACCTGATGGAGGCGGTTGGGGAAATGGTGATGGAAAACCCGACTATACAGTTCATTTTTACGCGCAGTTTTCCAAACCGTTGAAGAATTATGGCGTTTGGTCGGTGGCTATTCCTGAAGGACAATCCCGAAAACGGGAATTTATTGAATCGGAAGCGTTTCAACAGCTGACTGCCGGAGCCGAGATTCACCGGCAGGTTTCTTCGTTTGAGGGAAAACATCTTGGTTTCTTTACCGAGTTTGCAACCAAACAGGATGAAGTGGTATTGATGAAAGCCGGAATTTCTTTCGTCAGCGAAGAGAATGCGCGTGAGAATCTGGAAAAGGAAATAAACGATTGGGACTTCGAACGGGTATTGCAACGGAATCAGCAGGCTTGGAACGAGGCTTTGTCGAAAGTGGAAGTCGCTTCGGATGATGAAGAGCTGAAGCATATTTTCTATACGGCCTTGTATCGCACCATGATTGATCCGCGTTTGTATTCGGATGCGAATGGCGAGTATATGGGCGGAGACAAGAAGATACATCAGACGGGTAGTTTTCAGAAACGGACGATCTTCAGTGGTTGGGATGTTTTCCGCAGCGAGATGCCGCTCCTGACTTTGATTCGTCCGGATGTGATCAGTGATTTGCTGAATTCGCTGATTACGTTGGCTGATGAGAGTGGAAAAGGATACTTGGAACGCTGGGAGTTCCTGAATGCCTATAGTGGATGTATGATCGGAAATCCGGCTATTTCGGTACTGCTTGATGCGTATAAGAAACAAATCCGGAACTATGATCTGGAGAAAGCCTGGCAATATGCGGAAGAGTCTTCGCGCCTGTTTGGTAATGCGAAGTACGGTTATGTGCCGGGTTCGATTTCTTCGACGCTTGAGTATGCTTATACTGAATGGTGTATGGCTGAATTGGCCAAGGCTTTGGGCAAGACTACCGAAGAAGAGTATTACCGGAAGCTGTCAAAATCGTATCAGCATATTTATGATGCTGAACACCGCAGTTTCCGCCCAAAGGATGAAAAGGGAAATTTCCTGCCTTGGCCTGAAAACGGAAGACTGACGGAAGGTTATGGTTGTGTGGAAACAAATCCTTTTCAGCAGGGCTGGTTTGTTCCGCATGATATCGAAGGTTTGGTACAGCTGATGGGCGGACGGGAAAAGGCAATTGAAGAATTGGATTATATGTTCGCCAATACGCCGACCGACTTCCTTTGGAACCAGTTCTATAACCATGCGAATGAGCCGGTACATCATGTACCTTTCCTTTTCAATCGGCTAGGACAACCTTGGAAAACACAGTATTGGACACGCTTTATCTGCCAGAAGGCTTATAAGAATGAGGTGAAAGGTTTGGTGGGGAATGAAGACGTCGGACAGATGTCGGCCTGGTATGTGTTGGCATCTATCGGGATGCACCCGATTTGTCCCGGTGATACACGAATGGAACTGAGTGCGCCTTTGTTTGACGAAGTAACGCTTCGGTTGGCCGGAGGCAAGGTCTTTACGATTCGTGTCAACGGACAATCTCCGCAGAATACGTATATTCAGTCGGCCACGCTGAACGACAAACCTTATACAAAATGCTATATTGATTATCAGGATGTCGTGCAAGGCGGTGTCTTGGAGCTTACTTTGTCTGCTCAACCCAATAAGAACTGGGGCGTAGGGGAATAAAGAGCTCCAGAATAGTTGGTTGAAGAAAAGAGAATTTGAGTTCAATTCGTTTTGCGATGAAGCAGGCCTTTTTGCAATTACATCTTGCCATTTTGTTGGCTTCTTGTTCCGGCATCTTCGGAAATCTTATTTCATTGGATCCGGTGTTGATCACCGGATATCGGATGCTGTTGGCAAGTGTGATGCTGTTACTCCTTCTGGTCATAAAATATGGCAGGATCGTTGTCGATAAAAGTAATCGTCATATTTTATGGCTAGGAGTATTATTGGCTTTTCATTGGGTATTTTTCTACGGAAGCATCAAGTATGCGAATGTATCGGTTGGAGTAGTTTGTTTTTGTTTGTCAGGTTTCTTTACGGCTCTTATTTCACCGTTGGTGAACCGGAAAAGGATTTCATGGGTCGAACTGTTGCTCAGTTCACTGACTTTGGCGGGAATCCTGCTGATTTTCCATTTTGATGCTTCTTTCCGCACTGGTATTGTATTAGGAATCATCTCTTCATTGCTGTTTGCCCTCTATGCTACGTTGAACGAACGAGTTAACCAGTCGGGACAGGTTATAAAGACGACTGCCTTACAAATGGTTGGCGGAACTTTGGCCATGGGATTGCTGTTGCCTTTTTATCGTGCGAGTAAATCTTCGCTTTCCTTGCTTCCTACATCCGAAGATTTTGTATTTCTGTTCCTGTTGGCCTTGGGCTGTACGGTTTGTATGTGCCTGTTATTAAACCGGGCTCAGAAGGTGATCAGTGCTTTTACCGTGAGCCTCAGTTTTAATTTAGAGCCAGTTTATAGTATTCTGCTGGCAGTTCTTTTGTTTGACGAAGATAAAATGTTGGGAACAGCCTTTTATATGGGCTTGGCACTGATTGTCCTTTCGTTGGTTCTTCAGATGGTGTATCAAAAATTCTCCTCTCAATAAAATTCATTTTTATGACTTAATAAAACAGATGATGCGAGATGCTTTGCCCTTTCTTTCGTTTGTCAATGCCAATATAAACGGACTTTATTCCGATTTCCCGTTATATTTTTATCGTTTCACCTTTGTGATACGATCGTCTCACGTAGGTGGAACGATCGTTCCACAGCTGTGAAGAGATCGTTCCACCCGGGTGAAACGATAAAAAATTGTCATTTAATAGATTTAGTTGACTTAAAATCTCTTTATAAATAAAAGGGGTTGACTCTAGTTTAACTTATTTATATACTGAGTTGACTCATCATTTTATGAATTTAGTTTACTTGTCGTCTATCTTCTTCCGTAGGTAGTATAAAGGAACCACAGCTTGTCCCATATTGATACTTTTATTTCGGGGATCCGATAACCTAATTTGGTCGGGTTGGAACCTTAAACTATCCATTTGCTCCACCAAGTTTGCCAAATGTATTTCTAGATCTTTCACATGTTTGAAAGTTTCTTCGGCATCGGGCACATAAAAATAGCTATGTCGACAAGTTCCATCATGGAACATCCAAATATACCATTTAATATGTTTTAAATAAGTATACTCTTCATCACTGATATTCGCGAATTCCTTTTGAAACAGTTGCTGGCAATCTCTAAACCATTTTAAAGTGCCTTCCTTTTCAAATCCCATAGGGACAATTTTTTTAGGTATTTTTTTCCGAAACTTTTCATCCTCTATTGAATAAAGGCAAACCGATTCTTTCATTTGTCGCTTTTTAAATCTTACTATTTCTTGGCCAACCGAATTCAAAGGGAAAATGTAGGATAGCGATAATAATATTAAAAGTATTCTCATCATAGGATATTTGTTTTAGTTGATAATTAATATTCGGTGGCATATATTGGGGCTATTATAAATAAATTTTATTCTTTCTCCTCTTCCTCCAATGGTCCGATTTCCGGAATGATTTTTCGGGCATCTTCGGCACTTAATGTATCCACATCTTTCAGGCGGCGTTGGATTGCACGGGTACGAACTCCCAAGACATTGTCGATTTGTCCGTTGGCAGTTTCCAGATGTTTCTTTGCCTTTTCCAGCATTCCGCCCATCGATTCAAATTCTTTTTTGACGGCTCCCAGTATCTTCCAAACCTCACCCGAATATTTCTGAATAGCAAGGGTTCGGAATCCCATCTGCAAACTGTTCAGAATAGCGGCTAGCGTAGTCGGACCTGTAACAACGACAAGATAATTGCGCTGCAAATCTTCCAGCAGGGCCGACCGGCGAACCACTTCGGCATATATTCCTTCGAAAGGCAGAAACATAATTCCGAATTCGGTCGTAGCTGGCGGATGAGGGTGAATCGCACATTACGACACACCCTTTCCTATGAATAGTTTATTACTTGTCGTCTATCTTCTTCCGTAGGTAGAAGAATGGTACGATAGTTTCTCCCATACTTTTATTTTTATATCGGGGATCCCATACCACAATTTGATCGGGTTGAAATCTTAAACTATCCATTTGCTCCACCAAGTTTGCCAAATGTATTTCCAGATCTTTCACATGCTTGAAAGTTTCTTCTGGTTCTCGTATAAGAAATGAACTGTGTTGACAAGTTCCATCATCGCAAATCCATATATACCATCTAATATGTTTTAAATAAGCATATTCCTCGTCACTGACATTCGGGAACTCCTTTTGCAATAGTCGCTGGCAATCTCTAAACCATTTTAGAGTACCTTCCCTTTCAAATGAAAAGCCTCCAAGTTTATAAGTGCGTTTTTTTCCCTCTAACTTTTCATTCTCTATTGAAAGGAAAATCGCGTCATTAACTTTTAGCTCCTTGAATTTCACTTTTTCTTGACCACCCGAAATCAAAGGGAAAATGTAGGATAGCGATAATAATAATAAAAGTATTCTCATCATAGAATATTTGTTTTAGTTGATAGTTAATATTCAGTGGCATATATTGGGGCTATTATAAATAAATTTTATTCTTTTTCGTCTTCCTCCAGCGGTCCGATTTCCGGAATGATTTTTCGGGCATCTTCGGCACTTAATGTATCCACATCTTTCAGGCGGCGTTGGATTGCACGGGTACGAACTCCCAAGACATTGTCGATTTGTCCGTTGGCAGTTTCCAGATGTTTCTTCGCCTTTTCCAGCATTCCGCCCATCGATTCAAATTCTTTTTTGACAGCTCCCAGTATCTTCCAGACTTCACCCGAATATTTCTGAATGGCAAGAGTACGGAATCCCATCTGCAAACTGTTCAGAATAGCGGCTAGCGTAGTCGGACCTGTAACAACGACATGATAATTGCGCTGCAAATCTTCCAGCAGGGCCGACCGGCGAACCACTTCGGCATATATTCCTTCGAAAGGCAGAAACATAATCCCGAATTCGGTCGTAGCCGGCGGATCCAGGTATTTGTCTGAAATATCTTTCGCCATCTTCCGGATAGTTGTTTCCAGGTTCTTCCCGGCTGTTTCGATTTGTTGCGGGTCGGCTGTATCGTACGCATCGAGTAGTTGTTCGTACATATCCTTCGGAAACTTAGCATCGATGGGCAGGTAAACACAATCAGTGAGTTCGTCTTTACCAGGCAGCTTGACGGCAAATTCGACCAACGCGTCCGAGCCTTTCTTGGTTTTTACGTTAGCTTCATACTGTTCGGGAGCCAACAGTTGCTCAAGCAACATACTTAACTGTATTTCTCCGATGTTTCCCCTCGTCTTGACATTGCTCAATACCCGTTTCAATCCGCCTACATCCTGCGCCAACGTCTGCATTTCCCCTAAGCCTTTCTGTACATTCTCCAGTTGTTCGTTGACGATACGGAACGACTGGCTGATACGTTCGTTGAGGGTTTTCTGCAGCTTTTCTTCCACCGTGATGCGGATTTCTTCCAGTCTTTTTTCCGTATGATTCACCAGAAGCTGTTGTTGTTCGTTCAGCGAAGCGAACTTTTCCCGTTGCAACGCATTGAAACTGGCGATACCGCGGTCGAATGCTGCCCGGAAGTCATTCATCGAATTTGTCAGTTCTGCCCGGTTCTCTTTGGCTACCATACGACTTTCCTCGCGGTTCAGTTTGAAATCTTCCCGAAAATTCTTTTCAATCCGGTCGAAAGCCTGCTGCATATCGTGGCGCAGCAGATCCGTTTGATTTACTGATTCCTTCTCCGACAACCGTTTCCAGATAAGAAACAGGAAAATCAGATTCAGGACTAATAAAACAAGTATGATCCAATCCATATCTTTTGTAGTTTAAATATTATCTGAAGATTCGTTTATTATTTTTGCACTGCCAAAATTAATGAATGTTTTGCAGGAACAACAAAGGCAGAATCTATTTTTCTTATAGATGATAATCTGCTTAAAAGAAGTTAAAGGGAGGAACTTTTTAAAGAAATGCTTGTTTTGTAAATGAAAAGCGTATTATATTTGTAACGCTTTGGTATTGTTGATATAATATTAAAAACAAAATCATGGCAGAAATAACATTTAAAGGAATGCCCGTTCATACGAACGGTGTTTTACCGGAAATAGGAGCAATGGCTCCCAACTTCAGAGGAGTGAAAATCGATTTGTCGGAATTGTCGTTAAGTGACTTGAAAGGCAAACGTGTCGTATTAAACGTATTTCCCAGTTTGGACACACCGGTGTGTGCCAATTCGGTAAGACGGTTTAATAAAGAGGCCGCTTCTCTTCCCAATACAGTGGTATTGGCTGTTTCAAAAGACTTACCTTTTGCTCACGGACGTTTCTGTACGACAGAAGGTATTGATCATGTAATTACCTTGTCGGCTTTCCGTTGTTCTTGTTTTGAAGACGGTTATGGCATGTTGATGACAGATGGTCCATTGAAAGGTCTTTTGGCTCGTGGGGTTATTATCGTAGACGAAACAGGAAAGGTTATTTATGAAGAACTGGTTTCTGAAGTCGTTAACGAACCGAACTACGAAGCAGCTTTAGCTGTATTGAAATAATGTAGATTATTGTTTTTCATTGGTTAAAGTTAAGGGTTAGTGTAGGAGGCTGCTGGATGTGAATCTCGCAGCCTTTGTTTTTTTCTATGCGTAAATAAACAGGTTCTTGGTCATTCTCTGTATATCTTCTGCTGTTTTTCAGAAAATAATCGTTTATTTTGCACCCGATTTAAATGATACGATAAAGTTATGTTGAATTTCATCAAGAACTGGACCTTGCCCATTGCTATGCTGGCAGGTGTCGTGGGATATCTATTGTTTGTAAATGTTCCTTTGTTAGAGCCAACTAAGCCCTTCGTAAATAGTTTAATAGCCTTCTTGACTCCTACATTGATTTTTGCCCAGTTACTGCTTACCTTCTGTAAGGTAAATGTTCGGGATTTACTGCCGGTGCGCTGGCATGGCTGGTTGCTTCTGTTTCAGATATGCTCTTGTTTGCTGATGGTAGCTGTTTTGTTACTGAGTAAACTAGATGTGGCTTATCGGGAAGTGTTTGAAGGAGCGATGGTTTGTCTGATCTGTCCTACGGCTACGGCTGCTGCGGTTATTACCGGCAAATTAGGTGGTAGTGTTTCTGCTCTGACAACCTATACGTTGTTATCCAATATTTTGGCTGCTGTGGCTGTTCCTTTATTATTCCCATTGGTCGAACCACATGCCGACTTGTCTTTTTTTACTGCTTTCCTAAAGATATTAAGTAAAGTCTTTCCATTATTACTGTGTCCGTTCTTTGCTGCCTGGCTGATTCGTTTGTATTTACCGAAACTACATCAATGGTTATTGAATTTACATGACTTGGCTTTTTATTTGTGGGCTGTCGCTTTAACCATTGTAACGGCGCAGACTTTTAAATCGTTGGTAGAAAGCGATACTCCTGCATCTGTTAAGATGCTGATTGCCTTAGCTGGCTTGTTTGCTTGTGCTGTTCAGTTCCTGTTGGGAAAGAAGATTGGTGCGCATTACCACGACCGGATCAGTGCAGGTCAGGCTTTGGGACAAAAGAATACCGTCCTGGCAATCTGGATGGCTTATACGTATTTGGATCCGGTATCGTCGTTGGCTCCCGGTTCATACGTTTTATGGCAGAACATCATCAACAGCTATCAGCTTTGGAAGAAACGGAAGAAGGAAGGGAAATGACTTTCGTAGGTAGAAATAGTGGAATACTAAATTCAGAAAGTGGGGTTATAAACGATACCCCACTTTTAGCATCAGGTCGTATGTAGCGTAATCTACTGTATCGTGATATTTGTAATCCGTTTTCCGGTTGAAGAAACGATTGGAAAGGGCTATGCTCCATTGTTTCTTGAACTGATAGGCCAGAAGAATGGAGAATACCGTCAGTCGGGCATTGCTCTTGTCGCCTTGCACACTTAATTCATTCGGATCAACCGTGCTCCAGTCTAAGTCCGGATCGTATCCTTTCCAGGTAAATATATGATAGTTTTCCAGGTTTAACAAGAGAGCTAACTGTTTGTTATAAATCAAACCGGCTCCGCCTTTAATACTGTATCCGCTTCCCAAGTTATAATCGCGTTCGCCTAACTTCATATAATCTGATAAACTGGCTCCTAATGCAATTCCGTTGGTGTACAATTCGCCATAAACCAAGGTTTTGTTTCCTGCTTCCGGATTCCTGTAATAAATTGCACCCAAACCGGCAGCCGCCGCTTCGGATATACGGTAAGGAGCAATTTGCTGGTTGTTTTTCGTGTTGATGTCAGAATCGTAGTAGTCGAAATGCTGGAAGATTCCGAACATCAGCGAACGGTTGTCTTTCTGCCATACATTCTTGCCCCACAAGGCTCCGATGGCATTCACCTGATTGATGAGCGGTTGGTGGATAACATCCAGACCTAACTTGAAACGGAACCATTCATAAGGGGCGTAATTCTCATCGTTGAAAGGATTACCATAATTCAAGGCTAAATCGAAATGCAGACTGGAAGAGCCTTTCTTTGACTTTTCTTCATCGGCTAAGAATCGGGGCCCCATGCTGAGGATCAGGTTGACAGGAACATTCGAATAACTGCGACCTTTATAACTTTTCCGTTTCCAAGATTCTCCGGTGATGAGGCGGTTGATTCCCCGCATGGGCGAAATGATGCCGGTAAGTATTTCCCGCCCGACACGTTCCCAACCGGTTGCCCGGTTGTCAATAAACAGATCTGACAGCCGATAGGTGATTTCTCCCAAAGCAACTCCACCGAAAGTAGTGGCCAACATATCATTAATCGAAGGAGCTTCATTCTCCATGAAAAATTCCCACAGCAGGCTTCCACCGGCCGAATAAGGAATAGATTGCCAGAAATTCAGACCATTGCTGCGTGCCGCGTTGAAGTATAATCCGCCATGATAAGGATGAGCAAACAGGTTGGTGGTAAATTTATCGCTGTCCCATACCGGACCGCGCCTGAAGTTACTTTTGATGGTGTTCCAGTTGATGCGGGCCCAGCTTTCTTTTACGACATACCGGTCGAATGCCCAGACAGCCAGATTCGTTCCAATTACTTCACCGGCAGCCCGAAAAGGTTTGGGTTTGGCAAAGGAAGTCGAATCGCTGATGAAATAACGGGATTCCATCTGTGGCAGATATTCTTGTCCGTAACTGTATTGAAAACAGAGAATGGAAAAGAAGATTATATAGATATATTTTAGTTTCATACGTATTTTACAAGTATTCAGTTTGCAAATATCTGTAAAAAGTAGAGCTTGGTATTGGTCTGTATGGTGAAAAAACTGACCAGTTTGTAAAGACTGGCACTTTTCTTCTGTTGGCAAAGGCTTTTTTATTCCATAAGTTGGCTGGGATAGGAAACACTTCTTATCTTTGCAGTCAAAAAGATAAAATGATAGACTTCATTACTTTATGTGATTATGTAGGAACATTTGCTTTCGCCATTAGTGGAATTCGCCTGGCTTCGGCAAAGAAATTTGATTGGTTTGGAGCCTATGTTGTAGGTGTTGTTACTGCTGTTGGCGGCGGAACCATTCGGGATGTATTACTGAATGCAACGCCATTCTGGATGATGCAGTTGTCTTATTTGGTTATTTCTGGGTTAGCGCTTCTATTCGTATTGATTTTCCGGAAATATGTAGTTCGTCTGAATAACACATTCTTTATATTTGATGCGATCGGGCTGGGGCTGTTTGCCGTGGTCGGTATAGCTAAAACCCTTGAATTTGGCTTTCCGATGTGGGTAGCCATTGTGATGGGAACGATTACCGGAGCATTTGGCGGTATGATGCGAGACATTCTGATTAACGAAGAGCCGCTTATCTTCCGGAAAGATATTTATGCCTTGGCTTGTGTATTCGGCGGGTTGATTTATTATATCTGTGTCTGCTTGGATGTTCCATTGTATTTTACACAATTCGTCTCGGCCGTATCTGTCTTTATCGCACGTGTCGTAGCTGTCAAGTATCATATCAGTTTGCCGGCTTTGAAAGGGGAAGAATAAAGAGCAGAACTGTTCTCGGCTGTCCTTTCTGAAAGGAACGAGTATCCATTTCGAAATTATTGAGAATTGATTTTGATTCTCGTTGGAATCAAATTAGAAAGTCAATAGGGTAGATTCTTTTCCTAAGATGAGTATATTTCCACTAGTTTCGTTATCTTTGTGATTCAAAAATAGAGAATATGACGGATAATAAGCAGCAGGCATCTATCTTATTGATATATACAGGTGGAACAATCGGTATGATTGAGAACCCCGAAACCGGATTGTTGGAGGTATTCGATTTTCAGCATCTGGCCGAAAATGTTCCCGAATTGAAGTTCTTGGGACATCATGTGGATACCTACCAGTTTGATCCGCCATTGGATTCGTCGGCTATGGGACCGGATTCGTGGATGAAAATCGTAAAGATTATAGCTGATACGTATCAGAAGTATGATGGATTTGTAATCTTACACGGAACGGATACCATGTCATATACGGCTTCTGCCTTGAGCTTTATGCTGGAGAATCTGGCAAAGCCGGTTATCCTGACGGGTTCCCAATTACCTATCGGCATGCTGCGGACAGATGGGAAAGAAAACCTGATTACCGCTATTGAAATAGCTGCCGCCAAAGAGAACGGGTTCCCGATTGTCCCGGAAGTCTGTGTGTTTTTTGAGAATGAATTAATGCGCGGAAACCGGACCTGCAAAGCCAATGCCGACAATTTCAATGCTTTCCGTTCGTATAATTATCCGTCGTTGGCACATGCCGGAATCCATATCAAATATGATGTGACACAGATTTATTATCCGGTATCCCGTCGTCCTTTAAAGCCTCATTACTTGCTGGATCGGAACATCGCCATTCTGAAACTTTTCCCGGGAATATCACCTTCTGTCGTGGAATCTATATTGAACATTCCCGGATTGAAAGGAGTTGTGATGGAAACATTCGGCAGTGGTAATGCTCCACTCAATAAGTGGTTTCTGGAAATGCTGGAAGATGCAGTCGGACGCGGGGTAGTAATCGTAAATGTTTCGCAATGCCGGGCAGGAAGTGTAGAAATGCACCGGTATGAAACCGGACAGAAATTGCTTGAGATTGGTGTCATCAGCGGATATGACAGTACGACAGAAAGTGCTGTAACCAAGTTGATGTTCTTGTTCGGACACGGATTGACTCCGAACGAGGTGAAAGAGCACATGAATTGTTCGTTGATTGGTGAAATCACCATTCCAGACTCATTTGTGCGCCCTTAAAAAAGTATAAAAATAGAACAACATATGAAATTGATTTTTTTTAGCCTCGCTAGTGGCAGCAGTGGTAATTGCTACTATTTGGGGACACCGGAGTACGGAATGCTGATTGATGCCGGAATAGGTATCCGTACCATTAAGAAGGTGTTGAAAGATCGCTCAATTGATATGTCGCAGATAATGGCAGTGCTGGTTACTCATGACCATGCTGACCATATTAAGACGGTGGGCTATCTGGGAGAAAAAATGAATATTCCGGTTTATACAACAGAAGGGGTTCATCGGGGAATAGCCAAAAGCCGGTATGTGGAGGAAACTCTTACCAATTCCAAACGTGTGATCGAAAAAGAGGTCCCGTTCTTTATCCGTGATTTTGAGATTACAGCTTTTCCGGTTCCTCATGATAGTACCGACAGTGTCGGATATTATATAAAGTATGGAAAGCATCGGTTTACGATTGCAACAGACGTAGGACATATTAATGAGAAAGTAAGCGAATACATCTGTAAGGCAAATCACCTGGTGCTTGAAGCCAATTATGACGAGGAAATGCTGCGATATGGAAATTATCCGCAGTTCCTGAAAGAACGGGTGGCCGGACCAATCGGGCATTTAAGTAATCAGGAAGCGGCCGAGTTTCTGGCGACACATTATTCACTTGATCTGAAGAATATCTGGCTCTGCCATTTGAGTAGAGACAACAATCATCCGGAACTGGCGTATAAAACAGTAGATATCCGTCTGTTCGAGGAAGGTATCCGGGTCGGAAAGGATGTTTCTCTGGTTGCCTTAAAGCGGACAACGCCTTCAGATGTTTATGAGTTTGATGATTAATTTGCAGAAAAAAGGAATGAAAATTTTGGTTTTTCCAAAATTGTTCCTATCTTTGCACCCGCAATCGAGAGGAAGATTGCGGTAAAGGTAATGACTTCGTAGCTCAGCTGGTAGAGCAAATGACTCTTAATCATTGGGTCGAGGGTTCGATCCCCTCCGAGGTCACCTTTAAGAAAAACAGAAGAATGACTTCGTAGCTCAGCTGGTAGAGCAAATGACTCTTAATCATTGGGTCGAGGGTTCGATCCCCTCCGAGGTCACTCTTTAAGAAAAAAGCAGAAGAATGACTTCGTAGCTCAGCTGGTAGAGCAAATGACTCTTAATCATTGGGTCGAGGGTTCGATCCCCTCCGAGGTCACAATTAGGGGATTATTAATAGAAGCCTTTTACAGGAAAATTGCTGTAAGAGGCTTTTTTGTTGTTGATTATGACGAAAACTATCTTACCGCTTTTTGTAGATTCGTCTAAAAAAGCGTATTTTTGTCGCGCAAAGAATGGATATTTTAAATATGGAAAATAAAAATAGTGGACTATTGTCGGCAGCCATGTCTTATGGATTTTCTTTGGGAATATTCTGGATTGTGAAATATTTATTCTATATGTTCAGCTTACGCTTTTCCTTTTTGGTTGTTATCTATTGGGGAATGTCGTTAGTTGTTCCTTATCTGGCTTATTTGCTGACGAAACGATATCGTGAAGATTTGGGAGGGATGATTTCTTTCGCTCAGGCGTGGCGTTTTGGCGTATTGATTTATTTGTTTGCCGCCATCTTAGTTTCCATTATGCATTATTTGTTTTATCGTTTTGTGGCTCCACCAGATTTCTTAACCTCAGCAGTGACGCAGACGATAGAATCGTTAAAGCAGATGCAGGTGGATAGCAAGGTGATCTCGTCTATCGAAGCCATGAATTTTTCACCCATACATATGGCTCTTCAGGGAATAATAAACAATATATTTTATGGTATAGTATTGTCTATTCCGGTAGCAGCCTTAGTTAGTCGGAAAGACAGTCGATCAATATAGAATAAAGAAACACAGTTATAAATAAAATAATATGGATATATCAGTTGTAATTCCGTTATATAATGAAGCTGAATCACTTCCTGAACTATATGCTTGGATTAAACGGGTGATGGAAGAAAACCATTTTTCGTATGAAGTTATTTTTGTGGATGATGGAAGTACCGATAATTCATGGGAAATCATAGAAGGGTTTCACCAGAAATCTCCGGCAGTCAAAGGAATTCGTTTCCGCAGGAATTATGGGAAATCTCCGGGTCTGCATTGCGGGTTCCAACGAGCTGAGGGTGATGTGGTAATCACGATGGATGCAGATTTGCAGGATAGTCCGGACGAAATACCTGAATTATATCGTATGATTACAGAAGACGGATATGATCTGGTTTCCGGCTGGAAGAAGAAACGGTATGACCCTCTTTCGAAAACCATTCCTACCAAGCTGTTTAATGCAACGGCTCGTCGTTTTTCTGGAATTCATAATCTGCATGATTTTAACTGTGGTTTGAAAGCCTATAAGAAGATTGTGGTGAAGAATATAGAGATTTATAATGATATGCATCGTTATATCCCTTACTTGGCTAAGATTGCTGGTTTTACGAAGATAGGAGAGAAGGTTGTTCACCATCAGGCCCGTAAGTATGGAACAACGAAATTTGGGTTGGATCGCTTTGTAAACGGCTATTTGGATCTGATTACACTTTGGTTTACTTCAAAGTTCGGAAAGAAGCCAATGCATTTCTTCGGATTATGGGGTAGTGTGATGTTCTTTGTCAGTTTCATCTCTTTGTTGATTGTCTTAGGAGCTAAAATGGTTTCCTTAATGGCGGGAATGCCTATGCGACTGGTAACAGATTCTCCTTATTTTTATGTGGCATTGACGGGTATGATTTTAGGAACTCAGTTATTCCTGGCAGGCTTTGTTGGAGAACTGATCTCCCGAAGTTCTCCCAATCGGAATAACTATAAAATAGCTGAAGAAATATAATCTGATTCTATACAAAAGGTTGTGTCTGAAAATCTCGGACACAACTTTTGCTTTTTAAGCATCTTAATATCCAATTTATCTGCTATGTCATTTTTGGAAATATTATTATTGGCAGTCGGACTGTCAATGGATAGCTTGGCCGTATCGGTAACCAGTGGAGCAATCATGAGGGAATGTTCCGCGTATCGAGTAGTTAAGGTCGCATTTGTTCTGGCCTTTTTTCAGGCAGCATTTACGTTGATTGGTTATTTGTTGGGTTTCAGCTTTCTGAAACTGATTGAAACTGTTGATCATTGGATTGCCTTTGCCTTATTGCTTTATTTAGGCGGACGGATGATTTGGGAAAGTCGTCAGGAAAAAGAAGAGGATGAAAAGATGAATCCTCTCTGTCTGAAAACTCTTTGTGGCTTAGGGATTGCTACAAGTATTGATGCTTTAGCGGTTGGTGTTTCGTTAGCGCTAATGCAAACCTCGTTGTCTGTCATTACTACTACAATTGCTATCGTCACATTCTTATTCTCGGCATTTGGTGTCTGTTTTGGGGCGAAAGTAGGAAATAAGATAGATCTGAAATTAGATTTGATAGGCGGACTGATTCTGATTGCTATTGGTGTGAAAATACTGATAGAACATTTGTTTTTAAGCTGATAGTTCTTTTTGAGATACTTCTTACCGGTAAGAACCGTAGTTAGTAGTGGATATTCTACTAACTACAATTCTTTGTTATTTAAGTTTCTTATTCATACGGACATCCGCTCCCCACATCAGTTTTTCTCGAAGCGTCTGGTAAAAAGTATGATTGTATCGTTTAATGACTTTGGTTGTATAATCAGCTTTGCTTACCTTTAGTTGGATACCTGTAGGAAATATTTCTGATCTTCCGTCTAACGAAATGAGGAATGTCCGATTCCTGCTTTCAACACCCAACGTGATTTCAAAGTCATCTGGAATCACCAAAGGACGTACGTTTAAGGAATGAGGAGCAACCGGGCTCAATACGATACTGTTATCTTGAGGAAGAATGATCGGACCATTAACACTCATGGAATATGCCGTTGAACCCGTTGGAGTCGCAATAACTAATCCGTCGGCCTGATAGGAAGTTAGGTATTCTCCATTCAGGGATGTGTGGATCGTGATCATGGATGAGGTGTCACGTTTTAACACGGCTATTTCGTTTAGTGCATAATTGTAGCCTTTATAGGCACGACTCTCTGTTTCCAGCCGAAGCAAGAAACGTTCTTCTACTTTATAATAATGCTTGAAAAGTTCTTCGAGAGTGTCTTCTACTTCTGTACTACCTATATCCGCCAGAAAACCGAGCCTGCCGGTGTTAATCCCTAAAATGGGAATATTCTGGCGATTGACTCTAGCTGCCGTTCGGAGAAATGTTCCATCGCCACCAAGACTGATAGCCACATCCAGGTCGAATATGTCGCCCGAAATAAGTCCGGCAACACAGGGTTCGAATCCAAAAGCATCCAGCAAGTAATCATGAAAAATCGTATCCACATATACTTCAGCCTCTAATGAAGCCAGTTTGCTGAATACACGCCGGATGATACTCTGTTTTTCCTGCTGATATTGACTACCGAAAATTCCTACTTTCATATATTCATGTAATGTATTAATTCATTCATTCGTTGTTGGAAAATATCATCTACCATTCCATTTTCCATAAAATGCCATACGACCGTATAATTAAAACGCTCAAAGCTCCGGATAACGGCCGAAGCATCTTCTGCATCAATTTTCAGGGTGATTAGAAGCTGTCCGTTGGTGTCTTCCGGATGGGTTTGCAAGGATAGTATATGTGCATTATTTGATTCTATGATGCGGGCAATATCCGTTACCGAATAATCGGTAGGGCTGACTTCCAGTATGATTGTACTTCCTGGAGCATCTGCCTGACAGAAATCAGCGCATACGTCAACAAGGCGTTCCCGAGTCACAACTCCTTCGTATATATCTTGATCTGATATGACTGGAAGAAGGCTTAGCTTATTCCGGGTAATCAGAGCCAGTACTTCTAATAAATGAGTTTCAAGCCTTACTGACGGCGATTCTGCTAAATATATATTCCCGATATTTACGGATAAATCCGAATATGAAAGCAATTCTTTCTCTGAAATGATTCCTTTATAGTAGAAGGAATCATCAGAAACCACCGGTAAATGCTTTAATTTGTAATCATCCATCAGGGTCAATGCATAGTCTCCCGTATCAAAACTTTTTAACACGGGGATTTCCTTTGTTATGAAATCTTTCACCAACATTTGTCTGCTTATTTCCTAAATACTGCTAATTTTGCAAATTACTAGGTACAAAAGTAATCAAAGAAAAAGATTTAATGATATACGATGACAAATTTAAGTGTAAACATTAACAAAGTAGCAACAATCCGCAATGCCCGTGGAGGTAATATGCCGGATGTGCTGAAGTTTGCCCAGGATGCAGAAGCATTCGGTGCACAAGGTATAACGGTTCATCCTCGTCCGGATGAACGTCATATACGCTACAGTGATGTGTACGGCTTAAAGCCGTTGATCAGGACGGAGTTTAACATTGAAGGATATCCGTGTGATAAATTCATTGATCTGGTATTGAAGGTAAAACCTACGCAGGTTACATTGGTGCCTGATGCTCCTGATGCGATTACTTCCAATGCCGGTTGGAACGTAAAAGATAATTTTTCGTTCCTGACAGATTTGGTAGAGCGGTTGACGGGTCATGGTATTCGGACTTCTATATTTGTGGGTACGGAGCTGGAGAATATTGAATGGGCTGCTAAGACGGGAACCGACCGGATTGAATTGTATACGGAACCTTATGCTTCTCTTTATCCGTCAGACAAGGAAGCTGCGGTTGCTCCATTTGTAGAAGCTGCTCGTTTTGCCAAAAATTTAGGATTGGGAGTAAACGCCGGTCATGATTTAAGTTTGGTGAATCTGGCATTTTTCAGTAAGAATATTCCTTTTTTGGATGAAGTATCCATTGGTCACGCTTTGATTTGCGATGCATTGTACTTGGGGTTGCAAGAAACTATCAAACAATATAAAGCTTGTCTGGAACAATAAATATTAATAAAAACCTATTTAAACGATGAGTCTATTTCTTTTATTGCAGTCAGCCGCTCAGGCTGCTGATCAGATGCCTGATTTGACACAGGTGGCAGAAACAACAGTTCCGACGGAAGCTCAGATAAATATCATTGATCTGGCTTTCAAAGGAGGGTGGATTATGGTCGTGTTGTTGTTATTGTCGTTACTGGCTATCTATATTTTTATCCAGCGTTTTCTGGTTATTAAACGGGCCGGTAAGGAAGATGAAAACTTTATGAATCGCATCAAGGATTATATACATGAAGGCAAGGTAGAATCAGCCTTGAATTTATGCCGTTCGACGAATACTCCTTCTGCTCGTATGATCGAGAAGGGTATTACTCGTTTGGGACGTCCGATGAATGATGTACTGGTTGCTATTGAAAATGTAGGTAACCTGGAAGTTGCCAAGTTGGAAAAAGGATTCCCAGTAATTGCAACGACAGCAGCAGGTGCTCCTATGTTAGGCTTCTTAGGAACTGTAACCGGTATGGTTCGTGCCTTCTTTGATATGGCAAATGCGGGTACGAATGTAGATGTCTCTCTATTATCGAGTGGTATTTATGAAGCCTTGGTAACAACTGTAGGTGGATTGGTTGTGGGTATTATTGCTTTGTTTGCATACAACTATCTGGTATCGCAGGTTGACAATGTAGTCAATAAGATGGAAGCCCGCACGATGGAATTTATGGACTTGTTGAATGAACCTGCCAATTAACGTCAAGTTCGTCCGTATTTAATTTGATTGGCTATGGGATTAAAAAGAAGAACCAAAGTATCGGAGGCCTTCAGCATGGCATCCATGACGGATGTGATTTTCCTGCTGTTGATCTTCTTTATGGTGACATCGACGGTCGTAATTCCGAATGCAATCAAGGTAACTCTGCCGCAAGCACAAAAGCAAACGGCTGCTAAACCATTAACTCGTGTTACCATCGATGCTTCGTTGAATTATTATGTGGCATTCGGCAAACAGAAGGAAGTGCAGGTTTCTTTCCAGGAGATTACGCCTTTCTTACAGGACTGCTATGCCAAAGAGCCGGAAATGTATGTGGCTTTGTATGCAGACGAAACAGTTCCTTATAAAGAAATTGTTAAGATTCTGAATATTGCAAACGAGAATAAATTCAAAATGGTACTTGCTACCAGACCGCAGAAATAATCGGATTTGGATATGTTTAATAAAGATGACATATATGGAGCAATCGGATCGTTGGCTTTCCATGCGGTCATTTTTCTGATTCTCTGGTTTACTGTCTTGAAGACGGTCGTTCCTGAGGAAGACGGAGGCGTTTTGGTTAACTTTGGAAACGTTGATTCTTCTGCCGGAACTTTCGAGCCGCAATATACAGGACAGCAACTTCCGCAAGAAACTACAACTCCGCCTCCTCCAACGCCCACTCCGAAAGTGGAAACACCTAAAGAAGATTTGTTGACGCAGGATTTGGAGGAGAGTGTTTCTTTAGATGACAAGAAGAAAAAGGAGGAGAAGCGGAAGAAAGCAGAAGAAGAGAAGAAACGGAAAGAAGCCGAAGAAAAAGAACGTATCCGTCAGCAGAAAGAAGCCGAGGCCAAGCGTATTGCCGAAGAACAGCGTAAGAAGGCCGAAGCCATCAGTAATAAGGTGGCAGGTGCGTTTGGTATTGGTAGTGCCGAAGGAAATAACCAGGGTGATGCTGAAACCGGTACAGGTAATCAGGGAAGTCCGTTTGGAAACTCCGATCATGGAGAAAATGAAGGTATCGGCGGATATGGATCCTTCAATTTGAATGGCCGTTCGATCGGTGCCGGAGGTCTGCCGCGTCCTGCTTATACGATCCAGGAAGAAGGAAAAATTGTAATTAATATAACTGTTAATCCAAAAGGAAAAGTTATATTTGCAGAGATAGGTCGAGGTACAAACATTGATAATGCTTCGATGAGGAAAAGCGCTCTTGAAGCGGCAAAGCGGGCTACTTTCAACAGTATCAGTGGAGCCAATAATCAAAGTGGTACAATTACCTACGTATATAAACTTAAATAAATTGACAAGAAGATGAAATGTGCATTTGTATTTTTAGCTTCTGGTTTTGAAGAGACAGAAGCTTTAGGAACTGTGGATGTGTTACGTCGGGCAGGCATTCAGGCTGCCACTGTTTCCATTACGGGAGAAAAGGCTGTAACAGGTTCTCATCAGATAACCGTTGAAGCAGATTATCTGCTGGAAGAAGCTCCACTGGCAAATGCTTCTGCCTTGATATTGCCGGGTGGACTACCAGGTGCAACCAATTTGAATGCTTGTGTTCCGTTGAAAGAAGCATTATTGCAGCAGTATCGTGAAGGAGGTATTGTAGCAGCTATTTGTGCGGCTCCGATGGTTTTAGGCGGATTAGGATTGCTGAAAGGACGGAAAGCTACTTGTTATCCGGGCTTTGAAGAACATCTGATTGGAGCAGAGACTCGTGGAGCTGATGTGGAAGTCGATGGAAATGTCATCACCGGAAAAGGTCCGTCGTTGGTATTTAAATTTGGATTGGCTTTGGTTGCAGCCATTAAGAGTGAGGCTGTTGCCGAAGAAGTTGCTGCTGGAATGTTGTTATAGTTGTTTCGTATAAATATTTGATCCCGGAGAGATTTTGTCTCCCGGGATTTTTTTTGTCCCAGAGCTTTGGGGAAAAGATCGTTTTTTCAGAAATTTGCCGCTCATTGGTTGAAGAGTAAAGTCATGAACAATTTGAAAGGTTTCTTTTACGGAATAGCTACTTCCGTAACATTCGGACTTATTCCGTTATTTACGTTGCCATTGATGGCGAAAGGATTAATATTTGATTCCATCCTGTTTTATCGTTTCCTTTTGGCAACGATGGCACTTGGCTTCATGATGCTGATAAAGAAAGAGTCTTTTCGGATTCAGCTGAAGGATATTCCTGTCTTGATTCTGTTGGGTTTCCTCTATACCGGCTCTGCCATGTTCCTATTTTGGGGATATAATTTTATGGGAGCCGGAGTGGCTACCACCATTCATTTTACGTATCCCATATTTGTAACCTTATTCATGTTTATTTTCTTTCGGGAAAGAGCTACGTGGATTACATGGATGGCAATTTTGCTGGCTGTTGCAGGAGTCGCTAAATTATCGATCAAAGGGGATGAACTGTCGTTTGATCCGCTGGGTATATTCATCGTTATCCTTTCTGCCGTGTCGTATGCTTCTTATATTATTGTCGTAAACAAGTCGCGTGTACATTCGATGAATGGACGAAAATTGGCCTTTTTTGTCTTTATCGTCAGCACGTTGCTTTTTGCTGTCAAAGCGTTGACAAACGAAGGCATTCAATCTGTTCCGGACAATCTGTCGTGGGTTAATTTGTTCTTGCTGGCTGTTGTCCCGACTGTGATTTCGAATATCACTTTGGTATTGGCCGTTCATCATATAGGAGGGACCTTGACTTCCGTATTAGGTGCTATGGAGCCGGTAACCGCCGTTTGTATCGGTGCCTTTGTCTTCCAGGAAGAATTTACCTGGCAATCCAGATTGGGTATTTTATTTATTATTACGGCTGTTACCTTGATAATCCTTTCCAAGACAATTCAAAAGACGTTGTCGACTGTTGTCCGGAAAATCCGTCCCCGCCATGCTTAATTGCGAATGTATCTGTTTATTTGAAATATACCGGGTTTGATGCCATGACTGGTTTATTTGAAAATGAAACTCACGAGAATCAAAAATGTTTCCCGTGAGTTTCGTTTTTGGTTTTCGGGAGTTTTGTAGTATCTTTACCTCACTTAATAGAAAGGAAATGAGATGAATTATTTGGTAAAACTTCGTCAACGGTGGGTGAGCTTTCTGCATAATGAAGCCTTGAAGGAGAAGATTTATTCTATTGTTTTCGAATCAGATACTCCGAAAGGAAAGCTGTTTGATATTGTGCTGATCGGAAGTATTATTCTGAGTATATTGCTTGTGATCTTGGAGAGCATGCATTTTTTTCCGTATTCGGCCTATGTCGTTTTGCGTGTGCTGGAATATTTGCTGACTTTGTTTTTTACTGTTGAGTATTTGGCCCGTATTTATTGTCTGAAGCAGCCGTTTAAATATATATTCAGCTTTTTCGGTATTGTTGATTTACTGGCGACTTTACCGGTTTACTTGAGCTTCTTTTTACACGGTTCTCATTATCTGTTGGTCATTCGGGCTTTTCGCCTGATTCGGATCTTCCGTATTTTCAAACTCTTTAAGTTTATTCACGAAGGTAATTTGCTATTGCGTTCTTTATGGATCAGTGCACCCAAGATTTCTATCTTTTTCTTCTTTGTTCTGATTCTTGTCACTTCAATGGGAACGATCATGTATATGATAGAAGGAACGCACCCTGATAGTGAATTCAATAATATTCCTAACAGTATTTATTGGGCGATAGTAACGATGACAACTGTCGGATATGGAGATATTACGCCGGTAACACCAATCGGACGGTTTTTCTCGGCAGTGATTATGCTGATAGGTTATACGATTATTGCAGTCCCGACAGGTATTGTATCAGCTACCATGGTCCGGCAGCATAAGGCTTTGGAAAAACGTCGCTGTCCGCGCTGTCATCGTGACGGACATGAGCCGGAATCTCTCTATTGTAAATACTGCGGGGCCAGACTCCGGCGTGAAAAAACGGAGGTAAAAGAGGCTGATGTGCGGAAAGAACAGGAATCATAAATATAAAGAATACTGAATATGAAAGGAAAACTGATTTTTATCACGGGTGCAACAAGCGGAATTGGTGAAGGTTGTGCCCGTAAGTTTGCTTCAATGGGAAGCAACCTGATATTGAACGGACGGAATACCGAAAAGCTGGAAGCCTTGAAACAGGAACTGACAGCACAAGGAGTGGACGTTTTGACATTGCCTTTCGACGTGCGAGACCGGCAGGCGATGCGGCAGGCCGTCGATTCGCTGGAAGGTAAATGGAAGCATATTGATGTGCTGATCAACAACGCCGGACTGGTAATTGGCATGGATAAGGAATACGAAGGCTCTTTAGACGAATGGGATGTCGTGATAGATACCAATATCAAAGCTTTATTGGCCATGACGCGGATGATAGTACCCGGAATGGTAGAACGGGGTTGCGGTCATGTAATCAATATCGGTTCCATTGCGGGTGATGCTGCTTATGCCGGTGGTAGTGTGTATTGTGCAACTAAGGCTGCTGTGAAAGCTTTATCCGACGGATTGCGGATTGATTTGGTTGATACACCTGTGCGTGTGACCAATATCAAGCCGGGCATGGTAGAAACGAACTTCTCTGTTATCCGTTTCCGGGGTGATAAGCAGAAAGCTGATGCTGTGTATGATGGCATCCGTCCGTTGACAGGTGATGATATAGCCGATGTTGTTTATTATGCCGCTTCGGCTCCGGCACACGTGCAAATAGCCGAAGTCTTGGTGATGCCTACTTATCAGGCTACAGGAACTGTGTGCTATCGGCAAAAATAAGCAGAGATGCATGTGATTCGTTCTCTGCTTGTCTGGCTTTGCTTCATACCCGTCGCCATCCTGAACGGCGGGTTGAGGCAGTATGTTCTTGACCGACCAAGATTATTGTCTGCCTACAATCCCATGACAGGTAATTTATGGCTGTTGGTAGTCGTAACTACTTTCGGGGCACCAAGACTTGTATATGAAAAAGAAAGGAGATAATGCAAATGGCAAAAAAAGAAGGAACAAAGCAGCATGAACTACGAAGAATACCGAACGTAGGCGTTCAGACCCAACGGGATTTGATCGCGATGGGTTACACGACGATAGACTCTTTGAAAGGTAAACGGGCAGAAGAACTTTATGCGGAGGAATGTCGTCTGCGAGGTTGTGCTATTGACCGTTGTCAACTTTATCTTTATCGGGTTGTAGTATATTTTGTGAATACTGACAATCCTGATCCTGCCAAGTGCAAATGGTGGTTATGGAAAGATGATTTTGTGAATCCATCGCCTTGTGGGGCTGTATGTACAGAATGTAACTATTATCCTTCGGCTTGTGCCGGTTGCCGAAAGATTCGGGGAAAAGCTTTTTGGTTGCCTTATACAGGAGATGATGTTTGTCCCATTTATCAATGTTGCCGGGACAAAAAGAAACAGAATTGCGGTGGATGTCCGGAGTTGCCTTGTGCTCGTTTCATGAAAGATCCGACAATATCGGACGAAGAGAATGAAGCTAATTTACGACGAATGTTGGAAAGGTTAAAGGCCTGGAAGGAATAAAAGCCTTATCCTTTGCGCTTCTGTCTGAAAAATACTATCTTCGCAAGAGGAAGATAGTTAATAATCCACGATTATGGCAAAATTATATCCAGTTGGCATACAAGACTTCAAGAAGATCCGTACGGGCGGATATGTTTATGTGGACAAGACGGCACTGCTTCATCGTCTGGTTAGTACCGGTAGTTATTATTTCTTCGGCCGTCCGCGCCGCTTTGGTAAGAGTCTGATGATTTCTACATTGGAAGCATACTTTGAGGGTAAAAAAGAACTTTTCAAAGGGCTTGCGATGGATGAGTTGGAAAAAGACTGGATTGAGCGTCCGGTTTTGCATATCGATCTTAATAGCCAGGAATATAACTCTCGTAAAAGCTTGGAAGATATTCTGGATGGTTACTTAACGCGTTGGGAAGAACAGTACGGTCGTGATCCGGGAGGTAATTCATTATCCCTTCGTTTTGGAGGTGTTATCCGTCGTGCTGCCAAACAGACGGGTCAGAATGTGGCAATTCTCATTGATGAATACGACAAACCTCTTATTCAGGCTTTAGGTAATGAAGAGTTGCAGGATGAATATCGTAATATTCTGAAGGCCTTCTATGGCAATTTGAAATCGTGCGACGGCTATATCCGCTTTGCGTTGCTGACAGGTGTGACGCGTTTCAGCCGAGTGAGTATCTTCAGCGACTTGAATAACCTGAATGATGTAACGATGGATCCGCAGTATGCTACGATGTGTGGAATTACCGAATCCGAACTTTTACCCAATTTTGAGGAAGATATTCAAGAATTGGCACAGCGACAGAAGATCAGTTTCGAGGATGCTTGTACGCTCTTACGCAATAAGTTTGACGGATATCATTTCGTTCCCGACGGTGAAGGAATCTACAATCCTTTTAGTCTGCTGAATACCTTCTACCGGATGTCGCCGGATAATTATTGGTTCAGTACCGGTACGCCTACGATCCTGGTGAAGCTCTTGCAACAGAACCATTACAATTTGAGTAACTTGGATGGAAACGTAGAAGCTTCTGCCGATAATCTGACAGGTTTGGAGAATATACAGAAGAATCCTATCCCATTATTGTTCCAAAGTGGCTATTTGACAATTAAAGATTACGACTCTCGTTTCCGCATTTATACGTTGGGTTTCCCGAACGAGGAGGTGGAACAAGGTTTTATTGACTTTTTAGTTCCGACGTATGTGAATCTGAGTGATGGTAATTCTGCTTTCCAAATTAGGAAATTTGTGGAAGAAGTAGAGAAAGGTCGTGTCGACGACTTTATGGTGCGTTTACGAAGTTTCCTGGCCGATACGCCTTACGAGCTTATCCGTGAACAGGAATTGCACTACCAGAATGTACTTTTTATTGTCTTTAAGTTATTAGGTTTTTACACCGAGGCGGAATATCATACTTCACAAGGGCGTATTGATCTTGTGGTGAAGACTTCCGACTATATCTACGTAATGGAATTCAAATTCCAGGGAACGGCAGAGGAGGCGTTGGCACAAATCAATGCCAAGAATTATGCCACTCCCTTCGCCGCCGATCCACGCACGCTTTATAAGATTGGCGTGAACTTTAGCAACGAGACACGCAATATCGAGCGGTGGGTGGTGGAGTAAAGGACTTTAATAGCTTTAAGCAATGAATTGTGATGCTTATTATGATGAATCAGTTCTCAAGATTAAACTTCAAGTAGAGATGCCATCTTTTGTCATTCGTTCTTTACAAGTAAACGAAACGCCTCTGTTGCGCGATTTCCTCTACGAAGCCATCTATGTGCCGGAAGGAGTGGTGCCGCCGCCCCGCAGTGTGGTGGACTTACCTGAATTGCAAGTTTATATTAAGGACTTTGGTGATAGGAAAGACGATTTATGTTTCGTTGCAGAGCAGGATAATCAGATAATTGGCGCTGTATGGACTCGAATAATGAATGATTATGGCCATATTGACAATCATACTCCGTCTCTTGCCATATCCTTATATGAACCATACAGGGGTAAAGGTATTGGAACTTTATTGATGAAAACCATGCTTACTGCTTTAGAAGGTAAAGGTTATCCGAAAGTTTCGCTCTCTGTCCAGAAAGAAAATTATGCAGTAACATGGTATCGAAAATTAGGATTTGATGTGGTGAGGGAGACAACAGAAGAATACATCATGGTGAAAGAATTTTAGAAAGGATTCAGAATAAAATGGTAGTTATAAAAAAGACAAAAGGAACAAACAAAGAAAATGACTTTATCTGTTCCCTGCCTACTCATTCTCGCATTCCTTCTATTTCCATCGTTTGCATTTGTTTCTTGCTTGTTCCGAATCGTTTGCCATAACGTGTCCAGTAAATATCGGCTGCCCATTGGAATAACTTCTTGGGTAAAGGCATCGTTGCCTTTATAATCTGATATTTCTGGTTGGCTATTGAATAAGCCAGTTGTTTGATGTTTCGAGTAGCGATATATTTAAAGGGTGTATTTAAAATAGCTTCTCCGCTGCCTAACATCAAAATGGAGCCGATGGTATATTGGTTTTGCCGGCAAAAGAATCGCATCATTTGAATGGCAACATGATTTTGCTGGTATTCCAAAAATCCACAGTTGATCAAGATGGAAATAACCGGTTTCCGGGAAGGCGGATTGGCTTCCAAGGTCTTCAGGAAGTGAAGAAATCCAACCGGAAGCGCATCTGCATAAAGCGGAAAGACGAAAAGTACATCCTGAAATTCATGCATGGCTTGACAAAGTTCCTGATGATTCTTGATTGTTATATGCTTGTAGATTGTTTCTTCCGGATAATACCGGCTAAAAATCTCAGCATAGCGTTTGGAATTGGATTTCGGAGCTCGGGGACTACCGTTTATGATTAAGATTTTTCCCATTTTTCAAGTACGGTTTTAACCATGCTGTCAAGCATGGCTTCTGTTACAAAAATGATTTCATAGCTGGTGAAGCTCATATTATGAGCATTCCGGGCAATCAGTTGTCTGAAGATGCCTTTTTCTTCGTTTGAAATATCGCCATAGGCAATGATCGTAGCTTGTTTGGCCTTTACAGCCCGTTGTACATGGTGCGTTTCACCTTGGTGAATCCGAATAAATGCCTGTTGAACCGGAATAGCCCGTTCTAACATCGTTTTCATAATGGTGTCGTATCCGCCGTATTTCAAGCGACTGATGTATAAAACTGCATTGCTTTGCGCAATGTAAGGATATACTTGGGTGGCATCATCGCGGATAACACATCGTCCCGGGGTTTTGGTCCAACATCCGAAACATCCCATGCAGTTGGCAATAGTCAGAGACGAAAGATCGATGTGCTTGATCTCGTCGGTGTGCTGAATAGATATATTCAGCGGCTTGTCACTCATGATTAATTTCATAGTTTGTTATTCTATTGTTTGTAGGGAAAACAGATTTTGGGCCGGATTTGTTTATTCTTAAAGATAAATATCTTCTTGTGTGAAGTCGATAGCTTCAGAACTTATTGGCCAGCCAATATCAATGGCCCGAAGATTTCCCATAATCCCATGTACCGCATGATAAATTCAACTCCGCAGGTAGCATGTTTAGGCATCTCTAAATCAGTCAGACTGGTGGCAGGCCAGGCTGCATGCGCATTTACTGAGTTAGAGTAAGGCACTTGTTCATCTTTTGGTGAATGATATAGATGGATGTATGCCTGTGGTTGAGGCGAAGCATTTAAGAGAGAGTTCTTACGTAGGGCTTCGACGATGGCTAAAACATCCGCATTGCCATTGAAGGACGGTGGCGCAAAGAAGTCGGGATGTAGTACGTGGGTTATATCGGTGCCTAATGCCTGATGCCATTCCGAAAGCGGACGAGTAGAGAATAGTTCGTTCAGCCCGTTGCTGATTACTTCCGGCGCGTATAAATTCTCATCCCGTACATCTAGTTGCTCGCCATATGCCATGCCACGTATCAGGTAAGGCGCGTAGCCGGTCCGTGAATAGGAATCTGGAGCATCGGTAGGAGAGATGAAGGTTTGCAAGGTCATTTCCAAGTCGTAAGCTCCTCCACCAGCATGGACAGCGCGGATGCTGTTCCCATTGCCGCGCCGTTCGAGTTCGAGCACGGTAGCGATGGTTGCCTGTCCGCCTTGCGAATAACCTATCAGTTCGAGGCTGTCAGTCTCTTCCTTAATTCCCTTCTGCTGCAAATATTGGCGGGCGGCCTCGATCATATCGGCACAAGCTGTTCCGGTCAGCCGGGCATGCAAGTACGGATGTTGCCGGTCAGAAGTCTGACTGGAACCATAACCTAAATAATCAGCCATGACGACAATGTGGCCGTTTACTACCGGTATCAACTCATAATAGAAGTCCTGACGTGATGGAGCCTGGTCGATATCCAATGTCACATGCTGGATGCTGAGCAAATGGTTGTAGTAAGTTGTCCCACTTGGTATGGCAATTACTCCTGAAGCCGTTACTGTAGAACCGTCGACTCCAACCGTATTATATTCGATTGCTGCCACATCAATATCGCACAGCAAACCGAGGATCAGCGCTTCGGGCAGTTGAATGCCTTCGTCTCCGATAAAGTCTGTTATCTGTGCCGCTAATTCTGTCTTATCAATATGTCTTTCTTCGATGATGTTGGTCAGATATTGGTCCTCTTCGGGCATGTCGAAAGATTCCTCTTTGCTGCAGGCAACAAAAAAGACCATCAACATTACAATCCACAGTTTGTTTGTCGTATTCCAAGTCATTTCCGTAAATTATTAGTGGTAGCTCTTTACAAAAATAGTAATTTTATAAGAAATGCTTATAAAACTTTCCTATCTTTAATCGCTGAAGTTGCTGAAGCTGAATGTGAACAGCCGATGCAAGCCAATCATTTATGGTTGACGAATTATCGAATGAGAAAAACAATAAAAACGAATAGTCATGAAGAAAGTAAAGATTACAGTGTTGAGGAAAACTCTTATTGAAGATTTAGTTAAGGAATATGGTGCCGAAGGATTAACCAAGTGTCCGATGTTGCAGGAAGGACAAGTCTTTTATGCCGACTATGCCAAACCGGAAGGATTCTGTGATGAAGCCTGGAAGGCTATTTATCAGTATGTATTCGCTTTGGCTCATGGAGCCGGTAATCAGTTATTCTATTATGGCGATTGGATTCGTAAACCGGGAGTGGCTATCTGTAGTTGTAACGATGGTTTGCGTCCGGTTATCTTTAAGTTGGAAGCTACCGATGAAGAGGCGGAAATTGATTATACTCCAGTGAAAGATTAGAGAGAGCCCTAAATATGGAGATCAGAAAACTACATGAAACTGAACAGGTACAGGCAATCTCGTTGGCATTGGATGTGTATCTCATTTGTGGAAAAGCCGACTATGATGAAGAAGGCTTAGGCGTGTTTAAGAGTTTCATTCATGATGAAGACCGTCTGCAGGAACTAACCTTTTGGGGAGCATTCGAGGAAACCGGGGCGTTGATGGGAATGTTGGCGATGCGGGAAAAAGACCAGCATCTGTCGATGTTTTTCATTCATCCCGATTATCACCGGCAAGGAATTGGACGGGCTTTGTTTACCTTTGCGATACAAGAACATCCTTATCGAAGTATTACGGTGAACTCTTCTACTTATGCCGTGCCTTTCTATAAAAGCTTGGGGTTTCTTCCTTTGGATGGACCGCAGAATTATCATGGATTGATCAGTGTGCCGATGAAGCGGACTTCTTTTCGGCTTCGCCCCTGGCAGAAATCGGATACAACGTCGTTGGCCCGGTATTTGAACAACAAAAAGATCTGGGATAATTGCCGGGATCGTCTTCCTTTTCCTTATACGGAAGATGACGCTCGTACTTTTATCGATTATGCAGTGGCCCAGCAGGGATGGAATGAGTTCTGTATTGAAATCGCTGGCGAAGCTGTCGGAAATATCAGTTTTATGCGGGGAACAGATGTGGAACGCTTCAATGCCGAAGTTGGGTATTGGTTGGCAGAACCTTTCTGGAATCAGGCTATTATGGGCGAGGCTTTGCAGGAAGCGATGCGTATATATGGGGAAAATTCAGATATAAAGCGTTGGTTTGCCCAAGTGTACGAAGGTAATAGGGCTTCCATGCGTGTTCTTGAAAAAGTAGGTTTCCGCCAAGTTGCTGTTCTTCGCAAGGCTTGTTTCAAGAACGGAGACTTTATGGATTTAAATTATTTTGAATGTTTGAAAGACGAATGGACTGGCAAATAAAACAGGTTACAACGAATAAAAAACAATTCCTCTCTTTGCTTCTTTTGGCGGACGAACAGGAATCGATGATCGACCGTTATTTGGATCGGGGCGATCTGTTTGTGATGTATGTGGATGAAGAATCGTGGATTGCCGTCGCTGTGGTAACGAATGAGGAAGAAGGTGTCTATGAACTGAAGAAC
This sequence comes from Parabacteroides sp. AD58, assembly GCF_023744375.2. NCBI lineage: Bacteria > Pseudomonadati > Bacteroidota > Bacteroidia > Bacteroidales > Tannerellaceae > Parabacteroides > Parabacteroides absconsus. The sequence continues at coordinate 1,373,153 of NZ_CP146284.1, read as the reverse complement.
CTGGCGGTCGATCCTGCCTATCAACGAAAGGGAATCGGAAGACAAATGGTTGATTTCCTTTGCCGCCATTATCAGCAAACGGGACATACCATGCTAGTGGGTACGGGCGATAGCCGACAAACGGTTTCTTTTTATCAGAGTTGTGGTTTTACTTATTCGCATACGCTTCCCGGTTTCTTTACGGAGAATTATGATCACCCGATTATTGAAGACGGGAAAGTCTTGACAGATATGATTTATTTCCGGAAAAGATTGTCCTGAGCTGTTTTTAAGTAATCGATCAGAAATATTCAATGGAGTGGAACAAGTTGAGGAGATTCTCCGATGAACGACTTTGAGACAACTTACTTCTTTCGGCAATTTTACTTGGAAAGTTCCTGCGGTATTAAAGGTTGTTTTTTCTTATAGATGATTTTGTTTTTCGTTTCTGCCTGGAATCTGATTCGAATCTCGTAGGATTTTAATTGTTTGACAGTAGTCGAAAAGCTTTACTATATTAGTCAAAAAGCTTTATTACATATATGGAAAAGCTTTATCACAGCTGTCAAACAATTAAAAGCTCACTATTTTATACGTAGATATAATATGAAACGAATTACATTCTCGTTATTTTCAGTATAAAATCAGAAAGACAGACAGCAGGATGGAGAAGAGCAAGACATTGCGAGCTGTATGGGCTAACGTCGGGTTCAGCTCTTTTCCGTTTTTGTGTCTCATTTCCTGCCAGGTCGCTATGAACAGGACAAAGAAGAGTCCGAAGGCGGCCAATATCCAAGAACTGGCTTGCAGCAAGAAAGGTAGAATCAGCAACAGGGCAATGATTCCGTTCAGCAGATACAGAATTCGCCCGAAACGACGCCCGAAAATAACAATGGTCGTCCGTTTGTTTGCTGCCTTATCCTGTATATAGTCCCGGTAATTGTTGATAACCAGAATATTGACTGATAATAAACCGACAGCAACAGAGAGAAGCAATGACAGCAACGAGAAATGCAGTGCTTGTACATAGTAAGTAAAGCAGACGGGAATAATACCGTAAAACAGCAGGACACAAACATCGCCCAGTCCGTTGTATGCCAAAGGAAACGGACCAGCAGAATAGGCAAGTACACACAAGGCAATGGCAATCCCTACCGGAATCAGTTCCCAGCCGGCAAAGAAAAGAAGCATACATCCACAAAAGCAGGCCAGCCCTAAGGTGATGAAAGTACCGGTCAGCATGCTTTTAGGCTGAATCCAGCCTTGGGCGACAGCCCGTTCTGGACCGAGGCGGTCGGCACCGTCGGCACCTTTCTTGAAATCGAAATAATCATTGGCGAAATTGCTGGCTATCTGTGCCAATAAGGCTACTAACACACAAAGTAGGGTAGGAATCCATTGGAAGTAACCGTCGCGGAAAGCCAACGCTGCTCCGACCAATACCGGACTTAAAGACGCCGGGAGCGTACGGGGACGAGCCGCTTCCAGCCACGCTTTTCCTTTACCAGGAGATGATAAATTCTTCATAACATTTATTTTGAGCACAAAATTATAACTATTTTACCAATCCACTTTTCCCTATTCCGAAAAAACATCCTATATTTGCGGCATGAAACAGTTTCTTGTCATAATCGGATTTGTGTTGAGCGCTGTGCTTTTCTTCAATCGGAATGAAAAAGTGCAGATGTTCGCCATGTCTATTGCCCAGACCAATGAAACTGTCATGGAAGAACCGGCAGATCATGATATGGAAACGTGCATAGCCGTTCTGAGCAGTGATCTGAAGAACAGTAATCTACTATCTCCGCGCCGGGTGGTTCAGACAATCACCTATAATTTTAATCTGCGGACGCAGAATCAGGTAGAGAAAACCTATCAGTTCTTGCGCTTAAAAGGACACGATTTGATTTCCAGACTACTGGAAAACGTATCTATAACTCACCATATTAATTACTCCGCCTTACTTACCCGTAACGGATATCATGTCTTTGCGTTACGGAAATTGCTGATTTAGCTTTTTTGTGATTGAAAAGGGATTAGAATGTCCCCGGGGAAATTATGCTTTCCCGGATGCGAATGGCTGTATTTGATTCTGTTTAAAACGCTGAAGAGCCTGTTCGTAGACGTGTTTTCCCATGCGTTTATCCGTTCTTATCAGGTCGCGGAGAAAGCGGCGTGACCATATGTTATTTACAAATCACAAAAAAGAAAATTATCATGGCAAAAAAATCAAATAAATTCAATCTGTTAGTTTCTATCGTATTAATCTTAGTAGGCTGTGTTTTAGCATGTAGTTCTATCATTCCAAATGATTATGTGAAGCTGATCGTTGTTTTGGCAGCTTTGGCCTATGGTTTGTATGGTATTATGAAAGCTTTAAGCTCTTCAGAAGAAACCGATGTTGTCAATAAATAATTACGAGGAAAGAATAAAATCAACTATAAATACAATCGAATAAAAAAGACGAGGAGGAAATTATCATGAAAATAAATAAAGATTTAGCTGATGCAGTAATGATGGTGGCATGTATTGTGCTGGTATTAGTCGGAACAACAACATTTGAATCTGCATCAACAAAGGCTATTATCATGACAGTACTGGCCGTTTTGGCTATTTTAATGGGTGCTGCCAGATTTTTAGGTGGTAAGAAACAGACACACTAACCCTTTTGGAAAAGTACAATTGTTGCTATTCCGTCGGGATGCCGGGATTATCTGTCGCTTATTTTTCTGCCTATTTTAAACTTGCTATAAATCATCAGATATGGAGATTATTCCAGGCGACATGTGTACCAATATGGAGAGGCTGAGGTTGAAACTTCAGCCTCTTTTTTGTCTGTTCACCATGAAATGGTCTGCATCTGGAAAAGTTTTACTATTTTTGCGCTTTCTTAACGTAAACAGACTGAATATGCGGAAATTCTTTGTTTGTGCCTTACTTTCATTGGCTGTATGGGCCGGAAAAGGGCAAAATGTGCAATTACATTATGACTTTGGCGGAGCTTTGTATGATAAAGACTTAGATGGCCGTCCGGTATTGACCAGTACGGTTGAAATGTTTAAGCCCGATAAATGGGGAAGTACTTATTTCTTTGTGGATATGGATTATACTTCTAAGGGAATTGCTTCGGCTTATTGGGAAATATCTCGTGAGTTGAGTTTCTGGAAAGCCCCATTCTCTATACATGTTGAATATGATGGTGGACTCAATAATCAGTCTTCATTCAATAATGCCTATTTAGGCGGTCTGACTTATACATTCAATTCGAAAGACTTTACGAAAGGCTTTACTTTTACCGGTATGTATAAGTATATTCAGAAATCCGAGAAACCGAATAATTTCCAGCTGACAGGAACTTGGTACATTCATTTTGCCAAGAATGGCCTCTGTACCTTCTGTGGTTTTGCCGACTGGTGGCGTGAAAAGAATCCTCATGGTAATTTTATCTTCCTGACAGAGCCACAATTTTGGTTGAATCTGAATAAATTTGAGAAAATAGACGACAAATTCAAGCTCAGCGTGGGTACGGAAGTTGAGTTAAGTCATAACTTCAGTTTCCGGAACGGATTTTATGCCATACCTACATTGGCTGTCAAATGGTCGTTTGATTAAAAGTCTACCAGCAAGCGGACATTAATTTGTCGGCCGGTCAGATAATTCGGAACGGCAAACTGATTATTGTCCGCACGTGTAATCCAATAATAGGAATTGACATTCTTCATGTCAAAGAGATTAAATACATCCAGTCCTAACCAGGCATTCTTCAGGTAGCGGAAGAAACCACGGTCGCGGATGGCATCGTCTTTTTCTATCAGTTGATAAGAAATACCCATGTCTACACGTTTATAAGCAGGTGTGCGGAAATAACCGTCTTCGTATCCTTTATTGGGAATGGTCACCGGCAGTCCACCTGATAAAACACCTTTCAGGTTCAGCTGAACACGTTTGTAACCTGGAAAGTAGTCTTGGAAGAACAGACCGATATTATAACCCGGACTGTTGGGAAGCGGGGCTTTGGTTGTTTCCCGAATTGTTTGTTCTGCTTTCATCAAAGAGAAACTGATCCAGGAGTCGGTTCCCGGAACAAATTCGCCAAAGAACTTAACATCGACACCTGCCGCGTATCCTTTGGCACAGTTCTCACCATAATATCTGATTTTTACATTATCAACCGTATAAGGAATCAGATTATCCAGTTTCTTGTAATAGAGTTCTGCCGTAACCTTAAAGTTCCGGTCGACGGCGCGAAATGTATAATCACCTCCGGCAATCACATGAATAGAACGCTGGGACTTGAGCTGGTTATTCAGTTTGACAATATCGTTTCCCTCTTCATCTGTAACAACCTGTCTTAATTCTTTATAGAAAGGCGACTGGTAATACAGACCGGTAGCTAGGCGGAACGTCAGGTCCTGATTGGCGTTGGGAATAAATCCAACCGAAACACGCGGACTGAAGATGAATTCCTTGTTATAACTCCAGTAACTACCTCGCACACCGCCTGTCACACTGAAAAGACCTTGTTTGGTGCGGAACTTGAATGCATCTTGCACGTATGCCGACAGGCGGGTACTTTCCAACTTGTTTTGTGAATATAAATTAGAAAACAGATTTACGCCGTCGCCGGTATGAGGAAGAGAGTAACCTGATGAGTCACGTTTTTCCCATTCAACAATTTTATCGCTAATCCGTTCCATTTGTACCTGTGCGCCCCATTTGATGGTGTTGTTCAAAACGCGCGCACTTCCATAATGCCCTACATTCATGACATTCGAGTGGAGACGGTTGCGGGCATGTTCCTGATAACGCCCAACAGAGAGAGCCGAGCTTCCGGCATCCATCGTTGAGTTGTCGCCGCTTCCATCATTCAGCCAGTATTCTCCGGCAATATCATATCGTTCGTCTTCTTCACTGTTGAAAGCAGAAGCCTGTATGCCCAATGTGGTATTGTCGTTAGGCTTATAGGCAAGCGTTAAGGCGCCGAATAAGGTCTGGAACTTATCGTTTTCATTACTGTTTGGAAACCAGACGGTAAACTTCTGGCTGTTTTCGATGGTCCCGAATGTAGTTTCACGGCTATGAGGCACGAAACGGTATTTGTTGGTAGCAAAGTTGCCTAAGAAAGTAGCTTCCCATTTGGGTGAAAACGCATAGGTCATATAGGTTTGTAAGTCCATGAAGCGTGGATCGTATTCCGCATCGGTATCCATTGTTCCTAATAATGAACGACCGCTTTTATAACGGAAACCAGTAACTTGGGTAAATTTCCCGGTTGAACTCCCAACATACACATTTCCTCCTAACAGACTGGCAGAAGCAGAACCTTCAAACTCTTTGGGCTTCTTGTATGTAATATCCAAAACAGAACTCATCTTGTCACCATAACGGGCTTCAAAACCACCGGCCGAGAAATTAACTTCCTGTGTCAAATCCGGATTAACGAAACTCAAGCCTTCCTGTTGTCCGGAACGGATCAGCAGCGGACGGAATACTTCAATACCATTCACATAAATGATATTTTCATCGTAACTTCCTCCACGAACGGAATATTGGGAACTCAATTCATTATTAGAAGAGACACCGGCAAAAGTAACCACCAAGCTTTCTATGCTGCCTCCAGAAGGATCGGGAAGTAATTTTACTTTGTCAGCTTGCATGGTTTCCATGGTGGATGTTTGTTTTCGGATAGCTGTCACGGCAAAGTCGCCCAAGTTGATTGATGTATAATTCATCTTTACATTGAGGCGCATGTCGGCTTGCAGGGAAGGAATAATGCGTTCAGCCTTGTTGTAACCCAGGCAGGAATAAATAAAGGTAACAGAATCTCCGGGTGTAACATTCAATGAATAGAAACCTTTTTCGTTGGTCATAGTACCATTCAGTGAATTCTTTACCAGAATGTTTACCAGTTCCAGCGGATTACCGTCGGCATCTCGCACATAACCGGTCACCTTTACCCTTTTCTGGGCATAAATTGTTGTGGATACAAGTATGAATAGCAAAGAAATAATCGTTCGTATTTTCATATTTTATGATGTTCGTCAGTTTGATGTCTGCATTCAGCTTTCTGGTTATCAACAGTCAGGTATGAATGCTGTTCTAAATGTATAAACGTAAAAAAGGTTAGAAACGTATAATCTTTCGTTTTTTTATTTGTGCAAAGGTACGCGATTCATCCTAAAATATCAAGAAAAGAACGTAAAGGCGAGTCCGCTTGGAACACCACATGGCGGATGATACAATGTGAGATAGGTTTTGATTGGTATAGTAAATGCGGATATTCCAAGCGGACTCAATAGCTGTGTGTTAATAACCGCCGCCTAATGCGTGGTATAGGTTGATGACACCTTGTATTTCATCAAAGCGGTCGGACGCGACATCCAGTTCGGCCTGTAACAGAGCCTGACGGGCAGTAAGTACTTCCAGATAGTTCTGAGAACTGTGTTGCATTAGTAATTCAGAACTGCGCAAGGCCGACTGAAGGGAAGTTGCCTGTTGTTTATCCAGCTGAATCCGTTTACGGGCTGCCTGCCATTGTACGAGGGCATCATTTACTTCGGCTCCGGCATTCAGCAGACTTTGGCGGAAAGACAGCAGAGCCTCTTCCTGTTGCGCTTTGGCTATTTCCAGGTTTGCTATGTTTTGTCCTCTATTAAATAGCGGCTGTACCAGTGAGCCGACCGCCGATAATAACCATTGTCCGGGATTGGTAATGGCCGCACCACCAGCATTGGTCCAACCGGCCGATCCGCTTAATGTAATATTCGGATAGAAAGCTGAACGTGCTGCATTTGTTGCATAATAGGCTGCTGCTAACTGAGCTTCACACTGCTTGACATCTGGCCGTCGGCTTAACAACTGTAGAGGTACACCCGTTGAAATGGAGTCGGGAAAGACCTGAGCATCTAATGTTGAACGGCCAATTTCTTGAGGGTTCATGCCTAGTAAAGTAGACAAAGAATTTTCCATCTCGTTGATTTGTTGTTCAAGTGAAAGGATAGAAGATTCTACTGAGAGTTTACTGGCTTCAGTTTGTGCCACTGCCATTTCCGTCGTTTGTCCAGCACGTTTCAATGCCTTCATTGCCCGCACATTTTCATTCCAGGTTTCAGCTGTACGTCGCGTAATATGCAGTTGTTCGTCTAACATGAGTAAACTATAATAACTGTTGGCGATTGTGGCGACCAGTTGAGTTTGTACAGCTTGTTGATAGGCTTCACTTTGTTCAAGAGCCGCTTTCGCACCTCGTTTGGCATTGAGTAACTTGCCAAAGATGTCGATTTCCCAATCTGCCGAGACTGCCAAGTCATAAGTCTTGGTGGCTTTTGCCCCATCCAAACTGCTGACAGAACCTTGCGGTGTGAACGATACAGCCGGAAGATAAGCCAGACGTGAAGTCATCAGTAGTGCTTCTGCTTCTTTCACTTTCAGATATGCGATCCCCAGATCTGTATTGTTGTTAAGGCCTGTTTCAATGAGCCGTTGTAATTGCGGATCAGTAAAAAGCTCTTTCCAAGAAAGTGAAGCTAATGACGTGGTGTCTGCAATTGGAACAGACTGGCGGTAGAGACTGTCGGAAACAGCTATATCCGGCCGTTCGTATGCCCGGTAAATATGGCAGCTACTTAGGGTTATTATACCCCATATGCATAACAATATCTTTTTCATATATCATTCTCCTTTATTCGTTTCTTTTTCAGGTTGTGGCAACTGACGTGCAGGCATGAGTTTCTCTTGTAAATATTGGAATACCATGAATAACGGTGGTACGATAAACAGCAATGCAATTGTACCAATAAGCATACCACCAACTGTACCTACACCGATAGAGATATTGCCATTGGCTCCAACACCGGTTGAGAACATCATAGGTAACATACCAAAGATCATGGTCAATGAAGTCATCAGAATCGGTCGCAAGCGAACTTGAGCGGCCGAAATGGCTGCCTGAATAATACTCATGCCGTGATGACGGCGTTCGGAAGCATATTCAGTAAGCAGGATTGCCGTCTTGGAAAGTAAGCCGATCAACATAATCAGTCCTGTCTGTAAATAAATATTGTTTTCCAGTCCGAACATCTTGGCAAAGAGGAAACTTCCAGCCAATCCGAAAGGTACAGAAAGAATCACGGCCATCGGAACAAACAGACTCTCATAAAGAGCACAAAGAATCAAATAAATAAAGACAACACAGATGACAAATACAAGCGTTGTGGTGTTACCGGTACTGGATTCTTCACGAGACATACCACCGAATTCATAACCGTATCCAGTTGGTAAAATTTGTGCTGCTACTTCCTTTACAGCTTGGATTGCCTGTCCGGAACTATAACCGGTTGCTGGTGTTCCATTGACCTGAATAGCCGAGAAAAGATTGAAGCGAGTCAGAATCTCAGAGCCGTAGATGCGGGTTAGTTTCAAATATTGATTGATAGGTGTCATTTCGCCAGAACTATTCCGTACATATATATTATGTAGAGCTTTTGTATCCAGACGAAATTCGGGTGAAGCTTGTACCATGACTCGATAGAGTTTGGAAAAGCGGTTCATGTTAGAGGCATAACTACCTCCGATATATCCGGATAAGGTATTTAAGACATCTGAGGGTGATACTCCATTTCGTTTACAAACTGCGGCATCTACCTCTACAAGATACTGTGGAAATTTTGTATCAAAAGAAGTAGTAGCTCTGGCAATTTCTGGGCGTTTATTCAGGGCATCAATTAACTGGCGAGTATATTTTAAATTCTGAACGGTTTCGTCTAACCGTTTGATGAATAAACATTTAACGGAGTATCTGAAAAGTAATGGTAACGACTAGGAAACCGTGCGATTTTCAGCGTTTTGCGGTGTTTTACTATCAAATAACTCTTTCAGGTGCAAAGATACGACAAATCTTTGATATAGTATCCAATACAAACAGTATTCGCCATTTTTTGCCTTTCGATATATACCTATTTGCTTATGCCGTTATTTTTTGCAGATTTGGATAAAAAAGGAAAGGCAAAATTCAGGAAGCATTGAAATTCTTTACTTTAGTTAGTGCAAAAATCGAATAATTTATTGTAACTTTGCAGCGGATTCGGTGTGCATATAATACCATCCCAATTAAGATAAGTCGCAACATATATAGTGGTTTTCAATATGATTATGAACAATTGTACAATATTAACAGGTAAAAACACCGTTAATATTGCATATCATAAACCTTGGTAATTTTTCCACATTCAAATCTAATTAATTCGATTTGAATGTCATTGTCTTTGTAATCCGGCATGCTATTTCAGGCTTGTCGAGAGATTTTTTGTGCTATAAAATCAAGAAACATTCAAAAGATAAAAGGAAAAATTCAAATGGAAAAAATCAGAAATTGGAAACAAGATTTCTATACAATATGGGCGGGGCAAGCTGTGTCCCTGATAACAAGTGGGGTTCTTCAAATGGCCATCATCTGGCATCTGACAAATACAACAGGGTCTGCGATGGTGTTGTCAATGGCGACCTTGGTTGGGTTTCTACCTCAAGCGGTTTTAGGTTCTGCAATCGGAGTACTTGTTGACCGCTGGAACCGGAAAATGGTCATGATTGGTGCAGATGTCATCATAGCTTGTGCTGGACTGGTACTTACCGTAATTTCCCTGTCAGCGGAACTACCTGTATGGATAGTAATGCTCATCCTCTTCATTAGAAGCGTTGGCACTGCATTCCATTCCCCTGCGTTAAGTGCGGTAACACCTCTTTTAGTGCCTGAAGAACAGTTAGTCAAATGTGCCGGCTACACCCAGTCCATCCAATCGGCAAGTTTCATCCTAAGTCCGGCAATTGCCGCTTTTCTCTATGCAAAATGGGGGTTGAATTCTGCGGTTGCCCTTGACGTATTCGGAGCAATAATTGCCTGTATCACTGTTGCAATGGTTCACATCCCAAAACAACCGATTGAAGCGCTGCAGCAAGAAAACTTTTTCACCGAACTGCGCATTGGCTATAACGCAATACGACAAAATAAAGCTCTTTTCACATTGCTTTGGATAGGAGCAATCAATATGTTCATTTATATGCCAATCAATGCGCTATTTCCGCTGATGAGTATGAATTATTTCGAGGGAAGTACCTTGCATGCTTCCGTGGTGGAAATTGTTTTTGCAGTTGGTATGTTGTTGGGCGGACTTCTATTGGGCGCATGGGGAGGTTTCAAAAAGCGCATGGCAAATATCATCGGCTCTATCTTTCTTATGGGAGTGTCATTGACTGTTTCCGGCTTGCTACCAACCAATGGTTTTATGATATTTGCGATATGTTGTACGTTGATGGGCTTTTCTGCCCCATTCTATAATGGAGTACAGACCGCGCTATTTCAAGAACAGATACAACCCGAGTATTTAGGGCGTGTTTTCGGACTTCTTGGCAGCATCATGTCGTTTGCCATGCCGCTTGGGTTGGTAGTGTCGGGTGCATTTGCAGACCAAATCGGGGTAAACCGTTGGTTTTTGTTCTCAGGTATGGCTATTCTGCTTCTCGCTATAATAGCCTTATGTCTTCCACAACTTAGAAAGGTCGACAATCAAAAACAAAAATCATGATTTATGAAACGTAACTAAATCTAAACAGCAATAAGCCTCTGATAGGGAAATACGATTATCGGAGGCTTATTGCAATCTGTTTTAACTACTTATGTAATTCCTCTACTTTTCCTTTGTGGTTGAATTGGCTGTCGTATGCTCTGCCGTAGCCTGTCGAACTGTTCCCTGAACCATTCGCCTATGGGCTGGCGGTTGATTACGAGTGTCAGTTTAGACTTGTCCGCAGGGTCTTTCACCACTTGAAAGCCTGCTCTTTCTGTCGTAAAACTCCGATTATGTTCCTCCGAATAAAGTTTGCCCTCGTATATCAAAGGCTTACCATAAGTCAATGTCGTGGTCTGCCTTTCATTGAACCCGACAAGGCGGCACAGGCTCTCTATTCTCATAATTTCCTTTGCCATAGGAAACCATGCACACAGCTTTTCGATAATGCGTTTCAAACCTGATACTTCATCTTTGTGTCTGACACTTTTTTCCGCCATCTCCTTACGGTGATTCTGCTGTATTTCCAACAACTGGCGGTTGTGCTCGGTTTGCATCGTGTGTATGCGGTTTTGCAGTATCTCAATGGTTTCCTCATGGGTGGCAACTTCCCGATACAGGGCGGTGTTCTCCCTTTCCAAAGTCTTGACCTTGTTGCTCCCGAAAAGAGAACCGACACTTTCAGCTATGTAGGTCGCTGCGGTGGTGGCTGCACCTTTCAGTTTCTCGGTCTGTACCTCTTTCTTGGCTTGTCTGAGTTCCTGTTCGGTTTCGGTTTTCTGCTCCTGTAACCGCTTGTTTTCTGCATCAAGGGCAGCGTTCTTTTTCTGTATGTCCCGATAATACTGTGTCGTGGTGGTGTGCCGTGCTTCGGAACCTCGCACACCTCGCTGTAATCCGTATTTAGCCATAACCCTTGCATAATTGTCGTGGTACGCAATCAAGGTCTGACGGTTGAACAGGTCATCGGCACACAAACGGACGGTATTTGCTTTCTTGTGATACTTCCGTTTGCCGTCTTCCTGCTCTTTCTTGGCTTTGCGCCTTTCACCTGTCACGATGGGAACAATGGCTGCATGGATATGCGGTGTCTTCTCGTCCATGTGAAGATGGGCGGCAACCACGTTCTCCCTGCCGAATGTGGCTTGCAGCCATTGGATGCTGTCGCTGCACCATTCGTCAAGTCTTCCGTTTTCCTGTATGTCCATCATGTCCTCATGTGTTCCCGACAGAACCACTCGGACTACACGGACTTGGTCATGTGTAATCTTCCGCTTGATGCCTGCCGTGTTCAGCCTGTGGGCAATCGCTTCATCCCTGCCATGAACGCCATCGGGGTATTCTATAAGTACCCTGTTCAGATGCGTTCTTGTCGGGTCTGCGTTTTTAGGTATGATTCTTCTCTCTATATGGTCGGATTGTACGGTGTCCGATGAACCTTTTGCTTTCTTTATGTCCAATGAAAAATATCCCATGTAGTTTGATTTTTACGGTTATTGTTATGAGTGTATTCTCTGCCTGTGGCATTGGCTCTCAGGGTTTCCAAAGGGATTTCCCTTTGGCTCGATAGGGAGTTTTTAGCATTACCGTGTAATGCGTGAAGAAAACGCCCTATTAAGCTATGGTATTTCTGTCTAAATACCCTTGGGAAAGCGAACCTGTTCCCCTCTATATTTTCAGCCCTTTCTTTTTCGGTGGCTGCATCATCCGCCTTGCGGATTGTACTTGCTTCTCCTCCTTTATCGGCTCTGTCGATTGGGACAAGAGTTTTTTGCACAGGTACTCGTTCAAGTCATTATACCCTGCATAGTGAACCGACATATCCTGCAAGCGGTCACCCAACATCCGTTGCAGGTTGGCGTATGCGTTCCGTCCTGCTGTGTCATTGTCAAGGAAACAGCCGATTCGGGTATAGGTTGCCAATATGCTTTCCGCTTTCGAGAGGTTGGAAACGGAGTTGAGAATGACGTAATCCTGTGCATTCAATCGTGGGTGTTGCGGATTGTTCTTTACTCGGATGGTCAGGAACGAGAGATAATCCATGAAGCCCTCGAAAAGATAACAGACGGTTCGTGGCTCTTTTTGCTGTCGGATATGGGTGATGTCCTTCGGGGCGACACATCCCTTGAAGTATCTATTACGCACTTCATACCCTCTTGCCATATTCGGGAAGCCGATGGCGAAATAGGGTTTGTCGGCATTCTCAAACCGCAGTTCCTTACACTCCCTTTTGGCGAGTTCAATGTCTATCCCCCTTTCTTGCAGATAGGCAATGAGCGCAGGTGATGACAGCTCGCCAACTCTTAATACCCGATAAGTGCGGTTGTCGGATTGCTGCTTGCCAAAAGAAAACGATGCAGGGCGGATGTATGGTGTCCGTTCCTCTATGCGCTTCAACAGGCAGGTTACATCTTCCGTATGGTAGAGTTCCGCTGCCAATGCGATGATGTTACCGCCCTTGCCAAGTCCAAAATCGTACCATTTGTTGAGTTCTGTGTTTACCTTGAAAGATGCGTCCGTTTCCTCTCTCAGCGGTGATTTGTACCAAAAGCTGCTGCCCTGTTGCTTGACGGGCGTGTAACCCAAACTTTGCAGATAGTCTGCGATTCTGATTTGTTTAACTTCTTGTATGTTCATGATATTCTATAGATTTGATGATGATTGTAAAAACGTTGATTTGTTGAATGGCTTATATAACACATTTATTTACAGAAAGATATTTGCTCAACATCTTCTCAACAAACCACTCGCCAAAAGAGAAATCAACAATCGGGTGCTGTTCCTCTCTCAACTTCTCTTTTCGATTGTTGAGATTTTGTTGAGAGTGTATATTGTTTATTGTCAGCATAGTTATATCCTTATTCATCAATTCAACAAAAAAAAGAATGATATTACAGGGATTCAAGTTGTTCCCTCGTGACAGAATAGAAACGACCGACCCGTTTTACAGGCTCATACCGACACTCCCGATTGTAGTTGAATTGGTAGGTGGTATAGGTCAGTCCGTTGGGTGCAGGCGTAAGTTTCCAACACTCCTGCAACACCTTTCGGACTTGGTGCTTCTCCACTTTTACCTGCGAGTGTACCAGCAACAGAAGAATGTCGTTGTAGCAGAACGAGAATGTGTCCGTGCCGACACTATCCATGATGTCAAGTATCAGCTCGTGCATCTCTATCTCCAGTCGGTTACGGTTGCTGCGGATTATCTTCTGCAAGGCTTCGGTATGCAACAGCGATGGAGCAAACCACATACGGCTTTCCTTTTCGGTGGATAGTGTTCTGTGTTGCAGGAAATGAAGAAAGGCGGGTATCTCCGCTTTCAGCTTTTGCAGGAAGTCGGTATCATCAGACTGCAAGCGGTCTATCTTGCGTACCCAATAGCGTGTTTCCCCTGCATCAATGATTACAGGCAAGTACTCGTTGTTGGAGCATAGCACGAACTTGGCGAAAAACGCTATCTCGTCACGGTCTTTGCCTTTGGCTTCCACCTTGTAGGAAAGTGTGGTGCTTAGGTTCTTCAACCGCTCGCTGTCCTCCCTACGGTTGAGCAGCACCTCGTCCACCACGATAAGCAGTTTGCCGGCCCAGTCGGAATTGAATTGGCTACGGAAATCCTCGTTGGTGTTAAAGGTTACATTGTTCTGAAATAGGAGTTTTAGAAAATTCAGAAATGTGCTTTTGCCTGTGTTGCGTTCCTCTGATACCAACAGCAGGATAGGCAGCTTTTGAATGGGGTACAAGTAGAGCAGTTGTAGGTAGTCCATGCCCAACTCGTATTGCTCCCCGAAGATGTGACCTACCAAAGATTGGATATGCGAGAAATCGCCCTCTTTAGGTTGGTGGTCTATCGGTTCATAGAGGTTAAGGAACTTGCCGACCACGGGATGGTAGCCGATGTGTTCGGGTACGGTGCAGAAGCCGTCATACTTGGGAACGCTGCCGATGTAGTCCTTGCCGTAGTCTTGGCGCAGGGTTTCGTTGTTCCATGCTATGCGTTTCCTTACATACCCTCCGTTCAGTTTGGGCTGCTCCACAATCTTGTAAAGCGTAGTCCCCACTCGGATGAATTCCTCCTTTGCCATGCCACCATCCGATGGCGGTCTGTGGCTGTCTTGTTGTTTGTTAGCTGACATAATCAAATGGTTTTAAGTTTGAAAAATACCAGCTACAAAAGTATAAGCATTTATCGGATAAGTTGTTACGCAAAACGCGGCAGAACGGTGACAAATAGCCCCCGAAGAAAAAACTTTCAATGGTTTGGAACGGAAGTCGGGCAGGACAGACGAAAAAACTCCCAAAAAACGAATGTGGGGATTACGCTTTTCGGGAGAAAAAATTGGAGTTCCTGTTGATATGTCGGTCAGATTATATGCTGACACGCTGGCTTGATTACTCTATTCGTGACTGAATGAATGGATTCCGTCAGTCGTGCAACCAATTCAGCTACGAGAAGTATTCGGCTTTGGCTATGCCGTTGGTGTTCAGCGAAAAGAAGATGCTTGTTTTCTCTTTTCGCAAGTACAGTCTTTCAAGAACGGCATTGCGCACCTGCTTCGCACTGTATGTGCCGATACGGAACGCAAGGGCGATTATCGTTTCAAGGCTGTAAACCTCCATGCTGCACTTGTCGGACAGTCGGATGGTATGCCTTATCTCACACTCATTCAGAATGCCGTTCTTGCAGAGTGTCTTTATCCCTGCCCTGATAGTCGGGGCGGTTACATTGAACAACTCGCAAAGCTCCCACTCACTCATGGCGGTTGCCTGTATATCTTTCGGCATAACTACATTGCCGAACTCGTTCATTGTTATGATGTTTCTTTCCTCTTTCATTATCGTTTGATTTAAGGGTTACTGAATGGCATTGCAAATGTTCTTTTCCATATCCTCCAGTTTGTGCGACAATGTTTCCATATCCTGACTAATCTTTTGGGCTGTGATTTTTGCGTAAATTTGGGTCGTTTTTATGTTGGTATGTCCCAAAAGTCGGCTGACGGTTTCAATGGGTACTCCGTTGGATAACAGCACAGTGGTCGCTGCCGAATGTCTTGCTACATGATAGGTCAAGTGGACTTTTATACCGCACAACTTGGCAATGGCTTTCAGCTTCTTGTTGCAAGTCGTGTTACTCGGCATGGGGAATACTTTATTATCTCTTGTCATACCCCTGTACTTCTCTATTATCTTTCGGGGAACATCCAACAATCGGATATTGGATTCCGTGTTAGTTTTCTTTCTTCGGGTGATAATCCACAGATTTCCGTCAAAGAATGTTTGCAGGTTGTCTTCCGTAAGGTTCTTGACATCGGAATATGCCAAACCTGTAAAGGTGGAGAACAGAAATAAATCCCTGACAAGCTCGTGTGTCTTGTCGGGCATATCGGTGTTCATCATTGTGTGTATCTCCTCTCTCGTAATATACCCTCTGTCCACGCTTTCGGGAGAGTTGATGTACCCTGCAAAGGGATTGAACGGCAGACGACCGTCATTCCTCGCTATGGAAATAATGTGTTTCAGCACAATCATGTAGCCCCAAATGGTATTGGTGCGGCATTTTTTCTCAGTACGCAGGAAATACTCGAAGTCGTTGATGAACGAGAGGTTCAACTCTTTTAACGGAATATCTTCACGCTTGTAGGTATGGGGTAGGAACTCACGGATGTGCTTGCAGACGGTAACATAACGTCGGAATGTTCCTTTTGCCCTGCTGTGTCCCACTTTCTTGGCAAATTCGCTGTTGTGTTGTTCAAACAGTTTTAGCAAGGTTTCCTGTTTGATACCGATGCCGAGATAGGCATCTTTCAACTTGGCAGCAGTGACATAACCGTCCGTCTGCATCAACTCTTGATAACGGCGGTTTATCTCCACTCTGATTTTGTCAACGGCACGGTTGATTCTTTGCGCTTCGGCACTCTTACCCGAAGCACGGTTGTTCTTCACGTCCCACAGGCGCAAGGGAACATCCATCTTGCAACTGAACTGCTTAATCTCTCCGTCCACCGTAATGCGACACATCAAAGGCAGGTTGCCGTTGGGTTTCTCACTGCCTTTCTTCACGTAGAACAATACCTTAAATGTACTTCTCATAACTCACTTTTTTTTGGTTACAAAATTAATTCATAGTGAGTTACCGACAGATACGACACATAACGCCAAACGATGCAAAATTTAGGTTTCGCAAGAAATTTGCATCATCGCACGGGTAATGATAAAGTAACTGAACTTTTGCTGCGTTTGTCCATATTCTGTCTCTTCTTGGCTTTTGAACAAGAGAAAAATATAGCGTAACGAACGCTTTTTCAGTCTGTTCGCTACGCTTTACTCAAATTTGCTATTCCGTTAGGTGTTTATTTTAATAGATCAGCAGTTGTTCCTCCTTTTTGGTCTTGTACATAGATTTCGAAACCACTGCTGACACCGTAACCTGGAATCATAGGACGAGTGAAGGCCATGATGTCTGCACTGGAAATGGTTGCTGTACGTTGGTGAATCTCGTCTATAATCTCATCGATGGCATCTTCTTTTTGTGTTCGTTCATCCCAATCTTTTAAGCGGATTGTGAACATACCGTTACAAGCTCCCTGTCCGCTCAACTGAGAGTTTCCCGTTACATTGGAGTAGTATTTAATTTGAGGAATGGAACGTATACAACTATCTACTTCGTCCATAATTACTTTTGTTTCCTGTAAACTATTACCTGGAGAAGTTCTGACATCAACAAACACTGTGCCCATATCTTCTTTGGGAACCAATCCGGTCTTGGTTGTTGTCATCAAGATAACAAGTCCAGCACAAGCCACGACTAATAAAGATGCGGCCAGCCATTTGCGTTTTAACATAAATAGTACGGCTACTTTGTATTTCATGACCAGACGATGGAATGCTGTATCAAAAGCAACATGGAAACGGGAAGAAAAACTCATTTTGTTTCCACCTTCGGTTTGGTGAGGTGTCATGATGAGGGCACAAAGGGCAGGACTTAATGTCAACGCATTCAGCAAGGAAATGGCTACGGCAGCTGCCATTGTCAGTCCGAACTGAGTATAGAATGTTCCTGTGGTTCCTCCGATAAAACTTACCGGGATGAATACAGCCATGAATACGAATGTGGTTGTTACCAAAGCCGAAGTAATACCGTCCATAGCATCGATAGTTGCCAGATAGGAGGATTTATATCCTTCGTCAAACTTGGCCTGGACAGCTTCAACCACCACAATAGCGTCGTCTACTACGGTTCCTATAACCAGTACTAAAGCGAATAGAGTCAACATGTTCAGACTAAACCCGACTATGGAAAGGAAAGCAAAAGTTCCTATCAAAGATACAATGATAGACAAGGCGGGAATAAAGGTAGAACGCATATTTTGCAGGAAAATATAAACTACAAGGACAACTAAGATAATGGCTTCGATCAATGTCTTGATAACGCTTTTGATGGAAGCATCAAGAAAGTCTTTCGTACTCATTAAGTCCACAATCTTAATTCCTTTAGGTAAAGTCTTTGAGATTTCGGCAATAGTGCGGTCTATTTCTTCAATGATTTCATTGGCATTCGAACCGGATGTCTGAGCGATCATAATGTTACAACCTGGATGGCCGTTAACTTCGCCTATATAATTATATCCTCTGGCACCTAATTCAATGGTTGCTACATCTTTTAAACGAAGAATTTCTCCGTTGGGAAGCGATTTGATGACGAGGTTCTCATAATCCACTTCTTGTTCATAGCGTCCACGGTATTTCAATACGTATTGGAATGTATTGTCAGATTCAGCTCCTAACGTACCGGTTGGTGCTTCCAAATTTTGTTCATCAAGTACGGTTGATATATCACTAGGCATCAATCCGTATTTTTTCATCTTGTTTGGATCGAGCCAAATCCGCATCGCATAGTCATCACCAAAAACACTGACATCACCTACTCCGGCAATACGAGATAGTCGAGGCTCGATATTGATTTTCATGTAGTTGGTTAGAAATAATCGATCAAAAGAATCATCTGGGCTATAAGCAGCCAATTGTTTTATATTACTGGTTTGCCGCTTTCGTACGTTGATACCACTTTTGGTAACTTCGGCTGGTAACAAACCTTGTGCTGTAGCGATACGGTTTTGTACGTTGACAGTTGCCATATCAGGATCTGTTCCCTGCCGGAAATAAATGGTAATACGCGCAGAACCACTATTAGAAGCAGTAGAGGTCATATACATCATATTTTCTACGCCATTAATAGCTTCTTCCAAAGGTACGATCACACTCTTTTGTACGGTTTCTGCATTCGCCCCTGTATAGGTAGCCGATACACTGACTGTTGGAGGAGCGATTTCTGGAAATTGTTCGATTGGCAATTGGGTAAGACCGATTATTCCTAATAGCAGGATAAGCACTGAAATGACACTCGCCAAGATAGGGCGGTCAATAAATGTTCTGATCTTCATAAGGCGTGCTTATTTTATGGGTTCGGATGATAATTCAGTATTAACGGCTGTGCCTTCGCGCATTAGACCCGCTCCTTCGGCAATGATCATATCGCCTTCAGATAAACCGGAAAGGACGATATAGGTTTTTCCGTCATTATACTTATAGACAGTAATGGGGGTTGATTGTGTTTTTCCATCAACAACTTTCCATGTAAAAACTCGATTCTGTAGTTCATAGGTAGCTGCTTGAGGAATAACTATACAATTTTTATGCACTATAGGGACTGATATGGTTCCGCTACCTCCATTCCGCAGTAAATGGCCTGCGTTAGGGAAAGTGGCACGTAGGCTCACTACGCCTGTTCCTTCATCTACTGTACCACTGATGGCATCAATGCGTCCTTCGTAGTTGTAAATTTGACCATTACTTAATGTCAGACTAACAGCTGGCATCTTTTCTTTGGCTTCTTCCAAAGATCCATATTGTTGGATGAGATCGAGCATTTGACTTTCGGCCATTGAAAAATAAGCATAGATTTGTGAGTCATCAGATACGGTAACCAGCGGTTCAGAAATATTACTGTCAACTAAAGCCCCAATACGGTATGGAATCATACTGGCTACACCGTCAACTGGACTTTTTACTTCAGTGTATGACAGATTATTTCTGGCATTGGTCTCTTCCGCTTTGGCTTGTGCTAATGCAGCTTCAGCTTCGAGTAATTGGTTACGAGCCGTCTGTCGGTCGAAATCTGATACGATGTTTTCTTTGAATAATTCTTCTTTGCTGTTGGATGTCAGGCGGGCTGTCTGTAATTTGGCTTCAGCGCTTTTTACATTGGCAAGAGCTGTTTCCAAAGCAGCTTTATATGGAACTTGGTCAATGATGAACAATACTTGTCCTTTTCGTACTAAGTCTCCTTCATTGATTAGAATATTAGTGATGGTTCCGCTCACTTGCGGGCGAATTTCTACCGATTGTTGTCCGCGTAAAGAGGCTGGATACATAGATTGTAAGGTCTGATTACTGGTCTCTACAGTCAGTGTTTTGTACTTTTCACCAGGCATTGTCTGCTTTTTTTCTCCACATGCACACAACAGCGACATGCTACATAGCATGAGGAACATACTTGTCTTCATCTTCATAATGTATAGTGTTTATATTTTGTCGTGTTTGCTACATTACAAACATATATAGAATGAATGAATTTTCAGATTAAGTGGTGATGAATGCCGGGAATGTAGTGACGAACAAACGTAAAACGTACAACCATCTATTCCCTAAATCATGTATCTTTGTAGTGAAAAATAGTTTGCCATGAAGAATGATCGTATTTCACTTTATGTAGATTTATTGTTTTGTCTGCTCATTATGCCTTTGGTTATTATGCTGTTGCCTGTTGACCGCTGGATTGTGAGCAATACGGCATTTCTGATAGCACTTATTATTTACGTATATATGCTTTATTTCGTCTATCGAAAGGCCTGTTTACCTAAACTTTTTATGGAGAAGAAATATTTGCATATTGTGTTACTGATGTTTGTTTTGATTGGATTAACAGTAGGACTTACCTATTTCCCTTATCCTTCAGTTTGGAATACCAGTACAGCGAAGACGATAGATACCCGTATACATATGCGAACGCAAACTATTTGGTTTTTCTTTTTGATGGTAACCGGATTTTCTTTGGCTATTGAGCTTACATTTGAACTGTTCAGGCAAATTCTTTCCCGACAAGAAATAGAAGTAGAGAAAAATAAAGCAGAGCTGGCACTTTACAAGGCTCAGATTAATCCTCATTTTCTCTTTAATACGTTAAACACCTTATATGCTTTGGTTTTATCTGGTTCAGAGAAGACTGAATCAGCTTTTGTGAAATTTTCCAATATTCTTCGTTATATGTACACTCAAATTCACATGGAAACTATTCCTGTGGGGCAAGAAATTGAATATATCAGGCAATACGTTGAGTTACAATCATTGCGACTAAATAGGCATACGCAGGTGAATCTGACGGTTGAGGCTGATAATGAACAGACTCCTGTTCCGCCGATGATACTCATTACATTTGTGGAGAATGCTTTTAAATATGGAACTTCATCGGAAGTTGATTGTGTGATTCATATTCATATTCGTTTGAATAAAGGCACTCTATATTTTGAAACAGAGAATCAGATTATGCGAATACGAGAGGAGAACAAACCAACTATAGGGATAGCCAATTGCAGGAAACGGTTGGATTTGCTTTATCCTGGCCGGTATAAATTATATGTAGGAGCGGAAGGGAATTTATACAAAACACATTTAACAATTCAATTACAATGAAGACAATTTCATGCATAGCCATAGATGATGAACCGATGGCATTGTTGGTCATTGAGCAATTTTGTCGCCGTAAAGGTGGAATGGAACTGACTACTTACAGTGAACCGCATGTCGGGTTGGAAGAAATCCGCCGGCGGAAGCCTGATTTGGTATTCTTGGATATTCAAATGAATAGTATCAGTGGGTTGGAGATAGCTAATTCGTTACCACGCGAATGCTGCTTTATTTTCACAACTGCTCATGCCCAATATGCTCTCGACGGCTTTAATCTCGACGCTGTTGATTTTTTGCATAAACCCTTTGCTTATGATCGTTTTGAGGTAGCCGTCGAAAAGGCGATCCGTAGATTAGACATTCGTCCAGCAACTGTTCCCGATTGTCTGGTTGTCAAGCAGGAATATAGTAATGTCAGTATTGCATTGGAGGATATTCTATATATAGAAGCTTTAGGAAACTATACCAAAATCTTTCGTGAGAGTGGCGGTTATGTTTTATCACATACTAACTTAAAAACAATTCAGGCGATGTTGCCTGTTAATTCTTTCCTGCGTATTCATCGTTCGTATGTAATTTCGGTCAAGAAAGTTGAACGATTTACTAAAAATTATATCCAATTGGAAAAGACATCGATCCTTTTGCCTATAGGGGAATGTTATGCCTCTCAAGTCAATCAAGTTCTTACGAATACGAAAGGCTTTTTGTAAATATATGCCCGATTCATATTATCTTTGTCGCATAAGAATTATTAAGCAGAATAAAGAGTATATGAAAAACTTCGCATCATTGATTAAGGATAGAAGAAGTACACGAAAATTTACCAGTCAGTTGTTGAATCCGGATCAGGTGGCTTCTATTTTGAAAGCTGCTTTGATGGCTCCTGCCTCAAAACGGAAAAATCCGTGGCAGTTTGTAGTAGTAGAGGATAAGGAGATGCTGAAGAAGTTGGCGGGATGCAAACCTCATGGTGCTGCCTTCATAGAAGGATGTGCTTTAGCAGTAGTTGTTTTGGCAAATGTGATGGAGAGTGATGTTTGGATAGAAGATGCTTCTATTGCTTCTATTTTTATGCAGTTACAGGCTGAAGATTTAGGCTTAGGCAGCTGTTGGTGTCAGATCCGAAACAGACAGACTGAGCAGGAAGAAGATGCTTCACAATATATCCGAGGTTTACTGAACATCCCATATCAATTAGAAGTGTTATCGATCATTGGTTTTGGTTATAAGGAACAACCCAGTAAACCTTTTGATGAATCCCGATTGCAGTGGGAGAAAATACATTTGGATACATATCAGTTACCAGACGAAAAACAAGAAAAAGACGAGGCATGAGAGTTGTTGTTATAGGGGCGGGTAATGTTGCCACCCATTTGTCTGTAGCCATAGCTTCTCTTGCCGATATGGAAATAATACAGGTGTATAGTCATACTGAAATCCATGCACAAGTGTTGGCTACTCGCTTACAATGTGATTATACAGCAGATCTTTCTCATATACGAAATGATGCAGATATATATCTGTTTGCTTTGAAAGATCAGGCATTGGAATCTGTTATTTGTTCGATTCCTTCCAATAATGGGTTGTGGTTACATACATCTGGCAGTATGCCCATATCTGTTTTTTCAGGTTTTACAGAGCGTTATGGCGTTTTATATCCTTTACAGACATTTTCAAAAAGCAGAGAAATCACTTTTGAGGGCATACCGTTGTTTATTGAATGTTATCGTAAAGAAGATAAAGAATTATTGGAAGGTTTGGCTCGTCGTTTGTCAGGTAATGTGTGTGAACTTTCTTCTGAGAAGCGGCGTTCTTTACACTTAGCAGCTGTTTTTGCTTGTAACTTTACAAATCACATTTATGCATTGGCAGAAGAAATACTGCAGAAAGAAGGATTATCTCGTGATTACCTGTTCCCACTGATAGATGAAACAGCCTCAAAAATACATGAGATGCCTGCTCGAGAAGCACAGACGGGACCTGCTATTCGATATGATGAAAACATCATTAATAAGCATTTGGCTATGTTGGCTGATGATTCTGCGGTGCAGACTTTGTATCGTTTATTAAGTCAGAGTATCCATAATAAACAACAATGATATGAGTACAATCAATTATGATTTGAGAAAGATAAAAGCTTTTGTATTTGATGTAGATGGTGTGTTGTCGCGTGAAGTCATTCCCTTGTCACCTGATGGTGATCCGATGAGAACTGTAAATATAAAAGATGGCTATGCCTTGCAACTAGCTGTAAAAATGGGATATGACGTGGCTATTATCACTGGTGGATATACGGAAGCTGTGCGTATTCGTTTTGAGCGTTTAGGAGTTCGTTATATTTACATGCGCAGTGCAGTTAAGATACACGATTATTACGATTTCTTGCAGAAAACAGGGCTAAAGCCGGAAGAAGTTGCATATTGTGGAGATGATATTCCTGATTATGAAGTAATGTGTAAAGTAGGACTTCCTGTAGCACCTGCAGATGCAGCGCCTGAGATTAAGAAGATAGCAAAATATATTTGTCAGAAAAATGGTGGCGACGGGATAGCCCGTGATTTGATCGAACAAACGATGAAAGCTCAGGGACGCTGGATGCAAGGAGAAGCATTTGGGTGGTAATTTATATAGTTTTGGATTATTTACAAAGACAAGTAGAGAAAGGCATGTTGGAGAACTTATCAAAATATAAAATCATTTTGGGCTCTAATTCTCCACGGAGAAAAGAGCTCTTATCTGGATTGGATATTAAATTTAATGTAAAAGTGATTCCTGGACTGGAAGAAAATTATCCGGAGACATTAGACCCTCAGGAAATACCAGTTTTTCTGTCTAAACAAAAGGCTGAAGCTTATTTATCATCATTGGATGATACTATGCTTTTGATTACTGCTGATACGATTGTTTGGAATGGAAATGCTGTAATAGGAAAACCAAAAAATAGGGCAGAAGCGATTCAAATATTACGTAGTTTATCTGGACATGAACATCATGTGGTGACAGGTGTTTGTTTGACAACAATGAAAAAGCAACTGACTTTTTCAGTTATTTCATCTGTCCGTTTTGCCTCTTTAAATGATGAAGAGATTATTTATTACGTTGACAAATATAAACCTTTTGATAAAGCTGGGGCTTATGGAATACAGGAATGGATTGGTTATGTCGGGGTTGAAAGTATTTCTGGAAGTTTCTATAATATCATGGGCTTACCTGTGCAGCGTCTTTACCAAGAGCTGAAGACATTTTGAAATCACACCGAGTTGGTTATTAGAATGGATAGCCGACAGCAAAATGCCATGCAAAGTTTCCGTCGGACACATGGAAGTTCGGATTTTTGATTGCCCACCGATCGCTTCCTCTTTGTTGAGGATCATAAGCTTTCATTCCCGTATCGAAGCGTAGTAAGAAGAAATCAAAATCGAGACGTAAGCCTAATCCGTAGGATACAGCGATTTCCTTATAAAATCGGGAAAAGTCAAAATTCCCGTTTGGATGGTCCGGATCGTTATGGAATAACCATATATTACCGGCATCCACATAGGCTGCGAGTTCGAATTTCCAGAATAATTTAGTTCGGTATTCCAAATTCAAATCCAAGCGAATATCTCCGATTTGATCGGCAAATGTTCCTGCATATTCCATACCCATGCTACCCGGGCCAAGTGAACGGACGGACCAACCACGGACACTATTGGCTCCTCCTGAGAAATAACTACGCTCAAAGGGGAGTTTTCTTGTATTACCATATGGATAACCCACACCCACACCAATATGATAAGCTACTTTATTGCGGGCGTCGATTGCCATGCTTTTGCTAAAATCAAAATCTACTTTTGTGAATTGAGAATATGGGATGCCGAACAATTCATACATACCATCCGAATTCTTCCCTTGATGAGTGAGCTTTGAAATACCATATAGTAAGTTGCCAGCCATTTCAAAGGAAAAGCGAAAAGAATGTGTATTCCTTAATTTATTTTGTGGTACATAGTTGCTAAAAGAGTATGTATAGCCAGTCCCTAATACAAATTGATCCGTAAAGTTATATAATCGGGTTGATTCAGGCAAACTGTCAGCAAACGCTCGATCCATTTTAGGCAAATGCACATAGTCAATATCGATCAATTTGAATACATGTTTCGCCTGGGTATTGAACCGGTCTTGCCAAATATAATTCCATCCACCAGACAAAATCGCGCGTTGATACTCTGGACGAGTTTGGAAACTGTAGCTTACTTTGAATTCTGTTGTTGCTCTTAAACGTCTGGCTATTCTGTCACTTAAGAAAGGAAATAAGAAATGGGGGAATGTAAGTCCGGTTTCTGCCCCTATTTCCCAATAATTTCCTACACTATTATCTGATGATGACCCTAAATTTTCATAAGCCCCTCTGATTTTAGCGGTAAAGGCTTCCGAACCTTTAAATAAATTTCGATGTTGGTAATTGATACTTGACGCAAATCCAAGGTCACCGGCAGAGTTTGTCCCTTCTAAATCAACTCCGAAACCCTGTAGTTTACTCGGAGATGTAAGAATGGTGCAATTCAATTTCAAAGAATCATTTTCCTCAAATTCCTGAAAGCGCAAATTTATGTTTTTTAAAGCTCGCAAACGGGCAAAAGAAGAATAGGTCTGTTCAACAGAGCGTTCATTGTATAGTCTGCCAGGAGCGAGATAGACAGAGCGAGCCAGTACAGATGGTCTGATAAACCGACCATTTTCCCCATATATAATTTCAATATGATTCTGATACAAGGTATCTGTGAGTTGAAGAGCATTTTCTTTTTCCGGTTTTAAAGGATCATAATCCGATAAAATCGTAATTTTATTTAAATAATAAGGCCGATGAGGCATTTCTTGAATGTTTCCATCAGGTAATAATTTACGGTATGGTTTCAGATACATTTCAAGGTCTACTACATTTTTCCGGAAAGAACTGTCTGCCAAATAAGTCAGATATTCTTTATTGAAACCATAATAACCCCTATAGCGAAGTAATTTAGTAATTCGTTCCCGCTCTTGGTCCAATATGTCACGATCAAATAAAATACTATCTTGTATCAAAGATGTATATTCATCAGAAGATGAATGAAAGGCTGTTGAAAGCCATGAATGTTTTCGCGGTTTGATACGTGCAATGCTGTCTATTGCTGGGTCGTTGAGCCGCATTTGGTAATCTCGTATACGGTAGGGCTCATTTGATTTGATTGTATAAGTCACAGTTGCTTTTTTGTACTTGCTTGTATCAATGGAATGAGTAACCTGGGCATTGATGTATCCTTTATTGACGAGGAATAGGTGAAGCTCTTTTTCTGATAGAGTAATCAGTGTTGTATCCATAAGAACAGGAGCTTCTCCCATACGGCGAAACTGTTTATTGAACCAGTTGTTTTCGTTCTTTCCAGACCAGTTATACAGATATAGCTGCCATTTCATTAATCCGAATACTTTGAAATTGGGACGTTGTTGCAGATATTCTTTCAGATCGGCTGGTTTAAATTGTTGATTGTCTGAAATAATTTCGACTTTGTCCAATAGATATTGATTATCCGGAACGAATTTGGTTGAACTACATCCGTTTAATACAAGTATACTTGTCAATGTATACAATATATATCGCAGGAACTCCTTCATTCAAATTTGTTTTGAACTACAAAAATAGTTGAATTTGCAGAATATTTCTCTATTTTTGCGAATCTAAAATATAGAATATGCTAAGTAAAAACAAAATAAAATATATTCATTCTCTGGAATTAAAGAAAAATCGGATTTCAGAAGGTGTTTTTGTTGCAGAAGGAAATAAGCTGGTGGCAGATATGCTTCCTTATTTCTCCTGTAAGTTGCTATTGGCCAAGCCTTGTTGGATGGCGACGCAAGGAGATATTTCTGCTGAAGAACTAATTGTTGCAGATGAGGATGATGTGGCTAAAGCCAGTTTCCTGAAGAATCCACAAGATGTTTTAGCTGTTTTCAATATGCCTGATTGGCATATTGAAGAAGTGTCTCCGCTTAAAGAGCTTGTTTTGGCTTTAGACGGTATTCAGGATCCGGGGAATTTAGGTACGATTGTTAGATTGGCCGACTGGTTCGGAATTGAGCATATTGTCTGTAGTAAAGATACAGTTGACGTATTTAATCCTAAAGTTGTTCAGGCGACAATGGGGGCTTTGGCTCATGTAAAAGTCTATTATACAGATCTGACGGCTTATTTAACTAATTGCAAGGAACAAGCAGTTCCTGTTTATGGAACTTTCTTGGATGGAGAAAATATGTATGAACGTACACTTACGTCTCAGGGGATTGTTCTGATGGGGAACGAAGGAAACGGTATCCGGCCAGAAATCGGAGAACTTGTAAGTGAAAGACTTTATATTCCTAATTATCCGTCGTATAGAGAGACAGCTGAATCACTCAATGTGGCAATTGCTACGGCTGTTGTTTGTGCTGAGTTCAGACGCCGCGAGCGGATGAAGTTGGATGTGAAATAGTCGAATCTTTTCTCCAAGTGCAGGGGCCACAAATGATTGTTGCTGTAAATAGGATAACAGCATAGGATATTCAGATATCTTTTTACGCCATAACAGTTGGGAGATCTCTTTTTCTGTTAGTACAGAGGAAGCTGTTACAGCCAATAATACTCCATCAAGAAAAGACGTTCCAGCTATTTCTTCTGTTAACGGAAATATCTTTTGCAGATCACCGCTTGATGCCATTTCCAAGCAGTGCATACGATATATGGTTTCTCCGACGATCACAAAATGAGCAGCCCAACGTGACATAGTTCGCTGTAAAAAGATTAATTTTCTTTTGGTTTGATATCCTTGGCACTTTCAAATCCTATAGACTTGTAGTTGTAGCGCATAAGAGAAATGCTGTCTGTATAGATTTTATAATAATCCATATCGTGATTGTTCAGATAGATGAATCCATATACACGCTTTATACGTTTTGTTGCTACACTTTTAAGCTTTGTCTGGTGATATCCATCCCGCATAATCTGATCATTAATCACCAGTGTCGTATCTCCCTGATCTAGGCAAATACGAATTTGAGGCTTATTCTTATCCTTCTGTGATATACCCCAAACATTCATTCCCAGAGTGAAGGTACTTCCAGGAGGATAGGATTCTTTTGGTTCAATATTGAATGTTGTCCCATTAAAAGGTGATTTAGGAGAGAAGGTCAGATACGTTCTTCTTGACCAGATGTCAACTGAATCATTCTTTTGGGTATCCACTTCTATCCGTTCAACATCTCCCAGGTTATGAATCCGATCATCAATATCTTCGCTGACCAGATTGTAAACCCTCATATAGATATCCAGGTTTTGTGCATACCAAGTCAGCGAACTGTCGTATTCTGCTTGAGTAATATGATATTTATTAAAGACAGATTCATATAGAGCTAACTTTTTTGCATCATCTTTATATGTTTCCTGATCTCCGTTGATGATAGCTTCGGCTATTTGCATATCCGCTAAAACAGCCCGCATCTCATTTTGAGAAAGAATATTGTCGGGAACCGGGCTACAGGCAGATAATGCGCATAAAGATGTCAATCCATATATGAACCAGTGCTTATACATATTATTTTCTTTCTTCGTTGCCTAAACTTTTAGACAAAGTATTTCTATAGAATATTAAAAGGAGAAAAACTCCGACACAAATGGCTGAATCAGCCAGGTTGAATATCGGACGGAAAAAGACAAACTCTTGTCCACCCCAAATGGGTAACCAATCAGGCCATGTCGTTTCGATCAATGGGAAATAGAACATGTCTACAACTTTTCCATGCAACCAGCCTGCATATCCGCCTCCTTCCGGGAAAAGTGTTGCTACTTGCCCATAACTATGGTCGAAAATGACTCCGTAGAAAATGGAATCTATTATGTTACCGATAGCTCCCGCCAGAATCAATGAGATACAGGCAATGAATCCAAATGGGTAATTCTTTTTTACGAGGGAATATAGATAATATCCGATAAATCCAACGGCAACAATACGGAAGATGGATAAGAACAGTTTACCGATGACTTCAATACCAAAAGCCATACCTGGATTTTCTGTGAAGCAGAGATAAAACCAAGGGGTAATCTCGATGCTTTCATGTAGTTCCAGATGTGTCTTAATCCAAATTTTCAAGATTTGGTCTAAAAGAAGGAGCAGTATTACGATGCATACTGCTCCTTTTCCTTTTGAATATTTCATTTATTTAGCGCCTCCTTGTTTTGCTTCAATACTTAATGTTGCGTGAGGTACGGCCCGCAGTCTTTCTTTCGGAATCAGTTTTCCTGTCTCACGGCAAATACCATACGTCTTGTTTTCGATACGTACCAACGCCGCCTGTAAATTCTGAATGAATTTCATTTGCCGTTGTGCCAGTCGACCTGCTTCTTCCTTGGAAAGAGTGGTTGCACCTTCTTCCAGGACTTTGAATGTAGGTGATGTATCAGCTACATCATTCCCGTCAGAATTAGTAACACCCGATCTCAACATTTCATAATCTCGTTTTGCTATTTCCAGCTTTTCTAATATGATAGCTCGAAATTCTTCGAGTTCCGCATCTGAGTATCTTGTCTTTTCTGCCATGGCAAATTTAATTTTAAGTTTAACATCTTGATTTTTTATGATAGAATGGTCTCGAATGAGTCATTCTTAACCGATTTGTCGGCAAAGATAATATAATTATTATATCATGCACATTTTTGTAAAGAAAAATGAGTGAGGGCGGGGATTTCATTCCTTTCCTCGCCCTCAGATAGATGTTTTACCGTAATTTAATGAGTCGGTCTGATATTTTCATCTGTAGTTTACCTTATTTGTCAGACTATATCTTTTCAACTTTTACAGGTAATGTGAAGTCTTCAAAATCGAGAACAGTAGCATCTGCAATCGGTTCTGTTGTTATAGTAAGACTATTGGCAAGGACTTGTGAAGTGATATAATCTTTGTAAGCCGTAACAGCTCCATCCATTTCTGGTGAAGACGCAATCGTAATGTTTACTTTGTCTGTTATGTCGAAACCGCTGCTCTTACGTAAGTTCTGAATACGGTTTACTAATTCACGGGCAAGGCCTTCTTTCTTCAGTTCATCTGTTACCGAAATATCAAGTGCTACTGTCAGACGGCCTTCGTTAGCAACCAGCCAGCCAGGAATATCCTCGGAAATGATTTCAACGTCTGTTCTTTCCAATACGGCATCTTGGCCATCTACCTGTAAGGTGAACGTACCTGCTTTTTCGAAGGCATTGATATCCTCTTGACTCATCTGCTGGATAGCAGCAGCCAGGGCTTTCATGATCTTGCCGTAACGCGGGCCAAGTTTCTTAAAGTCCGGTTTGATACGTTTTACCAGGATACCTGCTGTATTATCTACAAACTTCATGTCCTTTACGTTCACTTCGCTTAGGATAAGTGATTTTACGGCTTCAATACTTTCTTTCTGATGTTCATCCAATACCGGTACCATCAAGACATGCAACGGCTGACGTACCTTGATGTTGACTTTACGGCGTAATGCCAATACCATGGAAGATATGGTTTGGGCCATTTGCATACGTTCTTCCAGATTCTTGTCAATTTGTTCTTCGTGGCATACCGGGAAGTCTGACAAATGTACAGAATAAACATTTTCACGTCCTGTAGCTGCAATTAAATCACAGAACAACTGATCTGCATAGAACGGTGCGATTGGAGCCATCAGCTTAGCCACAGTTTCCAAGCAGGTATACAATGTCTGGTAAGCTGACAGTTTATCATCTGTCAGTCCTCCTTGCCAGAAGCGTTTACGGTTCAGGCGAACATACCAATTGCTTAAATGGTCGTTGACAAAATCAGAGATGGCACGTCCAGCACGGGTTGGTTCATAGTTGTCTAAGTAGTTGTCTACATCCTTAATCAGTGAATTAAGTAATGACAGAATCCAACGGTCAATTTCTGGACGCTTGTTCCATTCGATATCCGGCTGTGAGTAATTAAATCCATCCACATTCGCATACAGAGCGAAGAATGAATACGTATTATATAATGTACCGAAGAACTTGCGACGGACTTCTTCTACGCCTTCAATGTCGAACTTTAAGTTATCCCATGGAGAAGCATTGGTAATCATGTACCAACGTAACGGATCGGATCCGTATTTTTCGATAGTAGCAAACGGATCGACTGCATTGCCCAGACGTTTTGACATCTTGTTTCCGTTCTTGTCGAGTACCAGTCCGTTAGATACTACCGCTTTGTAGGCTACGCTGTCAAAGATCATTGTAGCGATAGCATGCAGCGTAAAGAACCAGCCACGAGTCTGGTCTACACCTTCGGCAATGAAATCGGCCGGGTAGTAAGTGCGGTTGTCTACCAGTTCTTTATTTTCGAACGGATAATGCAACTGAGCATAAGGCATAGCTCCCGAATCAAACCATACATCGATTAGATCGCTCTCTCGTTTCATCGGTTTGCCTGACGGTGATACCAACGTGATGTCGTCTACATACGGACGGTGCAGGTCTATCTTTTCGTAATTTTCTTTCGTGTAAACACCCGGCTCAAAACCTAATTTCTTATATGGGTTTTCAGTCATGAAGCCTGCGGCGATAGATTTCTCGATTTCGTTGTACAGTTCTTCCACTGAACCAATACATATTTCTTCGCCTTCCTCACTGCGCCAGATGGGAAGTGGAGTGCCCCAATAACGAGAACGGCTCAAGTTCCAGTCGTTCAGGTTCTCCAGCCATTTACCGAAGCGGCCTGTTCCGGTAGATTCCGGTTTCCAGTTGATTGTCTTGTTGAGTTCTATCATCCGGTCCTTGCAGGCTGTTGAGCGGATAAACCAGCTATCCAGCGGATAATACAGCACCGGTTTGTCTGTACGCCAGCAATGCGGATAGTTGTGTACATGCTTTTCAATCTTGAAAGCCTGGTTATTTTGCTTCATCTTCATGCAAATGTAGATGTCTAATGATTCTGCAGCCTGTGCTGCCTTTTCATCATATTTGCCATCTACTGTAAACTGCGGATCATAAGCGTTCTTTACCCAGCGGCCTTCGTATTCTTTATATTTTTCAACATCTACGCATTCAGCAACGAATTTTTCGTCCAGTTCATTCAGCAAATAGAACTTTCCTGTCAAATCAACCATTGGACGAGTTTCGCCCTTCTTGTTGATCATGAACAAAGACGGAATTCCTGCAGCTTTAGCTACGTTGGCATCATCTGCACCAAATGTCGGAGCGATATGTACGATACCTGTACCATCTTCTGTTGTTACGTAATCTCCAGGAATTACACGGAATGCTTTGGCTGAAGCTTCTTTCCAGCCATCCTCGGTTGCTTCTACCGGTTTTACCCATGGAATCAGCTGTTCGTATTCCATGCCGACCAGATCCGTTCCTTTGTATTCGCCGACAACCTTGAACGGAATCAGTTTATCACCCGATTTGTAGTCTTCAAGAGCGATTCCTTCGGCTTTCTTATTGAAGTGAGCATAAAGGAGGGGTTTTGCCAAAACCACAGTTATTTTTTCTCCCGTATATCCATTGTAAGTTTGTACGGCTACGTAATCAATCTTTGGGCCTACACAAAGTGCGGTGTTGGATGGCAAAGTCCAAGGCGTAGTAGTCCAGGCGATGAAATAGGGAGTTCCCCACTGGGCCATTTCTGGCTTCGGATTTTTCATCTTGAATTGGCCAACAACTGTTGTATCCTTTACATCCCGATAACATCCAGGTTGATTCAGTTCGTGAGAACTTAATCCTGTTCCTGCAGCTGGAGAGTACGGTTGGATGGTATAACCTTTGTATAAAAGGCCTTTGTTGTATAGTTGCTTCAACAACCACCATAAGGTTTCAATATACCGGTTATCGTAAGTGATATACGGGTTTTCCAGATCTACCCAATATCCCATTTTCTGAGTCAGGTCAGTCCATTCTTTGGTGAACTTCATGACATCTTTACGACAAGCAGCATTATAATCGGCTACCGAAATCTTTTTGCCAATATCCTCTTTGGTAATACCTAATGATTTTTCTACGCCCAATTCCACCGGCAGTCCGTGAGTATCCCAGCCTGCTTTGCGGTTTACTTTGTAACCTTTCATGGTCTTGTAACGGCAGAAAATATCTTTAATCGAACGGGCAATGACATGGTGAATACCCGGCATGCCGTTAGCAGAAGGCGGTCCTTCGTAGAATACGAAAGAAGGATGACCTTCTCGGATTTCAAGACTCTTATGGAAGACATCGCCGTCTTGCCATTTTTTCAGTATTTCCTTATTCACATTCGACAAGTCGAATTTTGAATATTCGGCAAATTTCTTACTCATATCGTGATGTTATTTGTTTTGCTACAAAAAATTACGTGCAAAGGTAGCTATTTTATTTCAAATAGGCAAAGCCGAATAGTAAGGAAGCATGATGTAAATGTGTCTCTTTTCTCTTTATATTATCGAAATGCTTATCAGAAGCAGGCCAGGAAGCTGTATGGCATAAAAAAGGTTTTAGTCATGGGTGAAATTATTCATGCCTATGAATGATTCAAAACACGCCGGCTTTTCATCAAAATACGCCGGCTTTTACTTCAAAGCCGGCGTATTTTGACAGGTTGCTTATGACAAGTTTTTAATATCTTCTAAGTCTTTGATTTGTAGTAAAATGTCGTTTATGGTTTTCAGGTTTTTCCTGTGTTTGGAAATACCGAGACCTAAACCGATCAGAAGCCCTACAAGGGATCCACATGTAATGCTGATGATAAAGTCATTGTCATCTTGAGGAAGAACGAAGAATATTTCGGCAAAGAACCAGATAACCCAGACCGCTAAAATAGGCATCATTATTTTAAAAGACTGGAGTGTTTCTTTTTTCAGAAGCAAGACATTTTTTCCACATTCAACCAGGTTTTCACCTAATAGTGATCGGATATGGGATAATTTCTTTTTGTTACGGTTCAATTTTATCATGCAAGCCAGCAGAAACAAGGCTGTGGCTGCTGCCAGCCAGTAAGAAAAACCTGCCAGCGTAAAGAAAAAGAAGCAATAGGGAATTCCGATAATGGCTACGACGATCATGATGATTGCGTCTTTGTGCATTCTGGATACTTTCTGCTGCATGGCTTGTCGGATGATGTGATCATTAATGATCGTCTGTTTTTCTAATTTCCCTTTTAATAAACAGATTTGTTGTTTCATTTCTTCCAGTTCAGGGGAGGTAATATATTTTTCCATGATAAATGTTGTTTTACTGATTAGACATCTTTTTGAGTTCTTCTTTAATACGATAAAGCCGTACGGATACGTTTTTGGCAGATATGCCGACAATGGCACCAATTTCCTCATAACTCAGATTCTCGAGCCATAGCAAGACGATGGCCCTGTCGAATAAGCCGAGTCTGTTGACCCGTTCATACAGCTGTTTGATTTGTAAGGAGTCTTTGTCGTTGTCTGTATAGAGATTGATATTTATGTTCAGGGGAATGGTGTGAGTGCGACTGCGTTTTTTCCGGTCGAATGAAATACACGTATTGAGGCTTACTTTCCACACCCATGTTTTGATTTGGCTTTGTCCGCGGAAAGAAGGAAATCCTTTCCATAAATTGACCAAAATTTCCTGAAATAAGTCGTTGACTTCCTCCGCATCTTTAGAGAACATATAGCACACGGTGTAAATGGTGTCTTTCTGCTCTTTTATTATTTGCGCAAATTCAATTTCTAATTTATCCATTGCTTTTTCGTGTTTAGAAGTTTTATTTATTCTATTAGACGCATCGGGCTGTTCAAAACTACAAAAAAATGGAATAAAATAAGGGGAAAGAAGAATTTGCCGTAATTTTGTGCCGGTTATAATATATTAAGGAAAGAGATTATATGATCAAAGCTTTGTTTTTTGATATTGATGGAACATTGGTGAGCTTTAAGACGCATACAATAGCGGCTTCGACAATGGAAGCACTCCGTAATTTGCGGGCAAAAGGAATAAAAGTATTTATAGCTACCGGCCGGCAGTTGCAATGCATTGATAATTTAGGTGATCTGGAAGTCGATGGGTATATAACACTGAATGGCGGATACTGTATTGCCGGGTCTGAAGATGTTATTTACAAGCATGCGATTCCGCAAGAAGATATTCACTCTATGCTGGAATATCAGCGGACAGTACATTCTTTTCCCTGTGCCTGTGTAACTGAAGACAAGATTGTCTTGAATTACCGGAACGAATCAGTCGATGCTTTGTATGAACAGATCCGACTGAAAGCTCCCGAAATTGGATCAATCGAAGCGCTTGCTGATAAAGAAATATTCCAGCTGATTGCCTTTTTCACAGCGGAAGAAGAGGAACGGATCATGGCCTATATGCCGAATAGCCTGGCGGCCCGTTGGAGTCCTTATTTCGCCGATGTGGTAGCAAAAGGGTGTACCAAAGCGGTTGGTATCGATCGGATCATAGAACATTATGGAATATCCTTAAAAGAGACCATGGCATTCGGTGATGGCGGAAATGATATTGCCATGTTGCAGCATGCCGGCGTGGGTGTTGCAATGGGAAATGCGATGGATGAGGTAAAGAAAGCCGCCGATTTTGTAACGACAAGTGTTGACGAGGATGGTATCGTGAATACCTTGCGTCATTTCGGATTACTCTGATCTCCGATTTTGTAGCTAAAATCCACACTGTGTACCAAAAGGAATCTTAAATTCACATTTATCATGTTAATGCCAAAAGCTCAAATGTCTGATTTTTAGTATAGTCATGATTTCGGGCTATTTCTGGTATGTGCTTTGTACTATGATTAGTGACGAGAGTCAGAAAAGAAATGTTGAATTTAAAATGTTTGAAATTATGAAAAAGGTATTAGTTGCAGTAGCATGTTTGATGAGTGTGGGTAGTTTCAGTGCATTCGCTTCAGAAACAAGTGTTGATTCTGTCATGGTAGTGAGTGAAGTGGCTCAAGATGATTTCGTCAAAGTAGAAGTAAAGGATCTGCCCGAAGCAGTAACTCAATCTATTGAAAAAGCTTATCCGGAATATACCGCGAAAGAAGCTTTCATGGCAGAAAAAGAGGAGGGCAAACAGTATAAGGTCGTGTTGGTACTTGATGATGAAGAAGTAACCGCCCTTTTCAAGGAAAATGGTGAAGAGGTAAAATAACCTGTTTCCAATTTTATAAATAGGAGAGTAGCAAGCCCGTTGCTTTTAACGCAAAGGCTTGCTACTTTTTTTGTGGCGGTTAGTCAACACCGCCACCTAATGCATTGTATAGATTAATTGTAGATTGCAAGAGCGTAAAGCGATCGGTTACCATGTTCTGCTGAGCATTGAGCAATGACTGCCGGGCAGTCAGCATTTCCAGGTAAGTCGCATTGCCGGTCTTGTATAAAGACTCAGAGGTAGTTACTGTCCGTTCCAGTTCCTTACATTGTTTGAGGTGACTGTCAAAGCTTTTTCGGGCAGATTCTGTTGCAAACAACGCGTTGTTCACTTCTTGACCTGCATCCAGGAGCGCCTGTTTGTAGTTGAGCAGGGCGATCTGTTCTTCGTCTTTCGACACACGCAGATTAGAGATAAGTTTCCCCTGATTGAATAACGGTTGCGTCAGTGATGCTATGGCTGAGAGAATCCATCCTCCCGGATTGCTTACCACTTCTCCTAACGAATTGGTCCATCCCGCGCTTCCGGAAAGGGTTAAGTTAGGATAGAATGCTGATCTGGCCTGATTGGTGCTGTAATAGGCACTGGCTAAGACCATTTCAGCTTGTACTACATCCGGGCGTTTGGATAATACACGCAACGGAATACCGATGTTGTCAGTTTCCGGGAGCTGTTGTTCTTCCAGCGAACTCCGTTCAATATGGTGGGAAGTCGTTCCGAGCAGGGTACATAGGGCATTTTCTGTCTCAAACAATTGCTTTTGTAAGTCTGTCACCGATGCTTCTAATTCATACAGACTGGCCCTTGCCTGGGTTACGGCATTTTCTGTTTCTTCGCCTACTTTAAATTTCGATTCCAATAATCTGACTTGTTCTTTCCAGACATCCAAGGTGGATGTTGTCAGTCGGATCTGTTCATCGAGTAATAATAATGTATAGTAACTGTTGGCGATGTTGGCTACCAAATCTGCGTGGACAGCCTGCTGATAAGCCTCTTGCTGCAACAACGTGGCTTGGGTTTCCTGCTTGGCATTTCGCAAGCGGCCGAAAAGATCAATTTCCCAACTGGCCTGAACCGGTAATTCATACGTCTTGACTGCTTTGCTACCGTCGGTACTTGTCAGGGCTCCTTGAGGAGACAGAGAAAGAGACGGCAGAAAAGACAATCGGGCTGCCTGCAACTGCGAGCGGGCCTGATCAACACGCAGCAGGGCTACCTGCATATCTGTATTGTTCTCTAGACCCTCCTGTATCAGGTTCTGGAGCAGAGGATCTTCAAACATCTCTTGCCATGGGATGTCTCCCAAGGTAAGAGAATCGTCAGAGGAAAGAGGAGTGTTCCTGTAAAGGCTGTCTACAGGCAATCCTTCCGGCCGCTGGTAGTTGCGGTAGATATGGCAGCTGCTCAGAAGCAGCATACTAACTAATATATAGATACACTTTTTCATAATTTTCTATCAGCTTTTCTTTTGCCCATAATTCGTTCTTCTAAGTATTGGAAAGTAATAAAGAAGGCCGGTGTGACGAAGAGTAAGGCGATTGTTCCAATCAGCATTCCTCCTACGGCACCTACACCTAAGGATGTATTACCGTTGGCGCCTACACCAGAAGCAAACATAAGCGGCAGCAATCCGAATATCATGGTGAGGGCGGTCATCAAGATCGGGCGCAGACGGACGCCGGCTGCTGAAATGGCTGCTTGCGAGAGTGACATACCTTCTTTCCGGCGTTCTGTAGCGTATTCCGTTAATAGAATAGCTGTCTTTGACAACAATCCGATCAACATGATTAATCCGGTTTGCAGGTAGATATTGTTTTCGATACCCCACATTCGGGCAAAGAAGAAGCTTCCCATCAGTCCGAACGGAACTGAAAGGATAACGGCCATCGGGATAAACAAGCTTTCATACAGGGCACAAAGTATCAAATAAATAAACAGAATACAGATCCCGTAAATGATTACTGTGTCATGCGAATTGGCCATTTGTTCTTCCTCACGTGTCATTCCGGAGAATTCATATCCGTAACCTGTAGGCAATGTCTGGGCGGCTACTTCTTTTACCGCATTGATGACATCTCCTGAGCTGTATCCGCTGACTGGCATTCCCTGTACATTAATGGACGAGAACATGTTGAAGCGTGTCAGTGATTCGGCTCCATAGGTCTTTGTCAGTTTTACGAACTGACTGACGGGAGCCATACCGTTGGTGGTCTTGACGAATACATTATCGAGAGACTGCATGCTGTTGCGGCTTTCTGACGGCGCCTGGATAATGACCCGGTACAATTTGGTGAACCGGTTGAAGTTGGAGGCGTAAATACTTCCGAAATAACCCGACAAGACTGACAGTACTTCTTCCGTCGTCGTTCCGGCACGTTGGCACTGAGCTTCGTCAACGTCTACCCGATACTGGGGGAATTTGGCACTGAATGATGTGTATGCCATCTGTATTTCGGGCCGTTGGTTTAAAGCGGCCAGGAAATTGTTGGTCACTTCACTAAGTGCATCAATCCCTTTTCCTCCTCGATCTTGCAGATACAGTTCAAAGCTGTTACCTGTACCATATCCGGAGATCATAGGTGGTGAGAAGACAAAGAGGTTCGCATTTTTGATATGAGAGGTCCGTCGGTATATTTCAGCCGAAATGGCATCTACGCTGTTTTCTTTTCCTGGGCGTTCGTCCCAATGTTTCAGCTGGATGATGAACATACCGTGTGAAGAGCCGCTTCCCGATCCCATACCAAAGCCTGCCACCTTATTGAAATCGGCTATCTGTGGGATTTCTTTCAGTTCCTTTTCTACTTTTTCCATGATACCGACGGTTTCGGCCAGGGTACTTCCAGCCGGTGTGTCGATACTGACGAAAATAGAACCCGTATCTTCAGAAGGAACCAGACTGGTCTTGGTTGTATTCATGAAGTAGAACAGAAGTGCTACGGCAACGGCAAAGGCACTCCATGCGAGCCATTTCCGTTTGATAAAGAATTTGGCTCCGCTTTTATATTTGAGTACGATCCGTTTGAAAGCCGTATCGAATGCCATACGGAACCGCGTAGAGAACTCAGGCTTTTTCCCGTCTTCCAGGATTTCATTAGGACGCAGAATCAGGGCACAAAGAGCCGGCGAGAGTGTTAATGCGTTGATGGCTGAAATACCTACCGCAACGGCCATCGTAATACCGAATTGGGTATAGAATACACCGGAAGTTCCTCCCATGAATGATACAGGTACGAATACAGCCATAAATACTAAAGTAGAAGTGACGATGGCGGAAGAGATACCCGACATGGCGTCGACAGAAGCTTTATAGGGCGAACGGGATCCTTCGTCGAAGCGCACTTGTACGGCTTCCACCACGATGATGGCATCATCTACGATGGTTCCGATCGCAAGTACGAGGGCAAACAAGGTAAGCAGGTTGATACTGAAGCCCGCGATGTAGAGGGCGGCGAACGTACCGATCAGCGACACGAATATACTGACGGTCGGGATCAGGGTAGAACGTGGGTTCTGCAAGAAGATATATACCACGAGTACAACTAAGATGATGGCTTCGAGCAAAGTCTTGATCACTTCATGGATAGAGGCATCAAGGAAGTTTTTGGTACTCATTAGCTCGACTATTTCCACATCATTCGGTAATGTTTCCTTGAGCGATTCCAGATACTTGTCGATATTGGTAATGATTTCGTTGGCATTGGTTCCGGCTGTCTGGTTAACCATACAAGTACTTCCGGGGGCTCCGTTGACAGAACCGGTATAGGTATAACTTTGCGAACCAAGTTCGACGGTGGCAATATCTTTTAATTTCAGCACACGTCCGTCGTCGTAGGCGCGGATAACGATTTCCTCAAATTCCTGTTCCTTCTCCAGTCGCCCACGGTATTTCAGGGTATACTGGTAGACATTCTCGGAATCTTCACCGATCGAACCGGTCGAGGCTTCGATATTCTGACTCGACAGGGCTGCTTCAACATCGCTGGGCTCGAGTTCATACTGGGCCATCACGTCTGGTTTTAACCAGATACGCATGGCATAGTCGCCACCCATCACATTGACTTCACCAACACCCGTGATACGCTGCAGCTGAGGCTTGACGTTAATGCTCAGGTAGTTGGTCAGGAAGGTCTCGTCGTAGGTACCGTTCGGACTGTATAGGCCGAATATCTTCAGCATACTATTCTGGCGCTTCATGGTGGTAACACCCACTTTGGTTACCTCTGCCGGCAGCAGGGAAGTGGCTGTTGATACTTTGTTTTGTACGTTGACGGCAGCCATATCCGGGTCACTGCCCTGTTTGAAATAGACGGTGATCTCTGCGCTTCCGGTATTGCTGGCGGTCGAAGTCATGTAGGTCATATTCTCTACACCGTTGATAGCTTCTTCCAGCGGGACGATCACACTCTTCTGTACCGCCTCGGCATTGGCGCCGCTGTATGTCGTCGAGACGCGGATGGTTGGCGGGGCAATATCCGGGTATTGTTCGACTGACAAGGCATAAAGCCCGATTAATCCGGCCACGAGGATGACCACCGAGATGACCATCGACAGGATAGGACGGTCGATGAAATGTTGTAGTTTCATGTTTATTCCTCCTCTGTGTTAGGTTCTGTAGCCGCAGTTGCGCTGGCGGAAATGACTGTACCGTCTTTCAGTAGGCCGGCTCCTTTTGAAACGATTACGTCGCCTGCCTGAAGCCCGCTTTCTACAATATATTCTTTTCCGTTGTTTATCTCGAAGACCTCGATGGGGGTAGATACGGCTTTGCCGTCAACAACCTTATAGGCAAATATCTTGTTTTGGATCTCGTATGTACCACCTTGGGGGATAACGATGCATTGCTGTTGCTGGTATGGAATCACCACATTGGCCGAGCCTCCGCTCATGAGCCGTTTCTCCTGGTTGTCGAACAGGGCACGCAGGCTGACGGTTCCGGTTGTCTTGTCGATCAGTCCGCTGATGACGTCTATTTTCCCGGTGTGCGGATAGGTCGACCCGTCATTCAGTTGCAGCTGGATGGGCGGGAAGGAGAGGAGGGCGCTGTCGAGCGAGCCGTATTGGGCGGTGAGCGAAAGCACCTGCTTTTCCGACATGGAGAAGTAGACATACATCTGCGAGTTGTCTGAAACCCGGATCAGCGGGTCGGTCATGCTCGAGCTCACGAGCGCTCCGATACGATAGGAAGTCATGCCGGCATACCCGTCGACCGGGCTTTTGACTTCGGTATAGGAGAGGTTATTGCGGGCATTAATCAGTTCTGCCTGGGCCTGCATCAGAGCCGCCTGAGCGCTCCGGTAGTTGTTACGGGCCGTCCGCAGTTCAAAATCAGAGATCACTTTGTCCTGATAAAGGGATTCTTTTCCTTCGAGGGTCAGCTTGGCTGTGGCCTCATTCGCTTCGGCCGTGGCGACGGAGGCTTCCGCCTGCTTCAAGGCCGCCTGATAAGGTACCTGGTCAATGACGAACAAGACTTGCCCTTTTCTTACTCGGGCACCTTCTTCCACGTAGACTTCGGTAATGGTTCCTGAGACCTGCGGACGGATTTCTACATCTTGTTTTCCTTCGATTACAGCCGAGTATTTTACCGACAACTGCCGGTCTTCCGGTTTCAATGTCAGAAGCGGATAGTCGGTCGAGCTTCCTTGCTGGAGTGTTTGGTTCTGGCATCCCGCCAGTAGCAGCACGCAGCCTAAACCTAAAACTAAATAACTTTTTGCCTTCATGTTTCGTTTGTTTGTAGTTCTTAGTGCGCAAAAATAAAAGCGAACCGATGGCCTCTATTTGGTCAAACAACCCAAGCATTTGTCCAAATGGAACTGTATTAGAATTTATTAGCAAACGGTATGTCTATTTAGCGCATCCATTTGTCCATATCAGACAAGGGCTTTATACCTTTGCCTGCGTGATGCCTGTTTCTGTTGGCTTCTCCTTATTGGCGGGCGAGACAGGCAAAGAATATTTGTTGAATGAATAGATGATGATGACACAAAAAGAACTTTTCCCTCTTTTCCCTTCTACATGCAGTCTCGACGGTTGTGTCTTGCTGCTGACTTCGCGTGAACTGGTCCGGCTCATCGGCCGGAAGATGACGGATCTCCGCCTGTTTCTCCTGGTCCGGACAGGCTGCCTCAGCCTTCGTATTGACGATGAATTTCATGAGATGCGGGCAAATGCTTTTCTCGACCTGCTGGAAGGAGTGCAAATCGAATTTCTTGACTTTAGTACCGACCTGCAGGCGTGGTGCCTGATTCCGAATTATACCTTTGCCAAAGATTCACTCAAGAATCTGCGCCCCGGACCGGATCATTATCTGGTAGATCGCCTCCACTTTCCGGTTTTGCAACTCAACGACGAGCAATTTGGACGCCTGGCCCGGCAGATGGAATTATTCGAGTCGGCGTTGATGTCGCTCGGCCATGCCTACCGGCGTGAACTGCTGTTGGTCTATTTCAAGAGTTTCATGCTCGAGGTGGGACAGATTATGCTGGAGCGGAGCCGGACGGATAATCAGTTGCCACCGGTAATTTGCAAACGCGATAGGGTGATGATGGATTTCATGAAGCTCGTCTGGCAGCATGTGTCGGTCGAGCATCAAACGGACTTCTACGCCGAGAAACTCTGCATCTCGGCGAAGCATCTTTCGCGCTTGGTCAAGGAGGTTTTGGGCAAGACGCCGCACGAAGTGATTTGCGACGAACTGATCAAGCGGGCCACCGAGCGCCTCGACGATGAGAGCATCCCCGTCAGCCAGATTGCCGAAGAGCTGCATTTTTCCGATCAGGCTGCCTTCTGCAAGTTTTTCAAGAAGCATCATGCTGTTTCTCCCATGGAATACAGGCGGAGACTGCAGGCGTCAGATTGACGCGATCGTCGGTCCGCCTGGGTTCTTTTCCAGGCAGGCCGGAATGGTTATAAAGCTTGCAATCTGAAAAATTACGGCCAAATATGTTTACTGTCAATTATTTTTTATTTAATTTGCTCACATCGTGATAGGACAATACCGACGCTATTTTGCGGAGCTTATACCTTTCAGAGACAAAACAAGGTGAAAATTATGAATTGAAGCGTACCTGTGGTCTGCTACCTTGGGCGGGTTTTCAGTATCGGACCACCTGTGATTTTCTTTTGTAAATAGATTTTGGACAGCAGATCAGGTGTGATCTTGCCTTGTAAATGAATTTTTTGTCCCGGATCACTAGTGATATTGCCTGTTTTTAGATTGATAATTGACAATTGAGAATTAAAAAGGTACGGATTCAGCGGATTAACACGGTAAATATTTATTTTAAACCGTGTTTTCCGTGAAATCCGTGCCTAATATTGTGTCTGTAATTGTCAATTCTCAATTTTCAATTCTTAATTCTTAATTCTTAATTCTTAATTCTTAATTCTCTTCATAGACCCCTTCCCGAGGCAGAGGCTTGTCGAGGTTGGCTACCCCTAAGACGGTGATGGCGGTGGCGGTTGCCGTATGCCCCAGATATTCCGGGATGTTTTTGGTAAACAGATCGCGTTCGGTATGCCATATTTCCCCATAGTTGAAATTATACCCTTTGACGTCTTTTGTGGTAAATCCGTATGTTGGGACGCCGTAGGTGGCAAACACTTCCGAATCGGTGCCACCCGCTACCTTCGGCCGTTTGCGCGGAGGCCGCACAGTCACTTCAAACGGAATGTCCGCCCGTACCTTCTGGATGGGTTGGGTTATCTTGACGAAATCATCATACATCGCCTGCGAGACAGCTATTCCGACGGGAGGTTCCGGCCCGCCGTCGCGGTTGAATACATTCATAATCTTCGGTAATTCCTGCTGATGTTTCTCGCAATAGGCTTTCGACCCTAACAGTCCGAATTCTTCCCCGGCAAAGGCGATGAAGAGGATGGTCCTCTTGGGCTTTGCTCCCGACAACGCCAACATACGGGCCGCTTCCATCATCGGGGTAATCCCTGTACCACAGTCGACGCCGCCTGTGCCGGTATCAAAAGCATCCAAGTGTCCGCAGACGATGACCTGTTCATCCGGATATTTGCTTCCCCGTATCGACGCCACCACGTTGTGGTATTTGATCGGTCCGAGCTTGAAATGATTGCGGATATCGAACTCCAGCAAGAAGTCTTCCCGCCGTTCTTTTACCATCTGGGCGATGATGTCGAACTGATGCTTGTCGAGTTTGATGTCAGGTACTTCGGGCAGGTTATCGAACGTCATGCTGTCAATCATCTTCCGGTCATAAAGCGCACGGATAGGTACTTCCGATGACTGGATGAATCCTAAGGCGCCGGCTTCGATCATCTCATGGTAGTAAAGAGCCGGGAATTCCTTGTAAGGAAGCATCTCGTTGTTTTCACCTTTCTCCCAGTTTCTTTTCCTGAGTTCGGCATTCTTTTGGTCGATTTCCT
The DNA here is from genome assembly GCF_023744375.2 of Parabacteroides sp. AD58. Lineage (NCBI taxonomy): Bacteria > Pseudomonadati > Bacteroidota > Bacteroidia > Bacteroidales > Tannerellaceae > Parabacteroides > Parabacteroides absconsus. Next base: position 1,328,339 of record NZ_CP146284.1, on the reverse strand, counting down.
TATTCTCTTGTTTGATAGCCTGCCGGATAGAATCAGCCTGCGCTGTCCTGTCGATTGGCCAGCCGTTGTTTGTGCCGGAGATCAGGACCCAAGCACCTTTCAACTTGAGTTTGATGCGCTCGAATTCCTGGTCGGTACGGGGTTCCATCAAGACATGACCGCGCTGCACCCCTTTCGTCCCCGAAGTGTATGAAGGAGTAGCGAAATGGAGAGTCATTCCATGGTCGTGGCTCAACAGCTTCCCAAACCACGGTCCGCGGTTAAAACCGACCGAGAGTTCGCCGGCTTCTTCCAGATGAACATCCAGTCCCCACTTTTTGTATTCACGTACCATCCATTCGGCGGCATTCTCATACGCATCCGACCCGATGGGGCGTCCGCCAAAACGGTTGGTCAGTATATCCAGCTGGTGTGCGGCCTGATTATCCTGGTGTCCGATTTCAATGATTTTATCAACGACGGCTTTCTGAGCGAAGAAAGGCTGTACCCATAACGACAAAAATGCAGTACAGCATAAACATAACTTTTTCATGTGTAAAAGAATTGAATGTTTTCGGTTACAAAAGAAACGATAAAGCCAGTAAAATCAAAATAGAAAGTGCGTTTTTCTTTAATGATTTCTTTTTCATGGTATCGGTTCTATAAATTACAGGCCTGTATTTCCTTTTTGTAGTATTAAAATACAGGCCTGTATGGATGAAGATGTAAGACTCATTGAATATTAGTCCTTACCGAAGGCTACTCGCAACGAATAATCAGCAGCGATATCCAAGGATTGTTTCGATTTGATTTCAACAGATTCTTTCTGATACGGTTTTATGGCAGCCAGTTTCGTTTGCCCGATTAATTTTTCTTTTCCCCCAATATTCCCGTAAATGTACAAGACTGTAGGTGTAGAAGCTATCTGACCAAAGTTTTCGACCTCCACTTTTATCATAGACTTTCCGTCGGATGTTACGACTGATGGTTTGCGGGCAGAGAGAATTGGTTCGATGTATTTAACCCAAGGCAGGCGGGTGTAACCGAACAGCATGCTGCCATCCTTTTTCTTCCCGATAAGTTTAGGCGCAAATTCCTCTTCCGTAATGCCGTTTCCCTGTCCGTCGAAGATGACAATCAGGTCTTTCCCTGATTTCTCCGTCCGAATCGGTTTACAGCCTCTGCCAAAATTGACTTCTGTGGAAGCTCCGAAACGCAAAGAGGAAATATCTATATCTGTTTGTGGATCAAATTCTGGTTCTACTTTGATCAGCAGGCGAATTTCTTTCGTCTGAGGAGTAATGGGCTTTTTGTCCAGTAATGTCATCAGGACTCCCGGATTCAGCGGGAGGCAGATGTTCTTGGAACTATGCCGGTCGTTAGGCTTATCTTCGTTCTTCAAGGTATCAATAACGGCAAAATTTGCCTGGATTGCTCGCCCCTGTTCATCCTGAAAGATTTTTATCCGTTCATACTTGAACCAGTTCTCTTTGGTCCCGTCTTTATGAACGGCAATTCCCGGCATATAGGCTTCACCTGGATCTGTTACCCATCTGACGCCATCTTTCGAACGGAGGTAAAAGGCAACACGACCTAACCAGTCGTTGACAATTGCGTTATATTGTACCGAGTCTCTCCATACAACCGGATCTTCAAATTCTCCTTCGACTGGGGGATAAATACGTTGGTCGCTGATTTGGTTGTAGGTAGATAATCCGGTTTGACTGATCCATACACCACCTCCGCGACAAATCATCAGATAGGAACCGTCTTCACGTTGAGTAAAAGTAAGGTTTGACAAACCTTCAATGATTTTCCGATCTCTTGGATCAAAGTCTAAAGTCTGTCTGGTCCAGGGCCCGTTTATGTTGTCTGCCAGGTAATAATGGTCGATTACATATATAACATATTTCCCGGACCGTGTTTTAAAAGCTTCTGGATTATGGCCCGGACCGATGGTATCTTGGATGTGGTACGGTCCGAACCGATTGTCCGAAACTGTATGGTAGACGATGGAGTTAGGCCATTCGTGATGTCCTTTGGGAGAGTCTTCCCGCCAGCCACAGACAAAGAGATGATATTTCCCATCATCACCTTTTAATATGTTGCCTCCCCAATAAGAACGGACCTGATCTTCTATGCCATTGTCAATAAAGCGGGGAATAACTTGCTGTGCTCCCCAGGTATCGGAACTCAACTTACCGTCAGGCATAGGAAGAAAACGGTCGGCAAAACGTCCTCCTTCCACGAACTGGTCCCAGGATGCCGGTCTTTCTCGTTCGGTGACCTGTGCCGAAATCAGGGAGCTTATACAGAGGAAGGTCAGTGTGCTATACATTATTTTTCTCATACGCATATGCTTTTCAGATGAATATAAATAAGAATTAAAAGAAGTCATAACCAGAACAAAGATAGTGGATTGTTCGTTTTTATACAATGCAATGGATATTTATTCAAGTAAAAGTATGAGGTTGGGAGATTATCTTTATTTTTGCTGATAGAACTGACAAACGTTTGTAGGTATGAGTGAAAAAGCAATGATTGAAAAAGAAATATATAAAAGATTCATGGCTGGTTATCTAATCTGGATTTTGGGATTGTTGTTGCTGACATCCTGTGGCAGTCGTAAAATGGAGACTGTTTCTTTGCCGGCCGATTTCAAAGGGCCTAAAGAACTAGGACGCATTTATGGCGTAAAGATTACCGAATATGATAATATCTTTTTATACAACGAAGGGGCACGCTGGATTGGGGTTCCGCACCGCTTGGGTGGACAAACCAAGAAAGGGATAGATTGCTCCGGATTCGTAGCCATTGTTTATCGGGAGGTTTATCATAAACGTCTGTCACGTTCGTCGGCCGAGATGCTGAAGAAGGATTGCAAGAAAATCAGCCGGAGCAAGCTAAAAGAAGGCGATCTGGTCTTTTTCTATACCGGACGAGGGCGTAAAAGAAAGCCTAATCATGTGGGAATTTATCTGAAGAATGGCAAGTTCATTCATACCAGTACATCGAAAGGAGTGATGGTTAGTAATCTGAGTGAACCTTATTATATGCGTACCTGGATGTGTGGCGGACGGGTAAAGTAAAGAGATAGAATGATTAATTGTTGAAAAACTTTGTGAGATTCTTCTTTAAGATGTACCTTTGCATCCAGTAAAAAAGTAACAATAAACAGAGACAGGATATGTTGACTCTAAAAATGATTACAGAACAGACCGAGAAAGTCATTGCAGGTCTGGAGAAAAAGCACTTCAAAAATGCGAAAGAGACGATTGCGCAGGTACTCGAACTGAATGAAAAGAGAAAAAGTGCGCAAAACCAATTAGATAAGAACTTGTCTGAAGTCAATCAGCTTTCTAAGTCCATTGGCGGCCTGATGAAAGAAGGCAAGAAAGATGAGGCTGAAGCTGCCAAGAAAAAAGTATCGGAAATTAAAGAAGGCAATAAGGCTTTACAGACTGAAATGGATCAGGCTGCTGAAGATATGCAGAATCTGCTTTACACCATTCCGAATGTTCCTTACGATGAAGTTCCTGAAGGAAATGGAGCTGAGGATAACCTGGTTGTCAAGATGGGTGGAATGGAAACAGAATTGCCTAAGAATGCATTGCCTCATTGGGAGCTGGCTAAGAAATACAATTTGATTGATTTTGATCTGGGTGTAAAGATTACAGGAGCCGGATTCCCGGTTTATATCGGTCAGGGTGCACGGTTGCAGCGTGCGTTGATCAATTTCTTCCTGGATGAAGCTCGCAGTGCCGGTTATATTGAAGTAATGCCGCCGACGGTTGTGAATGCTGCTTCAGGTTATGGTACAGGTCAGTTACCAGATAAAGAAGGCCAGATGTATCATTGTAATCTGGATGATTTGTATCTGATCCCGACTGCCGAAGTTCCGGTTACAAATATCTATCGGGATGTTATCCTGGATGAAAAGCAGTTGCCGATCAAGAATTGTGCCTATACACAGTGTTTCCGTCGTGAAGCAGGTTCGTATGGTAAGGATGTACGTGGTTTGAATCGTCTGCATGAATTCTCAAAGGTAGAATTGGTTCGTATTGACAAGCCGGAACATTCCAGACAGTCACATCAGGAAATGTTAGATCATGTAGAAGGTCTGTTGCAGAAGCTGGAACTTCCGTATCGTATTTTACGTCTGTGTGGTGGTGATATCAGTTTTACAGCCGCTATCTGTTATGACTTTGAAGTATATTCAGAAGCCCAGAAACGCTGGTTGGAAGTCAGTTCAGTTTCTAATTTCGATACATACCAGGCTAATCGCTTGAAATGTCGTTATCGTGATGCTGATAAAAAGATCCAGTTGTGCCATACGTTGAATGGTAGTGCTTTGGCATTACCGCGTATTGTGGCTGCCTTGTTGGAAAATAACCAGACGGAAGAAGGTATCCGTATTCCGAAGGCACTGGTTCCTTATACAGGATTTGATATGATCAAATAATCGGAAATAACATAGGGAAGAAAAGAGGATGAGGTCACTCATCCTCTTTTTTATGGGTATTAAATTATGATTTTTGCTCTGAAGTATATTGATTGACGATTTGTGTTAACTGCTCATTCGTCAGGTTTTCTCCATAGGTCGCATAATCGAGCCGGAATGTACAGCCGTTTTTATATTCGGAACAACCATAGGCGGTTTTCCCCCGAAGTAACGTCCCTTTATGACAAACCGGGCAGACGGCAGGAGCATTCTCTGCCTTTTTACGAGGCTTGCGTGGTTTCTTTTCTCCAGTTTCCTTGGATGCAGAAACGGCTTTATTCTTTTTCGGCTTTTCTTCTTCTGCCTTTTTTTGTTCGATGGTAATGCTGCGCCCGCTTTGATCAGAGAGAACATTGATGACGATTTGATTGACCATCTGTTTTAATTCTTCTAAGAAGGTACGTGCTTCATACGAACCTTTTTCTATCTGGCGCAGTTTTTTCTCCCATAAGCCGGTTAGTTCTGCACTTTTCAGTAGTTCTTCTTGAATTACATGAATCAATTCCGTTCCCGTGGCTGTCGGGAACAGACTCTTGCGTTCTTTGCGAATATAATTTCGTTTGAACAGGGTTTCGATAATGGCGGCACGGGTAGACGGACGACCAATTCCGTTCTCTTTCAAAGCATCGCGTAATTCGTCATTGTCCACTAACTTACCGGCTGTTTCCATGGCCCGTAAGAGTGTCGCTTCCGTATAGGGCTTGGGTGGAGTTGTCCACGTTTCTTTCAGCAGCGGTTGATGCGGACCACTTTCTCCGATTACAAAGTCCGGTAAAACTTTTTCTTCATCCTGCTGATTCGGATCTGCATCCGGATCTTTCTGATCTGCCCCGAAAACGACACGCCAGCCTGGTTTCAGGATTTGTTTTCCGGTGACTTTGAATTCTACTTTTTCCACTTTTCCCATGACTGTTGTTGTAGAGATCTCACAGTCGGGGTAAAAAGCTGCAATAAAACGTCGTGCCACTAAGTCATATACCTTCCGTTCGTTGTCTGATAAATTCCGCGCAGGAACGCCTGTCGGAATAATGGCGTGGTGATCGGTTACCTTGGAATTATCAAAAACTCGTTTGCTTTTCGGTAACTTGATTCCTTTCAACGGAGCCACCAGTTCGCCGTAGTCCACTAAGCCGTTCAGGGTATTGGGTACCTTCGGATAAATATCATCACTTAAGAAGGTAGTATCTACACGAGGGTAGGTTGTAACTTTCTTTTCGTAGAGCGATTGGATAAGCTTCAACGTATCGTCTGCCGTGAAAGCATACTTCTTGTTACATTCCACCTGGAGAGAAGTCAGGTCGAAGAGACGCGGTGCATATTCCTTTCCTTTTTTCGTAGAAACGTCCGTCACCGTAAAGTCGGATGTCCGCACGGTTTCGAGGAATTTCTCGCCTTCTTCCTTTTGGGTGAATTTTCCTTTGGTAGCTGAGAATGTTACGTCCCTATAGACTGTCTTCAGCTCCCAATAAGGCTCCGGCTTGAAATTCTCTATTTCTTCCTGCCGGTTGACGATGAGTGCCAGCGTTGGTGTTTGAACACGCCCGATAGAAAGCACCTGTTTGTTTTGCCCGTAGCGTAATGTATAAAGACGGGTGGCATTCATTCCTAACAGCCAGTCGCCAATAGCCCGTGACAATCCTGCTTCATACAGCCGGTTAAACTCGGCTTGTTCCTTCAGCTTCTGAAAACCTTCGCGGATGGCTTCTTCTGTCAGTGAAGAAATCCATAAACGATAAACCGGACATTTGGCTCCGGCTTTTTGCATTACCCATCGTTGGATCAATTCTCCTTCCTGCCCGGCATCTCCGCAGTTGATGATCATTTCAGCCTTTTGCATCAGACCTTCGATGATCTTAAACTGTTGTTCGTAGGTTGGATTACTGATTAGTTTGATACCGAAACGTGGCGGAACCATCGGCAGAGAAGACAACGACCACCGTTTCCAGTCGGGTGTATAATCGTGCGGTTCCTTAAGGGTACACAAATGACCGAATGTCCAGGTTACCTGATATCCGTTCCCTTCGATGTATCCATTCTTCTTTTCCGTAGCCCCTAATACCTCGGCTATTTCACGAGCCACACTCGGTTTTTCGGCAATACAAACTTTCATCTTATCTTCTCTAACACGATTTAAATATGGCAAAGTTACATTTTCCGCTTTATTTGGGCAAATTTTCGTTTGAGCCCTCCGCTGACGGGTGACTTATTTTCGGCTCGTCCAGGTTGAATTTCTTCCGATAATACGAATGGGCTGTATAGAGAGGAGCTGCCGGATTATTTCCGGTGACGCGGTCTTTCGTAATCAGTGTTGTTGTATATGCCTCGGAATATTTATAGAATAAACTGTCGTGTCCGACACATAAGCCGATTACTACATTCAGGTCCGTTTGGGCTTCATTCAGCAGTCGTGCCTGAAGGATCGGGTTACACATGGCTGCCCCAATCGATTCACAGGCTTTCGGAATGCCGATAGATGATTTGGCTTTCCCTGCTACCTTACAAATAACTGAATACACTTCGAATCCGTTAGCCCGGAGGATGCGGGCAAAAATACGAGCCTCGTGGATCAGTCCGATACAATTAGCGATACCTATTTTATGAGCTTGTATCTTTCGGGCAAACTCCATGATTTCCTGTACCCGTGTCCATTTACCGTATCCTTCGTATTCCACTTCGGCACTGGCTACCATGATTTCATGATTCCGTTCTTCTTCGTAGCGTTCCAGTGCCCATTGCATATCTTCTTCTTTTAAGTTGGTGGTAAGACAGAAATCCGGATAAGTCCGGTCTTTGTATTTACAGTTCTGTGTTCCGCAGTCGACACAGGTCAGATCTTTTGTATGTTGCATGATGATGTGAATTATATAATGATGAATGAATTTAGTAGGCTTCACTTAGATTCTTTTTCATCCGTTTTAGAATCTTCGGAAATTGTACAGAGAAAATCAGTGTACAGCAGATAGCCGCTGTCGCATCCGAAAAGGCTTCGGCAGCAAAGACGCCGGTTACTCCCATGAAATGGGGGAGAATTAATGCTAAAGGTATGAGTAAAAAGACCTTTCGGAGCAGGGCTATAAAAACGGAAACCTTGGCTTGTCCTAAGGCAACGAACATGTTCTGGCAGGCTCGTTGCAAACCAAAGATTGTCATTCCTGCCAGAAAGATCGGCATGAATTGCTCAACGACAGCAATCAGTTGCGGATCACTGGTAAAGGCAGTTGCCAGGATCTCCGGAAAGAGAATCATGGCAAGTATCAGAAGCATATTGAATGAAAACATGACAATCAGTACAATCTTGAAACACGACTTGACCCGCTCTTTATAGAGATGGCCATAATTGTAACTGACAATAGGTACGAATCCTTGAGCAAATCCGGCTAACGGAACACTGACGATTAGCATGGCACTTTGCATGATAGCCAACGCGCTGACATAAATGTCTCCGAAGTGTTTTAGACTTCCGTTTAATACGAATCCGACTAAGCTTTCTGTGCTGGCCATGATGAAAGGAGAGACGCCCAAGGCTAAAATAGACAGGACAATTTCTTTCTGTAACTTCATATAACGCCTTTCCAGTTTGAGAGAAGCACGATGAGAGGTCAGGAAGGAAATCACCCAGGCGGCACTGCAGGCTTGCGATAGAATGGTTGCCAGGGCTGCTCCTTTTACCCCGAGTCCGAATACGAAAATAAACAGCGGATCTAGCAGAATGTTCAGGATGGCTCCAATCAGAACTGAATACATGGCTATGGCTGGTCGCCCTTGTGTATTGATAAATGCATTCAGACCTACCGAGAGTTCTACAAAGAGCGTACCGATCAGGTAAACGGAAAGATAATCGACCGCATATCCGATCGTCTGTTCTGAAGCTCCGGTCAAGAACAACAAAGGGCGCATGAACAGGTATGTCGTGAGCGAAGTAAGCAGTGTAAAGATGATAAGCAGAATAAATCCGTTTCCGAGGATCTTTCCGGCGCGAACCCGGTCGCCCTGCCCTAAAGCCATGGCTGCCAATGGTGAACCTCCGGCTCCTACAATGGCAGAAAAGGATGATATCAGGATAATGATTGAGCTGGTAACTCCGACGCCAGCCAAGGCGTTGGTGCCGATTTCAGGAATGTGACCGATATAAATCCGGTCTACTAGGTTATATAGAAGATTGACTAACTGAGCGGCGATAGCCGGTAATGCCATTCGGAATATCAGCGGCAACATCCGGTCGGTTCCTAATCGTTCTTCATATACATTTACCATAGACAGTAGATTTGAAATCGACGGCAAAGGTACAAAACTGTTTTTTATCCTGTTTACAAAACCCTCGAGAATCGGTTTTGACTTTCCCGGGAATCAAAACGGATTCTCGTGAGTTTCGTAAAGAGATTTCGTGAGTAAAATCATTCATCCAACAGAGTAATAATTTCACTCCGTGAATTATCGATGCGACGGACTTGTATCTGTGCCTTGATCCGTTCGCGTAGTCCGGAAACGTGACTGATGATTCCTACTTTCTTACCGCCCAGCTGATGCAGTTTTTCCAGTGTATCCATGACGGTCTGCAAGTATCCTTCGCTGAGTGTTCCAAATCCTTCGTCGATGAAAAGCGTATCTACCGATAGACTTTGCTGGCTGATCGAGGATAATCCTAAGGCTAATGCCAGCGAGACTAGGAAACTTTCGCCTCCGGAAAGCGTACTTGCCGGACGGGCTGTTCCTCCTTGATAAAAGTCACGGAGCAGAATTGTCAGTGAACCGGCCTGACATTCCAGTTCATAACGGTCGGTTAACCGCTTCAGATAGTAGTTGGCGCCATGCAACAACTCCTTTAAGACGAAACTTTGGGCAATGTTTCGGAATGTTTTTCCCTTTTCGTCTCCGAAGTAGAAACACAGGCGTTTCCATTTCTGATAGTCGAGTTCCAGTTGCTCCTCGATTTCTTTTTCTTTCCGTAGCCGCTCTTCGTTTTTGCGGTTCTCATCCAGCAGGTTTTGCTTTTGTCCGATTTGCTGGTTGAAATCTTGGATAATCCGGTTCTTTTCCTCGTATTGCTTTTTCAGTTCTTCCAGCGAAACCTCTTCTTCCAGCTCCGGCTTACTCTCCTGATGCTGCTGGATTTGCTGGATTACCAGTTCCAGTTTGGCGCGGACAGCCACACGGGATTCATTCTGTTTCTGCTGCTCTTCCCGCCAGCTTTGGATTTGTTCCGGCGGAAATGCTGCCAGTTGTTCCAGCTTCTCCTGTGTAAATTCCGGATGTTGTTGCAGAAAGTCCTGCAAGGCCTGAGTGCCTTTTTCCTGTAATTCACGGGTATGGAGTTGCGACTGGTGTAGCGTTTTGACATGCGCAAAGAGCTGACTCCAACCTTTACTTAACGCCTGGACAGGCTGCGGATGAAGCGTTCCGGTTTCCCAGTGGGGATATTCTTCCCGGGTTTGCTGCTGCAGGCTTTTCATTTCATCTACTGCCTGTTGGACTAAGTTTCGTTGATTGATGAGAGCTTCTACTCTTTTTTGCTGCTGGGCATAAACAGAAGCTTCCTGCTTCAGCTGGAGAATGAAATCGTCAGGAGAAGTATGCCAGTCCGTTTCCCACTCAGGCCAGCTTATTTGTTCACGGACTGTCTGCAGCGAACGGGTAGCACTTTCCTGGTCGCTACGGATCAGTTCCTGCAAAGTCTGTATCTTGTTGATCTGTTCGGTCCGTTTTTTCTCCGCCTGATTCAGGGCATTCAGACATTGTTCAATGGCTTTCTGCTGCTGGTCCTTCTGCTTTTGTTGTTTGGAAATGGCATCGAGACAGGTCTGTGCCTGCTTGATCTGCCGATTGACCTCCTCTTGCTTGCGATGGATTTCGTCTTGTCTTATCGGTATTTCGGATAAGATATCCGGAGAGATGACTTCATATCCGGCCAGCTTGCTCTGCTGCCTGGCTTCCGATTGCGCTTGCTGACACTTCTTTTCGGCCAAGCTTGTTTGCCGCTGGTTCTGCTGGAACAGAGTGGCAAGACTTTTTCCATAAGCCGTATTCTGTGCTACTTCTGCCAAAACTTCCTCCAGTTGTTTTTTCTTCTCCAGCAGATGTTGATGAACCGGCTCTAATAGAGAACGGAAGTTTTCGTCGGAAGGTAATTCCGTAATTCGCTGACCGCAGACCGGACAGGTATCGCCGGGCTGCAGACGGGAACGGGCTTCTGCCGCCCATTGTTCGGTACATTCCTTTTGTTTCTCGTATAGCTTCTCTGCTTCGTCAAAGGTCTTTTGGTACGAAGTCACTTTTTCTTTCAAGAGGAGATGTTGCTGTTTTGCTTCCTCTAATTTAGCCGCAGTTTCCTGTTCTGCTTTTTGTGCTTCTTGCAGGGTTTGTTGGGCGGAGAAGAAAGCCTGCAAGGTATGAACTGTTTTCGTGAGTTGCATTTCCTGTTCCGACAACCGCTTGGATTCGGCTTGCCGGGCAGGCATATCCATCTCCTGGTATTGCCGGTTCATTTGTTGGAGAAGCGCATCCTGCTGTTCTCCTTTTTCTCTTTCCAATTTCAGCCGGTCGGCTTGTCGGGTACAAGCTTCTTCCATTTGGGGTAAGCGGCTGTTTTCCTGTTCCAACCGCACTTTCCGTTCTTTCTCTTGGGCTTGTGTGTTGAGAATGTTCTGCAAATGCGTCAGGATAGTCTGACTTTGGGCAAACATGTCGGCGAAAGGCTGCTGCGATTCCAGATACTTCCGGATTGTATTTTCTTCCTGTTGCCAGGAGCGTATCTTTTCCTCTTCGTACAAGATTCCTTCGGAAAGATTGATGAATTGTTGAAGATATTGCTGCTCTTCCTGCACTTGCCGGGTGATTTCCTTGTCTCTCTCCTTGTTTTCTTTGAGGAGTTTACGGGCATCCGTTGTTACATCCCATTCTTGGATAAGGCGGCTTTGTTCCCGATATTCATCTGAATGGATTCGGGATTCGATAGCTTCCAGCTGGATTTGATGCTCCTGCCGGGTTTTATGATACTCCAGTTCTTGGCGGAGCCATTCATGTTTTCGGTTCAGTTCTTTGGCAATGACTTCCTGTTGCCGGCTGTCTTGCTTCAGTTGTTCCAACGAAGCGAGGAGAGTTTCTTTTTCTTCTTCACTGAGCAGATGTGTCGCAGCGATCCGTTGGTGCTGCAGATCGTAGGCGTCTTTCTTCTGTTTGGTGATGTCATAGATTTTCATTCCGATCCGGGAATAGATATCCGTTCCGGTGAGTTTCTCCAGGATTTCAGACTTATCTGCTTCACGGCTTTGGAGGAAACGGGTAAATTCACCTTGTGCCAATAAGGTTGTCCGGCAGAATTGTTCGAAGTTCAAGCCGATACACCGCTGGATTTCGTCTTCCACTTCCTTTACTTTCTTCAGCTCTTCACCTGTTTTCCGGTTGGTAAGTGTCCAGGCAACTTTCTGAATGTTACCATCCACTTTCTTTCGTGCTTTTGCAACATACCAGCGAGACAGGTAGGGAATCTCGTTACTTCCGATGAATGAAAGTTCCACCCATGCTTCGGCTGTGTTGCGACGCATCAGCTGGCGGACATCATCAATGTTGATTTCTTCTTTCTTATCCGAAAACGTATGTCCTACGTCTGTATATTTTTCTTTCGGCGACCGTTGCATCCGGGGCGTATCGTTGTAAAGAGCCAGACAGATGGCATCGAGAATCGTACTCTTTCCGGCGCCTGTCTCTCCGCAGATCAAGAAGATAGATTCTTCGGCCAGCGGGCCGTGCTCAAAATCAATGGTAGCTTCTTCAATCGAAGCCAGGTTCTTTATGATGAGTTGTTGTAGCTTCATAGTCTATTCGTTTGCTGATGAGTGAATCTGATTCATGGCTTCCTGCAGCAGGAGGTTCAATTCGTCGTCCATGGTGTTGCCGGTTGTCTCCTGATAATAACGGCGGGCAATTTCTAAAGGCGACTGCTGTTTGAGTTCCTGGATACTGAGGTGAGGCTGCTCCTCGCCGGTTTCCTTCTGCTGGCGGTTGAGTTTGATGTAGCAATACCGGCACGCCTTTCCGCGGGTCGCTTCGGAAGCCCGTTCCTGACAGTCGGGCGACAGATAATTTTCAGACAGGACATTGAGACGGATATAAGCCCGTTTGTCGTCGGGAAACTCTTTCAGCTGCTGCAAGGCTTCTTCAAACGGAAGCGGTTCTGGGGGCAAGGTAAGGCATGGCCACGGATTCTCGATCGGAATGATTTGGATTTCGGGCTGTTTCCCAGATTCAACGGTTACCAACGAAACCGAATGCGGATACGTTTCATCAAAGCTTACCGGATAGGGCGTACCGCAATAGCGAGCGCGTCCGTCGCTTCCTTTTAGGGTTTGCGGGCAATGAATGTGTCCTAAGGCGAGATAATCGTAACCTGTTCCCAATTGGTTCAGGGGAAAATAATCCATCCCGCCAATGAGATCGGTATGTCCGGTCGTATCGGAACCGGTAACAGCCAGATGTGCCATCAGTACGACTGGCAAACCTGTGGTGTTGATTCGTTTCGTCTCATCCAATAAGGTCTGGAAGAAATACGGCATCCGTTCTTCCCGTTTCATCTCCGGATCAGGACTCGGAAAGTTCTGCGGATAAACGTGAGGCACCGGGAGAATGTAGCCGACTGGCCGACCGTCTTTTCCGGTTACTTCGACAATGTGCCGTGTCCATTGGACTGTTTCTTCTTCCCGCTGGATGGAACCTACTACGTGCAAACCGAAACTCTCCCATAAACTTCGGGTGATTTCGAGTTTGGAACTGCTGTCGTGGTTGCCAGCCGTCACGACGATGGTCATCGATGGACACCGCCGGTGAATCTCCAACATGGCTTCGGTGTACATCTTCTGTACGGCTGCCGAAGGCGATGAATAATGGTAAACATCTCCACTTACGAGAAGAGCATCCGGCTGTTCGCGCTCCACGATTTCCGCCAATTGCAGGAGAAATGCCTGTTGCTCTTCTGTTCTGTCGTAATTATATAAGGTATGGCCCAGATGCCAGTCGCTGGTATGAATCAGTTTCATGTCTGTTGCTTTTTGGATGTCTAAAGATACATATTTTTCCGAAGTAAAACTTATTGGAGATAATTGATGCATTCAAAAAAGGTGTATAGTGATTGTGTATATGGAAGAAATGCTTCCAACGTCTGCAGTCGGGTACTTCTCATAAATTATTCGTACCTTGCATCCGTTTAAATCAAGAAAAAGATGGCAGATAATTATATTGAAAGGAAAATGGAAGAGTTGGAAGCCCGCAAGGCGATGCCGAAGAAACCGGTAAGTAATCGTGCCGGACACAAACGCCGGGTGTTTGTAACGGGTGGAGCTTCGGGTATCGGTAAAGCTATCGTGAAGGCTTTTAGTAACGAAGGTTACCGGGTGGCGTTTTGCGACCGCGATGCGGAGCGGGGAAAAGAAACGTCGAAGGAAACCGGGGCGCTTTTCTTTCCGGCGGATGTCAGTGATAAAGAGGCTTTGGAATCTTGTCTGCAGCAACTGTTTGACCGCTGGGGCGATGTGGATATCTTGATCAATAATGCCGGAATCAGCGAGTTTTCTCCTCTGACAGAAACGACGGTGGAAGAATTCGACCGGATTTTATCGATCAATCTGCGGCCGGTCTTCGTGGCTTCCCGTTATCTGGCGTTACACCGGAAGCAACAGACATTTCCAAATCCTTACGGGCGTATTATCAATCTCTGTTCGACTCGTTATTTGATGAGTGAGGCCGGCACCGAAGGATATTCAGCTTCGAAAGGAGGTATTTATTCCTTGACGCATGCGTTGGCTGTTTCTCTGGCGGAATGGCATATTACTGTCAATTCGATTTCCCCTGGCTGGATAGCGACGCATGATTATGACCAACTGACAAGTCAGGATCATTTGCAACATCCTTCAGGAAGAGTCGGGCGGCCGGAAGATATTGCCCGGATGTGTGTCTTCTTGTGTCAGGACGGAAATGACTTTATCAACGGCGAAAACATCGTGATCGATGGCGGAATGACCAAAAAGATGATCTATGTGGAATAATGCTTTCTATTCGGATTTACTGGAGCTGTGCCGGCAGGAAGCACTGGATATCCGGACGAAATATGCTAAGCTGTACCGGATTTTCCTGGAAATATTGAAAGAAAAGACACGCGACTGTTCGTTCGATTTCTCCGGTCCGTTTGCTCGGATGGATTATCTGTGTAAGGAATTGGGCTATGAGGAAGCGGACTATAAGCGGATCAATGCCTTGCGTGCTCGTTGCCGTTCCTTGCATGACGCCAATGAAGCTGTATTGGAGAAAACGTTTCTGCAAGATATGAAAGTCTTGTCGGAGTTCGTTTCCCGTTTGTATCAGGAAAAGATTCCGGAAGAACTGGTAGCATGTTTGCCTGCTACTTATCGCTATGCAGTTAAATCTGCCTCTCCGTTGGGCTCTTATTTGCGTGTGTTGGTCGATTCGTGGGACGATGAATATATTTATGGAAAGACGGAAGCCGAGGAGACCGAGTTCATACAGATACGTTACCGGCAGACCAATTACTTTGGCGACTGGAGTTATCTGCAAGACTTACTGGTGAAAGGTTCGCAACTGAACCTGATTCATCCTTAT
Source organism: Parabacteroides sp. AD58 (assembly GCF_023744375.2). Classification (NCBI taxonomy): domain Bacteria; kingdom Pseudomonadati; phylum Bacteroidota; class Bacteroidia; order Bacteroidales; family Tannerellaceae; genus Parabacteroides; species Parabacteroides absconsus. The sequence continues at coordinate 1,313,254 of NZ_CP146284.1, read as the reverse complement.
CGGGTGCAGGACGATATTTATCTGGCGGAACTGATTATCTATGAACCGGATTATCTGATCGATGTATCAGCTATCGCCAATTGTTTTGAGGCTTATGGATGCACACCGCTGACTTATCTGCTGAATAAAATCAAGCCGGCAGCCAACAGCCGGGCGATTCTCTTGGGAAACTTTGCCAGTCAGCTGTTGGATGAAGTAGTGAATGAAAAGAATCCTGATACGCCGGTTCCGTATGCCGAGAGCGTGAAACGTTTCTTTCGTGAGAATGCTCTTAAATTAGCAACGTGTCCGGATATGGATCCTTCTTTCCACGTTGATGCCCAAAAGCAGTATCACATCCTGGAGGAAATGATTCATAAACAGTTCAAGCAGGTCTGTGATTTACATCTTGACCAGATCATCCTCGAACCTTCCTTCTTCTGCGAAATGTTGGGATTGCAAGGACGTATGGACTTATTGCAGGAAGATATGCGGGTATTGATGGAGCAGAAATCTGGTAAACGGGAATACGGAACGAACCGGCATGTAGAGAAACACTATGTGCAGATGCTTTTATATCTGGCCCTTCTACATTATAATTATAACTTGCGGAATGATGAAATCTCCAGTTTCCTCTTGTATTCTAAGTATGAGGACGGACTGATGAAAGAAGGTCCGGCCCCTGAACTGTTGTTTCAAGCCATTGAAGTGCGGAATCGGATGGTTAAGCAGGATTTGTTGTGCAGTGAAGGAGGCGCGGCTGCGCTTTTTGACGGACTGACTCCGGAGGATTTGAATATAAGGCAGATTGACAATCAGCTCTGGAAACGTTACCAGCAGCCGCAATTGGCTGCTTTGCTGAAACCCATTCAGCAGGCATCCGATTTGGAACGGGCTTACTTTTACCGTTTCTTTGCCTTTATCGAGAAGGAACATATCCTATCGAAAGTCGGGACGGCCGAAAAGGAGGGGAGCGGTTTCGCCTCCGTTTGGAATAATTCTCTGGAAGAGAAGAAACAAACCGGGGATATTTTCTGTGACTTGGAAATCATTTCATTAGAGAACAGTCATGAAGCGGTCGAAGGAATCGACCGGATTACCTTGCGTATCCCGGAACAGGAAAATAATTTTTTGCCGAACTTTCGGACGGGAGATGTCGTGATTCTGTATGCTTACCCGAGAGACAAAGAACCGGATGCCCGCAAAACCATCGTCCATCGCTGCCAGGTAGAATCCATCTATTCCGATCATCTGGTATTGCGCCTGCGGGCCTTGCAGCGTAATCAGGCGGTGTTCGACAAGCCGTCAGACGATCGTTGGGCTGTCGAACATGACTTTTTGGAGTCTTCGTTTGGTTTTCTTTTCCGGGCACTGTATGCTTTTTTAGTGGCTAATGCCGACCGTCGGTCGTTGTTGTTGGGACAACGCAAACCGGTGATCGATCGGTCTGTCCGTTTGACGGGCGATTACAGCATGAACGGCGAATGTCCGGAGTTCAACGAGCTGGTATTAAAAGCCAAGCAAGCCCGGGATTATTTTCTGTTAATCGGCCCTCCGGGAACCGGAAAGACTTCTTTTGGTCTGGTCAATATCCTGAAAGAAGCCTTGAGCGAACCGGATACTTCCGTCCTGCTGGTCTCTTATACCAACCGGGCGGTCGATGAGATTTGCAGTAAGCTGGTAAAGGAAAAGATTGATTTCATCCGCATGGGCATGAGCCTTTCCTGTGACGATGCTTACAAACCCTATCTGTTGGAACGGCAGATGGAATCATGCCGGAAGGTGGAGGAAATACGGAATAAGATTCAGAATACGCGGGTTTTTGTGGGAACGACTACCAATCTCAGTTCCAATGTTTCCATCTTTACCCTGAAGAAATTTGCTTTGGCCATTGTAGATGAGGCTTCACAAATCCTGGAACCGCATTTGTTGGCTTTGCTGAGTGCGAAACATGGCGACGAAAATGCCATCGACCGTTTTGTGTTGATTGGCGATCATAAGCAGTTGCCGGCCGTTGTGCTGCAATCGGAAGCCGATTCGGCGGTGACAGATCCTCTGTTGCAGGAAATCGGATTAACCAATTGCCGCCTATCCCTGTTTGAACGGCTGCTGAAATATCAGCAGGAAGAAAACGGTTTGTCGTTTTGTCTGGAGAAACAAGGGCGAATGCATCCGGCCATTTCTTCGTTTCCCAATGAGGCTTTTTACCAGATGCGGCTTCGTCCGGTGCCTCTTCAGCATCAGCAGCAGCCGTTGCCCTGGCATGAATACCTGCCGTCCGGTTTGGAAAAACTGATGGCCACGCAGCGGATTGCCTTTGTGGTGTCTCCGCAACCACCCTTAACCCAGTCGGTGAAAACAAATCTCCCGGAGGCCTGTATGATTGCCAAGATGGTAGAAACCGTTTGGCATTTATATCAGAAGAACGGTCGCCCGTTTTCGTTGGAAAAGAGTATCGGCGTCATTGTTCCTTATCGGAATCAAATCGCTATGATTCGTCATGAGCTGGATCGCTTGGGATTAAAAGAACTGCATGACATCACGATTGATACCGTTGAGCGGTATCAGGGAAGTGAGCGGGAAGTTATCATTTACGGATTCACGATTCAGAAACGCTATCAGCTGGATTTTCTAACCGGAAACGTCTTTGAAGAAGAAGGAAATCGGATTGACCGCAAACTGAATGTCGCCCTGACCCGGGCCCGTGAACAACTGTTTCTTGTCGGAAATCCGTATTTGCTGAATCTCGATCCGCTGTTCCAGCACTTGATTTCCTTTGTGAAACAAGCAGGAATCTACTTAGATGTACCTTACATGGATTTCTGTGAAGACCACTTTCTTTATTAATCCTGAGAACAAATGATCCGGGTTGCATGCTGGCAGTTTGCTGATAACATGCAGTCCGGATCAAATCATTATTTCCGAATCCCCTTTATTTTTTACCGTTCCACCCTTGTGGAATGATCGTTTCACCTATGTGGAACGATCGTACCACCCAGGTGAAACGATCGTATCACCCGGGTGAAACGGTAAATTTGTGTCATTTAACGAATTTGGTTGACTTAAAATCTCTTTATAAATAGAAGGGGTTGACTGTAGTTTAACTTATTTATATACTGAGTTGACTCATTTTTTTGTTATTCACCCTGCAGGTTGTCTTTTCTTATTTTGGGCAAAAATAAACAAAGATCTTTTATCCTGATAAAAATAATGAAAAAACCACCGCGGTGGTTTGCCTTACGGCTGGAGGCGCGAAGCCTCCAAAGAGTTTGTCTCCACCTGGTTGGGAGAAACGAAGGCATTAGACATTTCTCCTTGGATGGCTAATTCCCGATAACTCTTCCAGCGTTTCTTTATTGTTCCCCTCATTGCGGAGGCTTCAGCAGGAGTTATACCGTCCAGACTCAAGTGAGGACGCTCATTGTTATAGAAATCGACCGCTATCCTTATAGCTGATTTAACTTCCGATACGCCGTAAAAGGATTGCCCCAAAAGGAGTTCATTCTTAATTGTATTGTTGACTCGTTCCGCCACGGCATTATCTTTGGGATTGCCGCTTTCGGTCATGCTTATCTTTATATGATGTTCCTTCAACCGGGAGATATAACTGTAACAGGCATATTGGACACCACGGTCCGAGTGATGGATCAATCCATTAAGATCCTTGCCCTTATAATAGGCCAAGGCCATGTTCAATGCGTCCAAAGGATAACGGGCTTCCAGCGTGTCGCCCACACTGTAACCGATGATTTCCTTTGTGTAGTAATCCGTTACTAAAGAAAGATAGCAGAAATCGTACTCGCCCGTTTCCGGCTTTGTCCAGTAAGGTATATAGGTGATATCGCTGACTATCAGCTGGCAGGGACGATCCGGAATGTATGTCTTAATCAGATTCGGATAGACTGGATACTCATGGTCGGAATCGGTTGTCTTGACGCGTCTTTTCCGTTTACGGACTTTCAGGCCATAACGTTCGATGATGTCATAGAAACGGTTATAACCCACGCTATGGGAACCAAACCGGCTCTGGTACATCTGCCAAAGCTTGTTCCCTCCTATGCCCGGATCTTTCCCTCGGATTTCCTTGATAAACTCCACAACGAAAGATTCTTCCATCAGACGTTGCAGTACCTTGTCCTCATGCTTATAGTAGGCTTGTTTACTCACACCAAGCAGACGGCACAGGGGAACGACCTTATACCGTTCCCTGTCCCTTTCATGCAGCCTACGGACTACTTGGTGCCAGCTTTTTTTAGCTTTATGCCATACACTTCCTCGCCATAGGCGACCATCTCTTGGTAGAAATCTGCGCGCAAACGCTCTTCGGCCAATGCTTTCTTCAGTGACGACAACTCTTCGAGGAGCTTCTTGTAGTCTTCCGGCGTCACGTCTTTTCCTTGCTTTTTCATGAGTTCTGCTTCTAGAGGATTTTCTCGTTCAAAGGTAGCTATTATTCGATAAATGCTCGAACGACTTACTCCATATTGTTGAACCACTTCCTGGATGGAGACGTTGTCTTGCTTTACCAAACGGAAAATCTCTCTTTCCTGATTCTTCCGAAACTTCTCTTGTTCATAATTGCTTTCTTTCATCTTCTTGTTTTTTAGGAGTCAACCTTATTTACAAAAAGACATTGTGTCATTTTTACATAAAAAAAGAGGGTGTCTCATTTCTGAAACACCCTCCTGAATTAGATAATATGATTTAATGAATTTCAATTACCCGATTGACTTTAGCTTTCTCTTCAGGAGTACGTTTAGGCAATTCAATAGTCAATACACCATCACTGACGTTTGCATTGATTTTATCTTTGTCAACATCGTCCGGAAGAACAAGAGCCTGCTGGAATTGAGTATAAGAGAATTCACGACGCAGATACTTTTTGTTCTCTTTGTCTTCTTCTTTCGTCTCATTCTTCTTTTCCATTGAGATAACCAATTCATTATCTTCACTCAGATGAATATTGAAATCATTCTTTGTCATACCTGGAGCCGCAACTTCAACTTTGTAATCCTTATCGCTTTCAATTACATTGATTGCAGGTGCTGTGGCATTAGCCTTAACCATCCAGTCATTATCAAAGAAATCATTGAAAATACTCGGAATCCAATTTTGATTATTATACTTTCTCATCGGTGTCATAGTTGTAATCTCCTATATTTAAATGTTTATTATTCAATTTTTCTTTGAACCCCTCCGCCTTTCGGTTTCGCGATTCACCTATGATTCTGCAAACGGCGTGCCAGAAGGAAAAATTGTCATGAGGCGGATTTGGAATTTAAACCCTCGAAAACTCTTTTAAACCTACCCCGGATGATTTTAAACTTCAGTAAAGTTCGTTGAGATAATAAGATGACATTTTGTAATGTATCGATAGACAATCTGTCATTATTTAATCTGACATACTTCGATTTTATAAGAGAGAAGACTAGTATTTGGTATCTATTTGTATGATTTGTTTTGTTTAGGAAAGAAGGATAAATCAATCCAATTTAAAAACACTGTTCTAAAACATGCAAAATGTCAACGTAAAATATCTATTGGTATGCCATTCTCTAAGTTATACTTATTTTACAAATTAAGGAATGATTTAGCCATTGTCTGCTTATTCCTAAGTTTATTGCCATTAAATACGTGCTAGTTTAACAATTATTTAGCCTCAAAATATTGAAATAAATAGAATTTTTATTTAATATTGCATTTGTTAATTCTTACCATAATGTTTAATATTTAATGCTGATAGCATGAAAAAAGTAGGGTGTTTAGTGCGAATAGGTTGCATGCTGCTATTATGTAACCTAACGGTAGATTCCGTAGTGGGGGAAATTTTACCGATAACAGAACAAGTGAAAAAAGAGACCGAGTTGAGAGGGCGAGTAACTGATGCTGCGACAGGAGAGGTTATTATTGGAGCGTCCGTTATGCTTGAAGGGACAACGATTGGTGCCATCACTGATTTGGATGGAAACTATTCTATCCCTTATCCAGGAGGAAGACATACCGTTGTTGCTTCCTATTTAGGTTATAAAGAAGCACGGGCGGTTATCACAGAGCCACAGATCTTGGATTTTAATTTGCATGCGGATGTTGTGGAATTGGAAGAAGCAGTGGTAGTAGGATATGGCTCTCAACGAAAGATGAGTGTGATTGGAGCTATTACGACGGTAGATGTGGCCGACATTAAAGTTCCGACAGGACAAATCAGTAACAGCTTGGCTGGACGTTTGGCCGGAGTGGTTGCTGTACAGCGTAGTGGAGAACCGGGGCAGAGTTCTAATTTTTGGGTTCGTGGTATCAGCACATTTGGTGAAAATAAAAATCCTTTGATATTGGTAGATGGAGTGGAGCGTAGTTTGGATTTGTTGGATCCGGAGGATATCGAGTCATTTTCCATATTAAAAGATGCGACAGCTACAGCGGTTTACGGAGTAAGAGGAGCGAATGGTGTTATTATCGTCAATACGCGTAGAGGAAAGGAAGGACAGCCCAGTGTAAATGTGAAAATACAGTCAGGAATATTGACTCCTACCAAACTTCCGCAAATGGCTAATTCTGCTACTTGGGCAAACATGTATAACATTGCAAGAACTTCCAGAGGAGCAGCTCCATTATATACAGCAGAAGAAATAGAAAAATACAGAACGCAATCCGATCCTTATTTATACCCATCTGTAGATTGGCTGGATGAATTAATGAAACCCGTTGGCGGAATTAATTTAAGTTGATAAATATGAGTAAAAAGTTGTACATGTCGCTGATTTTTAGTAACTTAGTGGTGATTAAAACATTAAGTTCAAACCATCGTATGTACAACCTTTATGCAAAATTCGTCAAAATACTTGAGATATGCAAGCAATTCTCTGAAAATCTCGTCAATGATTCGGGTAATGTTCCACGTCGTGGTCCTGTTCCCAAGTTTTCGGATTTGGAAGTGGTGGCGCTATCCCTGACGGCAGAGACCGAGAGCATTGATAGTGAGAAGTGGTTGTTCGACTATAAATTGCAAGAATACAAGGACAGCATTCCCAATCTCATATCAAGGAGACAGTTCAATGACCGCAGGAAGAAAACGTCAGGCCTGTGTGAGGAACTGCGCAAGCGGATTGCCATGGAAATGGATGGCGGAGAGGAACAATTCTTTGTTGACTCCAAGCCGATAGAGGTCTGTAGGGTTGCAAGAGGAAAACGTTGCAAGATGGGGCGTGCCGGCAATTTCTCGCAAGCTCCCGACTTCGGCTTCTGTGCTTCGCAGAACACGTATTATTTTGGTTATAAGTTACACGCTCTCTGTGGGTTAAGTGGAGTTATCCATTCCTATGATCTGTCAAAGGCAAGTGTGGCTGACCTCCATTATATGAAGGATGTAAAACATACTTATCACGACTGTAGCATCTATGGTGACAAAGGGTATATTGGAGCTGACGTACAGCTTGACTTGTTCGAAACCGCACACATAAGACTGGAGTGTCCGTATCGGCTCAACCAAAAGGATTGGAAACCGACATTCATTCCGTTTGCAAAGGCAAGAAAGAGGATTGAGACAATATTCTCACAACTTACAGACCAGTTCTTGGTCATCAGGAACTACGCGAAAATAACGAATGGTTTGTTTGCCAGAATCATTGGCAAAATTAGTGCACTTACCATTCTGCAATACGTAAACTTCATTAACGACAAGCCCATTGGCAGAATTAAGTATGCACTAAATTAATTCCGCCAACAGGTTAATGAAAGATTATACAACAGCTCAGCGTGTAAATCTGAATGTTACAGGAGGAGGTAAAGTCGCGCGGTATTACGTCTCAGGTTCATTTTATAATGAAAATGGCTTGTTTATTTCTGATCCAAGTCATGAATGGAATTCTGAAATTAATTATAAGCGTTATAATTTTATTTCAAATATTGATGTAAGTCTGCATCGGACAACAACATTAAAACTGAATGTCAATGGCGCTTTGGAAATGAAGCATCAGCCTTATTCCAGCCTTAGTGATATTTTTAGTCAGGCCGTAAGTGTCTCTCCTAATACGGTTCCTCTGTATTATCCGGATTTGGATGAATTTGGAAAGATACGCTACGCAGAAATGCCGGGAGGTACCAGTAATCCGTATAATACATTAACACAGAGCGGTTACAACGATAATTGGTGGACAAAGATCAATGCTATTATGGCATTGGAACAAGATTTCTCTGAATTGATTACTCCGGGATTAAAGGCTACTGTTAAATTCTCATTTGATTCAAACAGCTGGAATCAGATATTACGACAGGGTAGTCCACATACCTGGTATGCCAAAAACAGAGATGCCAATGGCCAGTTAATTTATGAAGAAGGTAATTTAGGCTCTAACACGCTGACATATACATCTTATGCAAATGGAGAAAGAGCTTTATACTTAGAAGGGAATATTACTTACAACCGGGTTTTTGATGATAAACATAATGTAGGAGGTTTGTTGCTCTATAATCAGAGAGACTATCAGATTGCAGCAGGATCTTCCATCGAGGCATTACCTTATAGAAGTCAGGGGTTGGCAGGTCGTTTAACTTATTCGTATGATGACCGTTATTTTATTGAAGGTAATTTCGGATATAACGGATCTGAGAATTTTGCCAGAGGACATCGTTTTGGTTTCTTCCCTGCTGCCGCTATCGGATGGGTTGTCTCCAATGAAAGTTTCATGAAAGATAAGACTCCTAATGTGGAAATGCTGAAGTTGAAAGCTTCGTTGGGTCAATCCGGTAACGATCAGATTGGTGGTGGTCGTCGATTTGTCTATTTGCCAACGATTGTGGGTGCTAATGGCACGAACTGGGGTACATCCAATACATGGGTAAATGGTATCGCTGTTGGTGAATATGCTAACGAAAATGTTTCTTGGGAGACTTCTACTAAATTTAATGTAGGTATAGAATCTCAGTTATATAATTCATTCCGTATTCAAGTGGATTATTTCCGGGAAAAGCGAGATGGCATTTTTGTTCAGAGAAAGTCTATTCCTGACTATGTCGGAGTAACAACCATGCCATGGTCGAATGTCGGAAAGATGAAGAATCAGGGTATCGATGCTACCTTGGAATATGACAAGCAGATTGGTGATTTATATCTTTCTGCACGTGGAACATTTACCTTTGCAAGGAATATACAGGTAAATGATGACCAGCCGGATTATATTGATAAATACAGAAACAGAAACGGACAACGTTATGGTCAGCAGTACGGACTGGTGGCTTTGGGCTTGTTCCGTACGCAGGAAGAAATAGATAACAGTCCTTCTCAATTTGGTGTATCTTATTTGAAGCCGGGTGACATTAAATATAAAGATATTAATGGCGATGGTGTTATCGATACAAACGATGAAGTTCCTATTGGATATTCTGATATTCCAGAAATTGTATATGGTTTTGGCCTGAGTGCTAATTATAAAGGATTTGACTTGTCTGTATTCTTCCAGGGTATAGCCAATACGACATTTTTCTTAGGTGGTGCTTATTTCCCGTTTAATTATCCGAATATTGGTCAGACTTCTTTCTTGGCTGCTTTGGATGGAAAATTCTTTGATCCGGAAAAACAGAATTTTGATGCTGAATTACCATTGTTATATAGTGAAGGATGGCATGGTAGTAATTACCAGAATTCTACCTGGTGGCAGCGGAGTGGAGCTTTCCTGCGCTTGAAAAATGCGGAAATAGGATATAGTTTGCCAAAATCGGCTACGGATAAATTATTACTTCGTTCTTTGCGCATATTCCTGAGTGGAGAAAATTTATTGACTTTTTCACCAGATATTAAATACTGGGATCCGGAGACTGGTTCACAAGATGGTCGCGGTTATCCTTTAATGCGAACAGTGAACTTAGGGTTAAATATTAATTTTTAAAGTATTAGCATGATGAAATCGAAATTTTTTATATATTTTATGTGTTGTTTAGGACTGGTTTCCTGCAATGATTACTTGGATAAGCAGCCTGATGACATGCAGACAATTGAAGGTGTTTTTGAGAAAAGATCTTCAACCGAACAATATTTGGCAAATGTATTAAGCTATTTACCACACCAATGGGATAATCTTTGTATGCAGACATATAGTACCTATGGCTGGCCTTTTACTCCAGCCAGTGATGAAGCAGAATGGGGTGCTGTACGTGCTTATGCCGTCATGCAAAATGGATCGCATTCAGCAGCTTCTCCTGCAATCAATTTCTGGACACCATTATATAGAGGTATTCGAGAGAGTAATGTCTTTCGGCAGCATGTGGGTGAGTGTGCAGAATTGTCGGAAGATGAAATAGCTTTATGGACAGCTGAAGCCAGATATGTGAATATCATGTGCCATTATTGGTTGGCAATGCTTTATGGTCCTATTATTTTGGTTAAGGATGAGGTTATAGACGTGAATGAAACAATTTATAGAGAGCGTGATTCTTGGGAAGACTGTGTCAACTGGATTACAGAAAGTTTACGGGAAGTTGCTGCTGATCTGCCAGCCAAGCAGGAAGAGATTTATGCAGGTAAACCCACGAAAGCTGCAGCATTGGCTTACAGATCAAGGATGTTGCTCTATTCGGCCAGTAAATTGATGAATGGAAATCCTTACTATGCTTCTGTAACGAAAGAAGATGGAACACCGTTGTTCTCAGTAAAGGCTGATCCGGAGAAATGGCGTATTGCTGCTGATGCCGCTAAGGAAATTATAGACATGTGTGAATCGGGTACCATGCCTTATGGACTTTATACCAGCGATTCTGAAGAAGAATGCAAAAAGGGTATTGCATACAAAAAGGTATTTACTGAAAACTGGAATATGGAACTGCTTGATGCAAAAGATTTGGGAGATGATGTTTATTTCCTTGATTTAACTCCTGCTCCTAATGGTGAAAGATTCAAAGGACATGCAACGGCTTGTGTTACACAACAACAGGTAGATGCCTATGCCATGAGTAACGGACGGTATCCTATAACTGGTTATCAGAAAGACGGAAGTCCGATTATAGATGAAACAAGCGGATATACAGAGGAAGGTTTTTCAATATTTACGGTACCTACATTTAATACGACAAATAGTGGATATACCGGAGAAGCCTATAATATGTATAAAGATCGCGAACCCCGCTTTTATGCCAGTGTTGCTTATAATGAAGGTGTCTGGCCCAATACTTCAACAGATGCTCCTATTTATCTGAATAAGTATGGTACAGAAGGCTCTTCAAACTCGGATTATAACAGAACAGGTTATTTGGTAACTAAATTTACCCATCCTTCTTCATCTGTTACGAATCCGTACGCGTTACAGTGGCGGCGCTGCTGGCCTAATTTTAGATATGCAGAAATTTTATTGAATTACGTTGAAGCGAAGATTGAATTAGGTGAAACGGCTGATGCCTTAGTTTATTGGAATATGGTTCGTAAACGTGCCGGTGTTCCTGATATTGAAAGTGTCTATCCGACGGTTACTACAGATAAAGATTTGGCTACTTTCTTAATTAGACGGGAACGTCAGGTTGAATTTGCCTTTGAAAATGTACGGTGGTTTGATTGTAACCGGTGGATGATTTCAACCGAAACAAATCATGGTAATGCTTATGGAATGAATGTAAATATTTCTTCTTTAAATAATATGCGTGCGGAATATTATAAGAGAACGGTTTTCGAAACACGCGTATTTTTGGAAAAACAATATTTACAACCGATACCTCAGTCTTCTATGACGAAGAATTTGAAATTAAAACAAAATCCGGGTTGGTAATTAGTTGTATTCTAAATTAGAAAGTTATGAAAATAAAAAATATAATTTATTTGTTATTCTTGATAGCCGGTTTTGCCTGTGAAAATGACGGTATAAATCAAGAAAATTTGGAGCAGGTGCAATCAAAAGTCTATCTATCCAAAACGGGAGAGATTGTTTATTCGACATTTGATTTTGGTGAGAGCGAATTGACATACGATGTGTATGTTAATAAAAGTGGATATTTGGATCAGGAAGTAGATGTGTATTTTGACTCTGATATTTCTTTATCAGAAAATTCAGGTGTAGACACAGAGTCTATGAAAGCTTATCCTTCTTCTGCTTATTCTTTCGACTCGGATAAGATTCATATGGATGCTGATGAGACGATTGCTAAAAATACCGTTCATATCGATTTGAATGAAGTACGGCGATTAGCAGCTGAGAATCCGCAATGGAAATATATTATTCCAATCCGGATTACAACCCAGGAAAATTCACTTGTACAGGTGAATGAAACAAAGAGCAGTTTATTTTTGAGTATCGATTTGGTTGTACCTAATGTGGAATTGGTGAATAAGGGTTCTGTTACGGACTATGCTTTTGATCCATTTAGAAATGCAGGAGAGAAAGAATTGTCACTGCCAATGGAAATAAATATACCATTTACAAATACGACATTTGATTTTAACTTTGTATCAGAGGCTGATCCTGCTTTATTGATTGCTTATAATGAACAATATGGAACAGATTATGAAATGCTTCCAGAAGGTAGTTATACCATACCTGAAGTATCAATGAGTGAAGGAGAAGAAAGTAAGAAATTCAACATAACGGTAGCTCTTGATGCTTTGGATAAAATTAATGGTGGTAAATACTATTTGTTGCCAGTTAGGATTGTTAGCAGTGGAAATGATCAGATACCGATGGAAGACGGAGCTGTTTGCTATTTCAGAATTAAACAAGCGTCTAAATGGACGGGTCGCTGGGATAATACAATTAGTGCTGGAGAGACTGGATTGTCAACAACTCCAGGAACGACGTATAGTACTGCGTTGTATTCTCGGATAGATGCTTTAGAAAATTTCACGGAGAGTACGATTGTCGCCGCATTCAATGTAATAACAGATAATGACGCTATCCTGTGTCCGGGCTGGGGTGGAACTATGTTTGAACAATGTTCTCCCATTATAAAGATTACGGATCAGGATGCCGGTAATGGAAAGAAAGTGGTAGAAATTCTAGCTGGCTGGGCAAGAGAAGGTGCTGGCTGGGAACCTGTGACTACTGCCAATAATATGAGTACTTATGATCCGGCAACGAATGAGATTTATTTGGATTATACAGGAACCTATAGTTGGGGTGACTATCATATACAACGTACATACAGTAATCAACAGGCTTTGGATTAAGTCCTTGTCGCATGGATAGAGTTTTATATCAATACAAATGGGTTTGGATAATAAAAATAGAGACAGATGATTAGGAATTTATTTTTAAGACTCAAATTCTTGTGTGCTTTGAGTTTTGTACTTGGTAGCTTTTTTATGGCTTCTTGTTCAAAAGAAACAGATGAATTTGAAGATCAGAAGGAGGTCACTGCTGACGACGAATCAGATATAGCTTCTGAACGTGATGTCTGGAGTTTTGATGTGAAAGTGATGCTGGATAGGGCAACTTATAAATTGTATTTTTCTGATGCTGATATTGTGAAAAAGAAGTTGCAGGAGCGTTTTGACGATGTGGCAGCTTTATACAAGGGGAAAAATGGCATTAACTTTTTTGATGCGGATATAAAATTTAATCCGATATTTGACGAGTCGAATGTTTATGATTCTTCTTCAGAAGATGTATTTGTGAACGGCCTAACATATCGAGGTGATTATCCATACCTTTTAATCATTGATGGTTGTATTGGCGATTATGCGGGTGAACGGGTTCATTCAGATTGGACTGGTTGGGGGCAGGAGATAGTTTGTCTGTTTGATAATGGCCTAAGTGCAGCTGATGACGGAAAGACTGTCTATGATATTTTGAGTAAATATAAAACATCTGAAGCCATAACTCATGAATTGGGTCATGCCAGAGGCGTTCCTGATATCTATGCCATGGAAGTAAAAACGAATCCTATTTGTAATTTAATTTTTTCTCCGGTAAAATGTATTATGAATGTTTGTTGGGGTGGCGATTCATGGTCTGAATATGCACAATTACTTATAAATAGGAATAAAGATTTGGTAAGAGGCGAGCCTGGCTTTTGTCCGTTAGAGGAACCTCCTTTCCCGGAGACGCTGACTTTAAAGATGTTAAAAGGTGAACAGCCGATTAGTAATGCAAAAGTGAATATATATGGATCAGTAATGTATTCGTATACTGTTGAAAATAATAGTGTGTCATCGTATACAACGGATGAAGACGGATGCATTCAGCTAAATCCCGAATCATTGTTTACAGGAACAAATGGAGATTATAAATACGGGGTTGTCTTATTAGAAATAGTCAGTTCAGAAGAAAAGTATTACGATTTTTTGCCTGTCTATGAAGTGCAAATTCCTTACTTAAAAGAAGCAAAAGATAATATACAGCTGGATATAGTTACATGAGTTATGCCGTAATAACAGGTGCTTCGTCGGGATTAGGCTTGGAGTTCGCCCGGCAGTTGGCTGAACGTGGATATGGTATTATAGTAGTCAGTAACCAGCCGGATGAGAACCGGCTGGTTGCTGAAATGCTTTGTTTGCAATATCAGGTGGATGTTCGGGTGATAGATATTGATTTAACAGTTTCTGACGCAGCTGAAGGAGTTTACCGAATGGTAAATTCTTGGGGACTTGAGGTGGAAGTTCTGGTAAGTAATGCGGGTATGCTTCTTTTTTCTACCTTGGTGCGGACTCCACTTGAACGGTTAGAACAGATTGTTCGTTTGCATTGTACAACTCCTGTTAAGTTAATCCGTCTCTTTGGTGAGGATATGCAGAAACGACAGAAAGGATATATCTTGATAACTTCTTCCTCAACAGCCTGGATGCCTTATCCGACGATTTCGCATTATGCGGCAACAAAGGCTTTCCTGAAGTCTTTTTCCCGATCGGTTTGGTATGAATTTAAGCGGTATGGAGTGGGAGTCACGGCTTTATTCCCCGGTGCCGTGGATACGCCTTTGTATCATCTAAGCGAGCAGAAGAGAAAATGGCTTAGGAGATTTGGGGTGATGCAGTCTCCTCGGGAGACAGTAGCTGTGGCTTTGCGGGCATTATTTCGGAAGCAATATAGCTGTATACCGGGTTTTTTTACGAAATTTACAGTTGTATTGTGTACATTTGTTCCCGTATGGGTGTTATTATTAATCCTGAAAGTACCTGTTATAAAACGATTGTATGAAAGTGTTTAATTGTAAGTAATTCTAATAGAAAAACATGTATGAATAAACGTATTTTTTATGTATGTTGCTTGTCACTATTACTTCCGTGGGCTGCAGCAAAGGCCCAAGTGACAAAAGCGGATTATCAGCGGTCTGATACAATCTTGAAGTTGGAAAACAAGGTGTATTCTTCTGCAGTCAAGCCGCATTGGTTGGGTGATTCACATTTCTTTTGGTATCAGAATCGGGAAAAGACAGGTACCGTCTTTTATTTGGTGGATGCTGAAACTGGAAAGAAAAATAAAGCGGTGGATAAACAGGGTCTGGCTGTTTACTTAAAAGGTAAGAATAAGCCTTTAGTAGATGAGCTGATGAAGGAAGAAGAGAGACCTCGGTGGGATTTTTGGCGAAAGAACGATAAACCGGTTGCATCGCCTGATAGTTTGTGGGAAGCGTATATCCAGGATAATAACCTCTATGTCCGTAGTCGGAAGAATAAGGAGGAAGTAACGGCACTGACGATGGACGGTATCCGGAATTATACCTATGGAAGCCGGATTATGTGGTCTCCGGATTCAAAGAAAATTGCTACAGTCAAAACTCGGGAAGTGGAAGAACGACGCATTCCGTTGTTGGAATCACGCCCGTCTACTCAGTTACAACCAATCTTGCAATGGCGGAATTATGCCAAGCCGGGAGATGTTTTGCCAGTATCAGTTCCTGTCTTGTTCGATTGGGAAAAGAAAAAACAAATTCCATTGGAAACAAATTTATATGAGAACCAGTTTGATTTATATTTGACAGGTTGGCGGAGTGACAGTAGGGCGTTTACGTTCGAGTTTAACCAGCGTGGTCATCAGCGCTATATCGTAGGTGAGGTTAATGCCGAAAATGGTAAGATTACACATTTAGTGGATGAACAGGTTCCAACCTTCTTCTATTATAATAATCGTTTCCGCTATGATTTGCAGGACGGGAAACAGATGCTTTGGATTTCCGAACGCGACGGTTGGCGTCATCTTTATCTGTTTGGCAATGACGGGCAAGTGATCCGTCAGGTAACGAAAGGTGAATGGGTTGTTCGAAACGTGGAATACATAGATGAAAATGCGGGAGTAATTTATTTCCGGGCTTCTGGTTTCCATGCTGACGAAGATCCGTATCATTTACATCTTTGCCGGATTAATTTGGACGGTACAGGTTTTAAAGACTTAACACCTGAGAATGCCAATCATGAGGTGACTTTGTCGGCCGATCATCAATATATTGTAGATGCATATTCGCGTGCAGACATGCCTTATGTATCTGTGTTGCGGAAAGTATCAGATGGATCTGTGGTGGCTTCGCTGGAAAAGAGCGATATAAGTGAATTAGTAGAATATGGATGGCAATTACCCGAAGTTTTCCATGCTAAAGGACGTGACGGAAAGACTGATATTTGGGGTAAGATCATCCGTCCTTCTACTTTTGATGCTTCCCGTTCATATCCGATTGTAGAGATGATTTATGCAGGACCACATGACTCGCATGTTGAGAAATATTTCCGGGCGACCGATCATCTTTGTTCCCGATTGGCTGAACTGGGATTCATCGTGGTTAAGATTGACGGAATGGGTACGGCCAACCGTTCTAAAGCCTTTCACGATGTCTGCTGGAAGAATCTGAAAGATGCAGGTTTCCCTGATCGTATTGCCTGGATTAAAGCTGCAGCTGCCAAATATCCGTATATGGATATCAATCGTGTCGGTATTTATGGCTGGTCTGCTGGTGGTCAGAATGCTATGGCGGCTTTGCTGTTCCATAATGATTTCTATAAGGTTGCTGTAGCTCTGTGTGGTTGCCATGATAACCGGATGGATAAAGTATGGTGGAATGAACAATGGATGGGTTATCCAATCGATGAATCTTATAGTGCCTCATCAAATGTGGATAATGCTTGGCGCTTGAAAGGAAAACTCCTGTTGATCAATGGAGAATTGGATGATAATGTCGATCCGGCTTCTACGTTGCAGGTTGTAAGTGAGTTGATGAAGGCAAATAAGAATTTCGATCAGCTCTATTTGCCGGGTAAGACACATAGTTTGGGTGGTCCGTTTGAAATGCACAAGATGCACGACTTCTTCGTTAAGAACTTGATGGGTGTTGAGCCACCGGCTTGGGATTAAGCATTTCAAAAGTGAATATTATGAAGACACGGTTTACTAATTTCGGTGAATCGTGTCTTTTTTACTATCTGTTGGGATAAATCCGTTGTGTATATAGGAAATGAAGACAAAAGTTGATTTGCGATTTCTGCATTCGTTGATAAAAAAACAGAGGCATGGAATAAATTAATCTCATGCCTCTGTAGTTTGTTAAATATAGTTGTTTCGGCACAAAACCGAAAACATATGATTTCCTCTAGTAGAAAAAGAATTATTCAATGATGGTGATCCAGCCGTAGTTATCAGGTTCGTCTCCATATTGGATAGCACGCAATTTATGATATAATGTTTCACAAACTGGACCTGGTTTGCCATCTTTAGCGATAACATACGATTTGTTTTCATCCAAGTCGTCAATCTGTGAGATCGGAGCGATCACAGCAGCTGTACCACATTCTGCTGCTTCGTCGAATGTTGCGATCTCCTCTAACGGAACAGGGCGGCATTCTACTGTCAGACCCATGTCTGCTGCCAACTGTTGCAAACTCTTGTTCGTGATAGACGGCAGGATAGAATGAGATTTCGGAGTGATATAACTGTTTCCCCGGACTCCGAAGAAGTTGGCTGGACCGCATTCGTCTAGATATTTCTTTTCTTTCGGATCCAGATACAACACAGCTGCATATCCTTTGGAATGCGCAATTTCGCCTGCTACCAAGCTGGCTGCATAGTTACCACCGACTTTGATCGTACCTGTGCCGTTAGGAGCAGCGCGGTCATATTCACGCAAGATGCAAACTTTAGACGGCTGGAAGCCTCCTTTGAAATACGGACCAACTGGTGTAACGAATACGACGAACATATATTCAGGAGCTGGCTTTACACCAACTTGTGCACCCAAGCCCAACATCAACGGACGAATATATAAAGCAGCACCGCTTTCATATGGAGGTACAAAGCGTTCATTCAGTTTTACGACTTTGCGGATTGCTTCTTCAAAGAGTTCAATTGGCAATTCTGCCATTTTAATTCCTCTACTGGAAGATTGCATACGTTTTGCATTCTCATCCATGCGAAAGACACGAATCTTTCCGTCTTTTCCGCGGAAAGCTTTCAAGCCTTCGAATGATTCCTGTCCGTAATGCAGGCAAGTAGCAGCCATGTGGATATTCAATATTTCAGAAGAACAAACTTCTAATTCTCCCCATTTTCCATTCCGATAATAACATCTGATGTTATAATCCGTTCTGATGTAACCGAACCCAAGTTCAGACCAGTTTAAATTTTCCATGATTTCTTAGTATTTGATTTTGTTGCAAAGGTATTATTAAATAGTATAAATTGTTCTTTTTCGCTTACGTTTTTTAAGTCTTTGGGCATTTTATAGGAATTTGTTTTACGATGTAGCTGAAAACGGATACAAATTCGTATTTTTGTGAAAAAAAAGAGAAGATGAACGTAGTAGATTTGATTAATAACCATCAAGGGACAGCATTTACCTTTGAAATTCTGCCTCCATTGAAAGGTAATAGTATACAGAAAGTTTATCAAGTTATTGATAAGCTGCGCGAGTTCGATCCGAAGTATATCAATATAACTTCACATCATAGCGAATACATTTACAAGCCTCAGCCAGATGGAAGTCTGCGAAAGGTGAACATCCGTAAACGTCCGGGGTCAGTGGCTATCGCTTCTGCTATTCAAAATAAATATGGAATACCGGCTGTGCCTCATATTATATGTAAGGGCTTTACAAAAGATGAGACAGAATATGCGTTGATCGATTTGAATTTTTTAGGTGTGCATAATCTACTGCTTTTGCGGGGTGATATTAAAACATTGGAAGTCGAACAGCATCCGGAACAGTATCATGAGCATGCTACCGACTTGCAGCAGCAGGTAAACCGCTTTAATGAAGGAATTGCATTAGACGGTTCACGGATTGAAGGCATTGATACGCCATTTTCGTATGGTATGGCTTGTTATCCTGAAAAGCATGAAGAAGCGCCCAATATGGATTCTGATATTTATTACTTGAAGGAAAAAGTAAAGAATGGCGCCAGTTACTTAGTAACGCAGATGTTCTTTGACAATGAAAAGTTCTATGCTTTTGAGAGTCGTTGCCGAAAAGAAGGGATAAATGTACCGATTATACCAGGAATTAAACCTATTGTGTTCCGAAACCAATTGACGGTGCTTCCTCGTGTGTTCCGTTCCGATATTCCTGAGCCATTTGCTGCCGAATTACGGAAGTGCAAAACTGATGATGAAGCGAAGGAAGTTGGTGTAGAGTGGTGTATTCAGCAGTGTAAGGATTTGATTGCCCACGGTGTTCCAAGCTTGCATTTTTATACGATGATGGCTTCAGAAAGTGTGCGTCGGGTGGCGAAAGAAATTTATTAAATGAATTAGTTGACAAAGTTTTCTTTAAATAATAACATCATGAAACATTTATTTATTGCAGCCTTGTGTATAGCGGGCTGCTTGCAGTTAGCAGCTCAAGAGCCATTGAAAGATTGGGCTAATTTTGGAAGATATCAGGAGGCTAATGCTTCTATTCAGCAACCTGTAAAAGCTGTGTTTATGGGAAATTCTATTACCGACGGCTGGCCAGTGGCTGATCCGGATTTCTTTACGAAGAACGGCTATGTAGGAAGAGGAATCGGAGGACAGGTTTCTGCTCAGATGTTAATGCGTTTCCGTCAGGACGTTATTAATCTGAAACCTCAGGCCGTTGTTATTTTGGCTGGAACAAATGATTTAGCCCATAATGATTATGCTGTGACTCCTGAACAGACATTTGATAATGTAGTTTCTATGATTCAGTTAGCTCAGGCTAATGATATCAAGGTAATATTATGTTCCACTTTACCTGCTTATCAGTTTGGATGGCGTCCGGAGTTGAAACCGGCAGAAGGAATCAAGGCATTGAATGCGAAGATGAAAGCGTATGCCGATGCTCATAATATTCTCTATGTAGATTATCATTCAGCAATGAAAGATGAACGAGATGGTTTGCCTGAGAAATATTCAAAAGACGGTGTGCATCCAACTTTGGAAGGTTATAAAGTCATGGAAAAATTGGTACAAGAGGCTTTACAGAAAGTTGTTAAATAAAGAGTTAACAAGATTTGGTCTACAAGGTTTCAGGGTTTGTTATACTTGAGACCTTGTTATTTTTTACTTGTCAACTAAACTCATAATATTGTGGATTTTACTATAGACACGAACAATAAGGAATTTCAAGAAGCCCTTCAGCTGATTTCATATACTCGTCAGTCTGTTTTTCTTACAGGGAAAGCCGGAACGGGAAAATCTACGTTCTTGAAGTACATCTGTCAGCATACAAAGAAAAAACATGTTGTACTGGCACCGACTGGTATTGCAGCCATTAATGCAGGAGGAATGACATTGCATTCATTTTTCAAACTGCCTTTTCGCCCGATGTTACCTGACGATCCGGACTTGAGTTTGAAGAATGGAAGGATTTTTGACTTCTTCAAATATAATAAAGAGCGGAAGAAGATTATAGAGGAGGTCGAATTGGTAATCATTGATGAAATTTCAATGGTGCGGGCTGATATTATTGATTGTGTCGATCGGATCTTGCGGGTATATTCGGGTAACATGCGTTTGCCTTTTGGTGGTAAACAGCTTCTTTTTGTAGGTGATGTTTTCCAGTTAGAACCTGTTGTTCCGTCTGATCAGCGTGAAATCTTGAATCTTTTTTATCCGAATCCTTTTTTCTTTTCTGCTCGTGTGTTCCATGAGATTCATCTGGTCCCAATTGAATTACAGAAAGTTTATCGTCAGCGCGATCCGGTATTTATTGATATTTTAGATAAGATTCGGACAAACGTGGTGCGTCCGTTGGATTTAAATGTTCTGAATGAACGTTGTTTTCCGCAGTTTGAACCGAAGAATGAAGATATGTACATTACTTTGGCAACCCGACGTGATCAGGTTGATTATATTAATGAGCGGAAACTGGAAGAACTGCCTGGTGAAGAGTTTGTTTCGAAAGGAGTAATTAATGGGGATTTTCCGGAGTCTTCATTGCCTACAGCCTTGAATCTTTCTATTAAGGAAAAAGCCCAAGTAATTTTTATAGAGAATGATCGGGACAAGCGATGGGTGAATGGAACGATTGGCATGGTCTCAGGTATTGATGAAGATGGGAATGTATATGTCCTTTTGGAGAATGGGAAAGAATATCTGGTAGAACGTTCTTCGTGGGAGAATTGTAAGTATAAATATAATGAGAAAGAGAAACGGATTGAAGAGGAAGTTATAGGTACGTTTGAACAGCTTCCTATTCGTCTGGCTTGGGCAATTACGGTACACAAGAGTCAGGGCTTGACTTTCAGTCGTGTTGTTGTGGACCTGAGTGGTGGCGTTTTTGCCGGAGGTCAGACTTATGTGGCTTTGAGCCGGTGCACTTCTCTTGAGGGTTTAGTATTGAAAGCACCTGTTGTTCTTCGGAATATTTTTATCAGAAAAGAAATAGTAGATTTCAGTCGTCAGTTCAATGATCGTCGGCTTATAGAACAAAGCCTTCGGGAAAGTGAAGCTGAGATGCTTTATGTAAAAGCCGCGCAGAGCTTTGATAAACGGAACATGCAGGAAGCTGTTGAGGCATTTGCTTCAGCTCTCAAAAAGCGGAATGAAATGGATAGTCCTTCCGTGCAGCGCTTGATCCGTTTGAAGCTTCAACGACTTGTGAACCAAAAGGAGAAAATCAAGGCATTACAGGAAGAACTGCATGAGATGAGAGCTGTTATGAAAGAATATGCTCACGAATATTATCTGATGGGGAATGAATGTGTCACCAAGGTTCATGATTTGGAAGCAGGTCTCCGGTGTTTTAATAAAGCTCTTAAGATGAATCCGACTTATGTGGATGCCTGGGTACGAAAAGGTGTGACATTATTCGATATGGGTGACGACTATGAAGCGTTGGTCTGCTTTAATAAGGCAATAACCTTAGATTCGCAGTCATTCAAGGCTCGCTATAACCGGGGAAAGACATTTTACTATCAAAGACATTATGAAGAAGCATTAGCCGATTTTATTAAAGCATCTCAAGTAAAGCCGGAACATATTGCAACACATGAATATCTAGCTGATTTATTTCATCTAGCTGGCGATGAGGACATGGCAGAACGTCATTCTCTCTTGGCAGAGAAATTGCGCTTGAAGGGAAAAAAGAAAAAAAGTAAATGATCAATCGTGTAGAAAACATTTGGCTATTTGGAAAGTTTTGTATTATTTTGTTATCAGATTCCATGAAAAATGCCTTATAAAAACGGAATTTATTATTTAATTTATTGCTAACTAAATATTTTATTGTATGAAAAAAGTACTTATGCTAATCAGCTTGATTTGCGCTTTTACGACAATGAGTGCGCAAGAAGGAGGACATGTTGCTCCAGAATGTACAGAATGGTATTCTCCGCAGCCTCCTAAAGTTCAACCGGGTGACAAACCAGGAAATCCGCCTTCAGATGCGATCGTCTTGTTTGATGGTAAAGATTTGTCTAAATGGGTTTCTTTGGATAAAGACGGAAAGGAAGTAGATGCCAAATGGAAAGTAGAAGACGGAGCTATGGTTGTCGTTCCTGGAACTGGCACAATTCAGACAAAAGAATATTTTGGAGATTGCCAGCTGCATATTGAATTCAAGACTCCGAAGCCAGGTCCTAATAATACTTTACAGATGAAAGGTAATAGTGGTATCTTCTTACAGAGTATTTATGAAGTACAAGTCTTGGACGGCGAAGATAATCCGACATATGTCAATGGTATGGTTGGAAGTATTTATAAACAGCAGGCTCCGGCTGCTAATGCATTCACTGGAACAGAAAAATGGCAGGTATATGATATCTATTGGAAAGCTCCTCGTTTTGGGACAGATGGTGTAATGGAGTCTCCGGCTATGATCACAGTGGTATTAAACGGTATTTTAGTTCAGAACAATTATATTTTGAAAGGAAATACTCCATATATTGGTTTCCCGACATACAAGCCTCACGGACGTTTGCCGCTTTTGTTGCAGGATCATGGTGTTCCTGTTGCTTATCGGAATATTTGGATTCGTAATTTATAAATCAGATGAGGCAGCCGTCAGGTGCGGCTGTTGAATCTTTTTCAGAGTATGTTACAAATAGTATGCTTGGATTGGCTATATTTGTAACATACTTTTTTGTTATAGATGTACCTGGCTGAAAGCAGAAGGGCTCAAAAACTTATAAACTTAAATATATGGATACTCAACGCATAACAAGTAATTGGATTCAGGAACTGAAGCCGAATGAAATCTTTGTGTTTGGCAGTAATCTGGAAGGACAACACGGCGGTGGTGCTGCTTTATTGGCATATCGGAAATGGGGTGCTGTCTGGGGACAAGGCACAGGCTTGCAAGGTCAGACTTATGGTATTCCAACGATGCATGGTGGAGTAGAGGCTATTCGTCCGTATGTAGATGAATTTATAGCTTTTGCCAAAGCTCATCCTGAATACACATTCTTGGTAACTGAGATAGGTTGTGGCATTGCCGGTTTTAAGCCAGAGGAAATTGCTCCTTTGTTTCGGGATGCCATTTCCGTTGGGAATATTTGTCTTCCCGAACGGTTCTGGCAAATCCTGAATGCTTGATTAGTTCTTTGGTGGAATTGGGCAACTGAACAAATAGGTTCCGGATGGAATTTCTATCCAGCAGTGGTCCGATTCTTCCCGTATGATTTGTATGAGGGAAGAAGAAGCGATACTTTCTCCGCTTTCTTTTATGAATGAAGATTTATTAGGAATAAATACTTGAGCTTTTGTATTGGCGGGAATATGTACCTGAAGCGTATAAGTTCCATTTTCTTTTTTCCATTGACAGGTGATTTTCCCGCGTGATGATTCATAGCTACTATTAACCCATTGTAGATCACCACTTGCCTGAGGATGAATACTTATCTGTTTAAACCCGGGAGACAAAGCTTTAATTCCAGCCAGTGACTGATACATCCATTCGCCGACACTACCGAACATCGGGTGATTATGAGAGAATACGTTGTCTGAATACTTCCATGTTTCCCATAAAGTTGTTGCGCCGGAAGATAACATATGGCCCCAGCCTGGAAAATCTGTTTGTGTAGCCATCTGATAGGCGATGTCATTTAAGTTCAAATCACTTAAGACGGTAAGGACGATCGGTGTACCGAAAATACCAGAGGTTATGTGGTTGTTCCGGTCGGAAATGGCCTGAAGTAATTGTTGGATTACTTTTGTTCTTATGTCTTCAGGGATAAGTCCGTAGTATAAACCGAAGGCCTGTTCTGCAGGTGTTCCGTTGCCAATCTTTCCTGTGCTGGTTTGAACAAACTTTTGGATGAATGCTGTTTTGATCTGCCGAGCAAGTGACTCATATTGCTGCTGGTCGGCTTTCCGATTTGTCAGTTGGGCAAATTCCGTTATCAAAAGGACGTGGTGATAAAAGTGTGCCGTGGCAAACAAGGCTGGAATACGCTGGTCCAGGCTTTCGTGATCGTTGATACAACGGTCAATAATATAGTTCTCCGCTTTTGACGCCAGGAAGTCTACTTGCCTTTTGAGTTGAGGATAATAATTCTCTATGATTTGTTTGTCTCCGTAATATTCGTAAAGCTGTTTTTGCAGGAATGCAAACGCCAGTTGCCAGCCAATCGGACCGGAACCGTCTCCCAAACCTTGATCGGCTATACCATTATAAGGTGCTGTTTCCGTGAATCCTCCTAAAGGACGTTGATCGTTGGCAAAGTCCCGAATCGCTTTTGCATAGAAATTATGCATGTCATAGAAATAACAGAATGTACGTGAAACACCTACGATGTCACCACCATATCCAAACTTTTCACGAGCCGGGCAATCTGATTCTACACTGAAGACGTTACTGAGAAATGTATAGTCCAAAACCCGGTGTAAGCGATTAAGCAATTCGTTTGATGAGGTGAACTGCCCTGTGGTTTGCAGGTCTGCACTTAATCGGATTCCTTCAATGTTATCTAATGTAGGTCTTCCGGGCCAGCCTGTAATTTCAATATATCGAAATCCGTGGAAGGTGAATCGCGGCATCCAGATTTCCTCACCTTCTCCTTTTAATATATAGGTATCTTCCTGCCAGGCAGTAGGTGGAGCTCCGGCCGCTTCCTGATTGGCATTCCAGACAGTTTTATGTTGTCCGGCAACAGATGTCATCACATTAAGGCTTCCATCGGAATAGACATCTTCTCCATACCGGATGGTAACACGTGTTCCTTTCGGGCCTTTTACTTTAATTCGGGCAACTCCCGCCATGTTTTGCCCGAGGTCAAAGACAAATTCTCCTCGTCGTGTTTCCGTCATACGGGTTGGATGTATGATTTCACGGATACGGATGGGTGGTTGCATTTGAGCTGTCAGTTTTCCTTGTGGCGGTGTTGGTACAGGAACTGCCTGTTTCCATTGATCATCATTGTAAGTAGGCTTATCCCAATCTCTGATTTCTTTTCGGGCATCGTATTTCTCGCCTAAATAAACATTATTACGCAGGACAGGACTATCGGCATAGGTCCAACTGGAATCAGAATAAATCCATTCTTGTTTTCCATTTTCATAAGTGATCAGTAATTGGGCTTTCAAACAGGGTTGACCGATCGTCAGATATTCACGCAGATTCTTGAATATCGGCATGGGAATCGGATTATAAAAGCCATTACCCAACACAACGCCCAGGCAATTTGTCCCAGTTTGAATCATGTCGGTAATATCATACGTGCTGTATAGAATTTCTTTGTCATAGTTCGTCCATCCGGGATCCAGCAATCTGTCACCGATCCGTTGACCATTCAGGCTGGCTTCGTAATATCCGATACCGGCTATGTACAAGCGGGCTGATAGAATTCCTGTTTTGGCTTGGAAGGTTTTCCGGAATAGGGGAGCTGGATTGTCTTTATAGAAGTCATTCGGATCAGACGGAGCCTGGCTTCCATCATAGATCCACGCTGCTTTCCAATCGTCGGCTTTTAACATGGCGGTTTCCCACCAGGCCGTTTCACTCCAATCGGATGCTTCTCCCTGTTGGTTATAAACCCTCACTTTCCAATAATAACGGGTAAATGATTTCAGCTTCTTTCCAGTGTAGGGAATCAGAATGGTTTCATCGCTTTTTATCCGTCCGCTGTTCCAGATATCAGCTTTCCCTTTTTCCAGTTTTTCTCGGTCGGTCGAAACCAGAATCTCGTAAGCAGACTGGTATTGATTTCGCTCGTCTGATTCCAGCTTCCAGCTTAGCCGCGGTTGTAGCTGGTCGGTTCCCAATGGATTTTGGATATGTTCGCAAGTCAGATGATATACTTTTAGTGGGGCAGCATAACTGATGCAGTTATAAATTAGCCAACCGATAAGCAGACAGAATTTTTTCATATGAGTATACGATTAGATGATTCTATACAAAGAAATGGAAAATAAAGAAATTGGACTTTATAAATTTGATAGAAGATTTATCAAAAATGGGCTTGGCATCATCTGTAATTCAGAGAATTTGAATGGCTGGTAACTGTATTCGGTAAGAAAGGCATAAATAAAAAAAGGGATATGATCAATAACTGCCATATCCCCATTTCATCAGTTCCAGTCTGCCGATTACTGTCAACCAGCTGGAAGAGAGTTTCATCCATTTTGAAACCAACCTTTTCATACTTTTAATTTTAAACAACCTTTTGACGTTTGTAAAGAAGATTCAGTCAAAATAAAACCTAAAATACAATATGAATCAACCAATATTAAAATCGAAAACCTACCTACTAAAAACCTTTCCGAATCTTCTTTCTCCTGTCAATTATCCTAAACAATCTTTTTGCTCTTTACTAAAGTCAAGAATCAACTCAGAATTTCTAAGCTATCCTTGACTGGTTCTTTGCAATGACGCTTCATTGTTGTTATGAAAGAAACCTATTCTAACTTTTCCTTTGTGCTTAACGGTTATGTTTTACGACACAAAAGTACGACTGATTTTTATATGATGTATGCTTGTTTCGTGTTTTTTTTATGGTAAAAAAGTTTTCTTGATTTAAGGCAAAAAATATGGCCGTTAAAATGTTTTAGTACAGAAGAAATACAGTCAAGCTGAAATCTCGCTAATTTTGAACGGTTTTCACCTCATACTTATTGTAGAATCAAACAGACGAAAAATCCATGTTAGAAGATATTTTAAAGTATAACCGGGAATTTGTGGAACGGAAAGGATACGAAAAGTATATAACCAACAAATATCCGGATAAGAAGATTGCCATTGTTTCGTGTATGGATACGCGATTGACAGAACTGCTGCCGGCAGCATTAGGGTTGAAGAACGGTGATGTTAAAATCATTAAGAATGCTGGAGGAACAATTTCTCAACCGTTCGATAGTGTAATCCGTAGTTTATTGGTGGCAATTTATGAATTAGGAGTAAAGGAAGTGATGATTATTGGTCATACTGATTGCGGTGTTCAACACATGGACAGCGACGTGATGATTCATCATATGATGGAACGCGGCATATCGAAAGACCATATTGATATGATGCGTTATTGCGGGATAGATTTCGAATCGTGGCTGAGTGGATTCGACGATACCGAGAAGGCTGTTCACGAGTCTGTTGAGCTGGTACAGCATCATCCGTTGATTCCTTCTGATATTGTGGTGCGTGGTTTTATCATGAATTCTGTTACCGGGGAACTGACTCAGTTGTAACAGTTCTGTTTATAGAGGATAAAAGAATAAGGCTGTCTGATTATAGGTTTGTTTTCAGACAGCCTTGCTTATTGAATATATAAGAAAAGAGTTGACGTTACTTATAACGAATTGCTTAAATGTCGTAAGAGTAGGGCAGGCCTTTGTTTGGAGCAATCCATAAATTGGTAACTTCGAAGTTGACTTTCCCGGATTTTACTCCCTCATTGAGCTGGATGGTGATTGTATGTTTGTTGCTTTTATTCGAATACTTTTTTACTTTCGTATGCAAAAGAAGAATATACATTATATTATTAACGTAAAATCTATATATCATGAATAGGAAATGGCTTTTGGGTACGTTGCTTTCTGCCGGAATGATACCAGTGTTAGCGGCGGATTATACGAATATTATTCTGGTGAATCTGGATGATGTGGGGTACGGTGACTTTTCTTGTAACGGAGCTTATGGTTACAAGACACCGCAAATTGACTTACTGGCGGCGCAGGGAGTCCGCTTTACGCATTTCCTGGCTGCCCAGCCTATCAGCGGAGCTTCGCGGGCCGGATTGCTGACGGGTTGCTATCCGAACCGTATTGGCTTTTCAGGTGCTCCCGGTCCTGATTCCGATTATGGAATTCATCCGGATGAAATGACATTGGGTGAAGTCTTAAAGCAGAAAGGATATAGTACGGCTATCTTCGGAAAATGGCATTTGGGAAGCCAGCGTGCTTTTCTTCCGTTACAGAATGGCTTTGACGAATATTATGGTTTGCCTTACTCGAATGACATGTGGCCGTTTCATCCGCAGCAGGGTGAGATATTCAATTTCCCGGATCTTCCTACTTACGACGGGAATGAGGTGGTAGGTTACAATACAGACCAAAGCTGTTTTACTACCGACTATACGACGCGTTCCGTTCAGTTTATCCGGAAGAACAAGAATAAGCCTTTCTTTCTTTACCTGGCACATAGTATGCCTCATGTCCCTCTAGCTGTATCTGATAAATTTAAAGGTAAGAGTGAGCAGGGCCTTTTTGGGGATGTGATGATGGAAATAGACTGGAGTATTGGTGAAGTCTGGAAGACGGTGAAGGAACTGGGTTTGGAAGAACAGACACTGATTGTCATTACTTCCGACAATGGTCCGTGGGCGAATTACGGAAATCATGCCGGTTCGGCTGGCGGATTGCGGGAAGCTAAGGCCACAACTTTCGACGGTGGAAACCGTGTCCCTTGTATTATGTATTGGAAAGGCCATACGAAAGCCGGAACGATTTGCAACAAACTGGCCTCGAACATTGATTTGCTTCCTACTTTTGCCGAGATTGCTGAAGCATCGTTACCTCCCAGGAAGATTGATGGTGTCAGTATCCTGCCTTTGATTGAAGGTGATGAACAGGCAAATCCACGGGAATCGTTTGTGTATTATTATAATCGGAATGATTTGGAGGCAGTTACCGATGGTGAATTTAAACTGGTTTTCCCACATAAGTATGTAACCTACGGAGCTTATGCCCCGGGCAACGACGGAAAACCCGGTAACCTGGCAACGGTCGAACTGCGTGCTAGCGAGCTGTATGATTTGCGTCGTGATCCCGGAGAGCGTTACAATGTGTTGCATCAGTATCCGGAGCGGGCCGTCAAGCTGATGAAGATCGCCGACGAAAAGCGTAAGGAATTAGGCGATAACCTGACGCGTGCCAAAGGAACTGAGGTGCGTGAACCGGGATTGGTATCAGTTTTAGATGGAAAAGACGGGCAACAGAAATAGATTGTCGTTAGAAATTAATTCAATTCTCATTAGAAATTAATTCGATTCACGTTAGAAAGTAATTGTTTGACAGATGTGGTAAAGCTTTTTCATATAGGTCAAAAAGCTTTACCACATATATGGAAAAGCTTTACGACTACTGTCAAACAATTAAAAAGTAACGAGATTCGTATTAGAAAGTCACGAGTTTATGATCAAGAGGTCATATAGAAAGAATTGAATTATGAGCATTCCTGTTCATGGCACTGGCAGGAGGCCGATTCAAACTCGATGGTGCTGTGTGAGATTCCGGCAGAGCTGAAAATCTGCTTGATACGGGGTTTGACCGTCTCCATTTCTGCAATATTGTTCAAAACAATATGGACCGTGGCCGCATTTTCGGTAGTACTGATTCCCCAGATATGCAGGTGATGCCAGCTTTTTACTTGAGGAAGAGCTTCGATTTCCTGCTGGATGGTTTCCAGATGAACTGAAGCCGGGACAGCATCCATAGAAAGGAAGAGACTTTCTTTCAATAGTCCGAAAGTAGATATAAGAATGACTGCGGCAATGAGCAGACTGATAATCGAATCAATCCAGTTCCAGCCGGTGAAACTGATTAAAATACCTGAGATTACAACTCCTACGGAAACCAATGTATCCATCATCATGTGGAGAAATGCTCCTTGTACATTCAGGTCTTTCTTCCGGTCTCGCATCAATAGCCAGGTAGTCAGTCCGTTGATGAGAATACCTATACCTGCTGTCCAGCTGATGGCTTCGCCCGATACTGGCTCAGGGTTTTTTAGTTTATAAATACTTTCAATCAGAATGGCACCTACGGCAACCAGCAATATCATGGCATTTGCTAATGAAATCAGAATGGTCGCTTTTTTGTATCCATAGGTAAAATGATGGGTGGCATGGAGCTTTGCCATCCGAAACGCCACGAGTGCGAGCAGCAGACTGAATACATCGCTCAGGTTGTGACCGGCATCAGACAGTAATCCCAATGAATTGTAGATAAATCCGACGCCAGCTTCGATTATGACGAACAGCAAGTTAAGCGCGATGCAAAAGATGAATATTTTGTTCAGGGAAGCCGGCACTAAGTGGTGCTCGTGATGATGTGAATGTTCGTGATGGTTTGCCATTTCTCGTTTGTTTAATATTATATATTTGTTTCTGACCCAAGCAAAAGTAGAAAGACCTTCGTCGTTTTACAATACCTATTTATGTGTATTTTCGTTGGCCCCGAAGTATTCTTCTAAAGCTGTCAGACTGGCATCTTTGAGTATGACAGTTTTGTGCTGGTCCAACAGATACATGGACGGGAAACCCAGAATATCATACAGCTCTTTGTTGTAGATCGTCTGTGATTCGTCCATTCCTATTTCCCATGTCGGAAGCATATGCTGTGCCATGGTTTGCCATAAGCGTTTGTTTTCTCCCGGATAAACGGCCAAAACGGTTAATTGCCTGTCGGCAGTCAACAGGTTAAGCACATCAGTTTTCTCCAGTCGCATAATGACCTGATGGCAATCGTCGCATTCCGGATCGAAGAAAAGGAGCAGGATGAGTGGAGTCTGCAGTTCGGAAAGCCGGTGCCGGCTGCCATCGGGCTTCGTATAACTGAAGTCGGCTGCCATACTGCCTACTTTGTTTTTGCTGACCGACTTCAACAGCATGGCAGGTCGCAGCTTGTCGTCATCACTCAGCTTGTTTGAAGCCATCATCTTTTGGAGAACCGGAATAAAAAGTGCCTCGTTCCGCATCGGCGAAGTCGCATCGTAAAGATATTTCTCCAAAGTATTGTAAAAGAATAAGAATCCGTTGAGAGTAACGGATGCCTGATCCATCAGAGCCGACAACGAGTTTTCGGCTTCTGCTGCCGGAACCAGGCGGAAAAGATCTACATAGTCGACCACAGCCTGCTCGACCATTTCCGGCTGGTTCATGAATTGCAGGCTGTCGGCAAACGAGAAACGGTCCCAGTAGTGCGCTACCAGATAAGAAGAACGCGACTCAACTGTCTGAAGTGTATCCGGAATGGCAGGAAGTGTAAAGCCGTTTGTTGCCGACTGGGCCATTAAATCAGAGGAAATAAACAAATGGCCGACAATCCCGATTAATAGGGGTAATAGCTTATTCATAGAAGTCGAGTTTATATGTTGTTTTTGCTTGTATGTTTATAGTTCCGACAAAAGTAATATTAAAACGGTTTGTTTGTCAAATAATATCGTACATTTGTCTATAAAATAAGGAAACAGTAAAAGATGATAGATCAACCTACCATAGACCGGATATTGGATGCTGCGAACATAGTGGACGTAGTTTCTGAATTCGTTACACTTCGGAAGAGAGGAGTTAATTATGTAGGGCTTTGTCCTTTTCACGATGATAAGTCTCCGTCGTTTTATGTTTCTCCGGCTAAGAATATATGTAAATGTTTTGCTTGTGGAGAAGGTGGAACGGCTGTTCATTTCATTATGAAGCATGAGCAGCTGGGGTATTTTGACGCGCTTCGTTTCCTGGCGAAGAAATATAATATAGAGATACAGGAGCGGGAATTGAGCGATGAAGAGAAACGCATCCGCAGCGACCGCGAAAGTATGTTCATTGTGAATGCCTGGGCACAGCAGTATTTCTCGCAGATGCTGCATGAACATGTGGAAGGTAAGACAGTCGGCATGCGGTATTTCATCGAGCGTGGTTTCCGCGAAGAAACCATTCGGAAGTTTCAGTTGGGATATAGTCTGGACCAGCGGGACGCTTTATACCAGCAAGCCATACGGAAGGGATATAAGAAAGAATATCTGGAGAAAACCGGACTCGTAATTGCCTACGAGAACGGGAATGTGAACGACCGTTTCCGCGGACGTGTTATCTTTCCGGTCCATTCATTGAGTGGAAAAGTCGTTGCTTTTGGCGGACGCGTTTTAAAGAAAGATGAGAAGACAGCCAAGTATGTCAATTCGCCCGAAAGTCCGATTTATCATAAAAGCAATGAACTGTATGGTATTTATTTTGCCAAGCAGGCCATTGTGAAAGCCGACCGCTGTTATCTGGTGGAAGGTTATACGGATGTGATCTCCATGCACCAGTCGGGTGTCGAAAACGTGGTGGCTTCGTCGGGAACCGCCTTGACACATGGACAGATTCGCCTGATTCATCGGTTTACCAATAATATTACGGTATTATATGATGGCGATGCTGCCGGTATTAAAGCAGCCATTCGTGGTATTGATTTGTTGCTCGACGAAGGGATGAACGTAAAAGTCGTCTTGTTGCCCGACGGAGAAGATCCCGATTCGTTTGCCCGCTCGCATACAGCAACGGAGTTTGCTGAATTTATCCGTCAGCACGAAACCGATTTTATCCGCTTCAAGACGAAACTGCTGTTGGCAGATGCAGGGAACGATCCGGTCAAACGGGCTGCCTTGATTGGGGATATTATCCGGACCATTTCGATTGTACCCGATGATATAACCCGTACGATTTATATCCGGGAATGCAGTGCCATGATGGAGATTGATGAGCAGGTTGTTCTGAATCAGGTGAACAAATTGCGCTTGTCGAAGAACGAACAGGCTCAGCCGTTACCTGTCACAAACCGGGCTGCTACAGAGATTTTGCCTCCTGATTATTCAATTACGGGAGCTTCGGAGCCGATACAGGAAAAGCCGGTGGCTGAGGCAGAGGCTGTTTCCGAACAGTTACCTCCTGATTTTCCGCCACCTCCAGAGGAAGATTATCCAAGTTCCAGCGAAATGCCGGAGATGCCGCCTTCGGCTCCGGTGGAAGAGACGCAGGTAGTCAGCCGGCAGCGTTCGCCGTATGAAGCATTTGAAATTGCTTTATTGCGCTATGTCGTACGTTATGGAGAGCGGATTTTATATGATTATGTGGATGAAGAGACGAAAGAACATGTCGTGATCCGGGTAGCTGAATTTATTCGGGATGATCTGGAACGGGATGATTTGTCGTTTTATACACCGATATTCAAGCAGATGCTGGATGAGGCTGCCAATCGCTGTGGTGAGGAATCGTTTATTGCCCATCGTTACTTCCTGGCGCATCCCGATCCGTTGGTGAGCCGGATAGCAGCCAATCTGATGAGTGAGAAATACCAGTTGAGCAAATATCATTTCAAGTTCCGGGAAGTAGAGCAGGAAGAAGATAAACTGGATCAGTTGGTGGTACGTGATTTATTTGCCTTTAAAGAGGCCTACATTCTGCGTCGGATAAAGGATAAACAAGAACAGTTGAAGCAGCTTTCGTCTGCTGATTCTGAGCAGATTCTGGCAATCATGAAAGAAATTGCCCAGCTGAATGAAATCAAAAAGGTCCTTTCGAAAGAATTAGGAGAGCGGATTGTATTGAAAATGTAATGGATAGAGAAGAATAAACTATAAAAGTAAAAGATAAAGATGGAGTATTTATTAGAGACCCAAGAGGTGGTCAAGCAATATGCCAATCATCTGGCGCTCGACCACGTCAGCATTCAAGTGCCAGAAGGTCAGATATTCGGATTGTTGGGGCCGAACGGAGCCGGAAAAACAACACTGATCCGAATCATTAACCGTATTACGGCACCCGACAGCGGTACTGTATTGTTCAACGGTCGCCCCTCTGTGCAGGATGATATTTATCAGATCGGCTATTTACCGGAAGAACGCGGTTTGTACAAGAAAATGAAAGTAGGAGAGCAGGCTATTTATCTGGCTCAGCTGAAAGGTCTTTCCTATCAGGAAGCCAAGAAACGTCTGCAAGCCTGGTTTGAGAAGTTTGACATCATGCCCTGGTGGAACAAGAAACTGGAAGAACTGTCTAAAGGAATGCAACAGAAGGTTCAGTTTATTATAACAGTTGTTCATGAGCCCAAGCTTCTGATTTTGGACGAACCTTTCAGTGGTTTCGATCCGGTGAATGCAGAATTGCTGAAACAGGAAATCCTTGAACTGAAAGATAAAGGACATACGATTATTTTCTCAACCCACAACATGGGTTCGGTAGAAGAAATATGTGACCATATCGCACTGATCAATCATTCGCATGTAGTATTGAATGGTTCAGTGCAGGAAGTTCGCGAGCAGTTCAAGTCTTATCAATATGCCTTACGGGTAAAACAGGGGGCGGAAGCCTTGCCGACACTGAATTCTTCCCTGTTTGAAGAGCAAGGCCGGAAAGAACTGACAGGCGGTGAATTGGAAATCCGTATAAAAAAGCAGAAAGGAGTTACCAATTCCGAGTTGCTCCGTCAGCTGGCCGATCAGCTGGAGATTGTTTCTTTCCAGGAAGAAATTCCGTCAATGCACGATATTTTTATTCAAGTAGTAGCCAATCATCCTTTAACATCAACCGATCATGAGTAAATTAGGACTAATCATCAAACGTGAGTATTTACAGCGTGTAAGTAAGAAGTCTTTCCTTTTATTGACTTTTTTGGCGCCTGTTCTTTTTGCGGCCATGGTGTTTGTGCCGCTTTGGTTGGCAAACCTGAAAAGTGATGAGGT
Source organism: Parabacteroides sp. AD58 (assembly GCF_023744375.2). NCBI lineage: Bacteria > Pseudomonadati > Bacteroidota > Bacteroidia > Bacteroidales > Tannerellaceae > Parabacteroides > Parabacteroides absconsus. The sequence continues at coordinate 1,278,058 of NZ_CP146284.1, read as the reverse complement.
GAAGAATATTGTGGTGTTGGACCAGGTCGGTAAATATGCCCCGGCATTCAAGAATACCGATGAATACCGGTTTGTTCCGGCAGAAGGCGACATGGAAGAATACCGGAAGAGTGATGACAAGGAAGTGGAAGCATTTCTCTTTATTACGGATGATCTGCTGAAACAGCCTCATGCAGCCACCTTGTATTCCAAGAAACAGATTCCAATGGGATTGAAGCGGGAAGTAAACAGTCAGCTGTCGGCTATGCTGGAACAGGAAAAGCTGGATTCCTATCAGATACCGGATTTGAAGCAAATCATCGATGACTGTAAGGTATCGTTCGATGTCCAGACAGTCAAGTGGGATGATGATGGCTCGGAAAGCAGTTCTTCTGTAGAGGTTATGACTGTGATCGGGTTTGTGTCTACCTTCCTGATTTATATGTTTATCCTGATGTATGGTTCGATGGTGATGCAGGGCGTGATGGAAGAGAAGACCAACCGTATTGTCGAGCTGATGGTTTCGTCGGTGAGACCTATTGAGCTGATGATGGGTAAGATTGTCGGTATCGGCATGGTCGGGTTGACTCAGGTCTTTCTGTGGGCTGTCTTGACGACAGTGCTGGTATCAGGCAGTTTGTTCCTCTTTGGCGGAGATGCTACACAAACGGCCGACATGATGATGTCGGGCAACATGAATCAGGCGGCTATGATGACTTCGGTTGATCCGACGGTGTTGAAGATACAGGATATCATTCATTCTATTCCGATTGCTACCTTGGGCATCAACTTCCTGCTGTACTTTATCGGTGGTTATATTTTGTATGCTTCTCTGTTTGCGGCTATCGGTAGTGCCATCAACCAGCCGGAAGATGCCAACCAGTTTATGACTCCGATGATGATCTTTATCCTGTTCGGTTTCTATGCCGGTATTTACAGTGTGGAGAATCCTGACGGCCCGTTGGCTTTCTGGTGTTCACTGATTCCTTTCACGTCGCCGATCGTGATGATGGTGCGTCTGCCTTATGACATCCCTTTGTGGGAGCACATTCTCTCGTTGGTCTTGCTGTTTGTGACCGCCTATGGATGTGTTTGGGTTTCCGGCAAGGTCTATCGGACGGGCATATTGATGTACGGAAAGAAGCCGTCTGTGGCAGAAATTATCCGTTGGATTAAGTATAAAGCCTGAAGCTGGTCCTCTTTAACGATATTTATACGGCCGGACGATGCATTTGGAATATTTCTTGTAGAAGTTATTTAATAAATAATTGATTTGAGTATGGCTTATATAGATTATTACAACATTCTTGGTGTGAGCAAAGATGCTTCTCAGGAAGACATTAAAAAGGCTTTCAAGAAGCTGGCTCGTCGGTATCATCCGGATTTGAATCCGAATGATCCGGATGCACATCGGAAGTTCCAGGAAATAAATGAAGCCAACGAGGTCTTAAGTGATCCCGAAAAACGGAAAAAATATGATGAATATGGCCAAAACTGGAAACATGCCGATGAATATGAAGCTCAAAAGCAGGCTTATGGTAATCAGCAGAATGGAGGATTCCATACTTCGTTCTGGTCATCTTCAGGAGAGAATGAGGGCGAATTTTCTGATTTCTTTGAATCATTGTTCGGTTCGCGTAGAGGCGGCAGGCGGCAAGCCAATTATGGATTTCGTGGACAAGACTATACGGCTGAGTTACATCTGACTTTGCGTGAGGCTGCAGAAACGCATAAACAGATTCTGACAGTAAATGGAAAGAATCTGCGGATTACGGTTCCGGCAGGTGTAGCCGATGGGCAGACCATTAAGTTGGCTGGCCAAGGTGGACCGGGTGTAAATGGTGGTCCGGCAGGTGATTTGTACATTACTTTTGTCATTACACCGGATGCTCAGTTTAAACGTGAGGGCAATGATTTGTACACTACCGTATCACTGGATTTGTTCACAGCCATTTTGGGGGGAGAACAGATTGTAGATACGTTGAATGGAAAGGTTAAGTTGGCAATCAAGCCGGGTACGCAGAATAATGCGAAAGTCCGCTTGAAAGGAAAAGGATTCCCTGTCTACAAGCAGGAGGGTTCGTTTGGTGATTTGATTGTTACCTATACCGTCAACATTCCGACAAACTTGAGCGAAGAACAGAAGAACCTGTTCCGTCAGATACAACATCTTTCATAACTTAATACGTAGGAATTATGGATACAGAATATGTTATTGTCAGTGAATACTGCCAGAAATGTCATATCGATCCGGAGTTTATCCTGTTGCTGGATGAAGGCGGACTGATTGATTTAAATGTTGTGAATGATGAATCATACTTGCCAGTTTCACAATTGAAAGATGTTGAACAATACACGCGGATGTATTATGATCTGTCCATTAATCTGGAAGGTATAGATGCCATTCACCATCTGTTAAAGCGGGTTGAACAACTGCAAGATGAGATCTTCAGACTGAAAAACCGCTTGCATTTGTATGAATCGGATGAATATCCTGATTATTGATAATATTTAACACGGATATAAGTGTTTGATAGCATGGTTGTTGATTTCTTGATTGCGGTGGATGAGAAGAAAAAATACGTGAAATACTTGACAAAGTAAAAAATGTTTTCTACTTTTGCACCCGTAATCAAGAAACAATGATTACAAGGTGTGATCGCGGAGTGGAGCAGTGGTAGCTCGTTGGGCTCATAACCCAAAGGTCGTCTGTTCGAATCAGGCCTCCGCAACTAAGGAAGAGGATTCACATTGAATCCTCTTTTTTTATGTCTTTTCTTTTTCCGGCAAGTTCCGTTTTTCGGAACACATTTTTTCTCTCGTTTTTTTGCCTTCTCTGATAAAACCTTATATTTGCGACAGACAACAAAAAGAAAATGACAATGCCGCTTTTGAATACCACAAATATTCCTCGAAGATTAACATCTTTTACCGCTAATGATTTGGTGGTGCGAGATAATTGTGTAGCAAGCAAGCAAGCAAGCAAGCAAGCAAGCAAGCAAGCAAGCAAGCAAGCAAGCAAGCATAGTCTATAATAGAGAAATAGTTCGAGCGAAAGCCCGGCTGGTTTCATTTGCCGTGGGATGTATCCCATGGCCGATGAAGCCGGCCGGGCTTTTTGCGTTTTTATTCATTCTTAAAATTAAAATGCCATGGCAAATGTATTGAAAGGTTGGTTGGCCGACAATACCGTCACGACCGACAACAAAGACGACAAAATCCTGGTGCTGGAATCGGCAGGTAGTTTAACCGAGAAAGACATCCTCGAACGGATGATGCACGAAATCACGGGTCTGAAAGAAGAAACCCTCAACCATGCGGTGACCCTCTACAACCGGATCATTATGGAAAGCCTCCTCAATGGCTACACCGTCAACACGGGGCTGTTCTACGCTTCGCCTTCGTTTCAGGGGGTGATCGACGGGGGTACCTGGAACAAGGAAAAGAATTCCATCAAGGTGAATTTCCAGCAAGGCAAGACTTTGCGTGAGGAAATTGCCCAGACGAAGGTCGAAATACTGGGCGAAAAGGCGGATATCATGTACGTGATCGAAGTGGAAGACAAGAAGACCGGTCTGAAAGACGGTACAGCCTCTCCCGGGTTCGGCTTTGTCATCAAGGGACGCAACCTCAAGGTGGGTGGCACCGACGAGGCCGTGGGTGTTTACCTGATCAGCGAATCACAGTCGGCCGAGAAACTGCCCGACTACCAGATCATCAAGAACATGCCGTCCGAACTGATTATCCAGATCCCGACCGGTTTGCTGGACGGGCCTTACACCCTGCGCATTACGACGCAATATAGCAGTTCGAATGCCAAGCTGAAAGTCCCCAAGACGCTCGATTATCCGTTGACGCTTGTCAATGAATAGTTGTCAAAAAACGTCCCTCAGCTCTAAGGGAGAACCTCCCTCCGGGTTGATGGACGCTTTTCCTTCGGGCTGAGAGACATCTTCCCTTAGAGTTAAGGGAGACTCTCCCTTAGGGCGGAGGGTGATTGCTCTTCAAAACGAAGAAGAGAATAAAACCACAGAAACAAGCGGTCTTTGAAAGAAGGTATTCTTTCTCTTACGCTTTGTTTCTGGGTTTAAAACAGAATACTAACAATTAAACTTAGAAACACGTATGAAGAAAAGATTTTTACAAATGGTAAAGAAGCGGGTACTTTCCTTGCGGTTGTTCCCGCTTTTGGTATGTTTAGGCTTTTTGATCCCAACAGTGGGCTGGGGGCAAGCAGGGACTCCAGAGGGTGTTTGGACGGATTATGCCGCCAGTAGTTTTGCCGGAGGTGCCGGAACAGAAGATGAACCGTATCAGATCGCCACTGCGGAGCAGCTTGCCAAGCTATCCAAAGACGTCAGCGAAGGAACTTCGTATCAAGGGAACTATTTTATTCTGACAGCTGACATTGATTTGAGCGCCTACCGTTGGGTTCCTATCGGAATTTACAAATGGATGTCTAACGGTACTTCTATCGAGAAAAGTTTTTGGGGCTATCTTGACGGAAGTAATAAGACCATTAGCGGAATGGTTGTAGATGAAAGAGGAGATCAGAACAGTGCGGGTTTTTTTGGAAGTATCAGAAATGGACAAGCAGGAAACATAGTGGGGGCAAAAGATCTAACTATTTCTGGTGCGACTGTTTATTTGAGCGAAGACGGACTGATGGAGTGTAGTGGTGGTATCTTGGGAGGTGATATTATAGGAAATGAAAACTCCATGGTTGTGTTTGAAAATATTCGCGTGTCCGGTTCTGTTGAAGTAAACAGTACCTATGGTAACAACAAAATCGGTGGTATGCTCGGATATGCAAGCTGGGTAAAAGCGATAAACTGTCATGCAGAGAATGTTTCTATTTCCGGTGCAAGCAACAGCGGTGGTTTTGTAGGGAATGACAACGGTTCTGTTTTTGAAAATTGCACTACATCGGGTACGGTATCCGGCAGATGGGGGTTAGGCGGATTTGTGGGATATACAACTAGCACTGTTTTAAATGAAGCTGTCGGTGTTTCTACCTATACCAATTGTTCTGCTGATGTAGATGTGAGCGGAAATGATTGGAGGCTGGGAGGTTTTGTCGGCTATGCAGAATATGGCGAGTTCAATAACTGTGTTGCCTACGGAGATGTGGATAGCAGCGTTGACGGATGGGATCCGAAAGTCGGCGGCTTTATGGGCGAAGACAACAGTGATGTAATCACAACTGCCTGTCATGCGGCGGGTACTGTAACCTCTGCATCTTCTGATTATGAGGCTGGCGGTTTTATCGGCGCTTATTCCGGAGGTACTCTTACGGACTGTTCCTTTGACAAAGAAAAGAATCCTGGCTTGAACGCCGCAGGAGAAGGAAATCTTGATTCTGGTGTAACAGGAGAAGAAAGCTCTGTGGTGCTGGGAAACATCTGTGAAGATTATTACGGTAGTCATCAGTTGACCAAGACAGAAAAGAAAGCTGCCACGTGTATCGAGGATGGTAACATTGAATATTGGACTTGCGAAAGGTGCGGTAAGCATTTCAGTGATGCTGAGGGTAAGAATGAAATCACGGAAGTGGCAATTTCTGCCCTTGGCCACAACTGGGGCGAACCTGTTTACACATGGAGCGATGACAACACGACTTGCACAGCTAAGCGGGTATGTAAAAATGACGCATCGCATACCGAGACTGCGACTGCGACCGTGACAAGCGAGCAAACCAAAGCCCCTACTTGTACTGAAATGGGCGAAATGACCTATACAGCGACATTCACTGAGGAATGGGTCGTGGAGCAGACAAAGACGGAGGGTATTCCTGCCACTGGGCACCACTATGTGAATGGCTATTGTACGGAGTGCGGTCATCGTGATCCCAATTATGTAGATCCCATCAGCTATTACAACATCTATGTAGAAGACGTGTGCGACGGGGTGGAAGTCACCACCAGCAAGAATGTGGTGCGCGAAGGCGGTTCTATCAGCCTTTATGTCGAGAAAGACACAGCCAACTATACCTTCGATAACTTCAAAGTCTATTACAAACGCAGCTACTATGGCTATTGGGAAGAATTGAAGGAAGGCACGCAACCTGGCGAATATTCTATTAATAATATCTGGACCCACATCTACATCAAGGCCCAGGGAGCTGAAGAAAAGGAAGACCCGACAGGAATCGAATCTATTGAGGGCGTGAAGGTCTATACGAAGGATGGAAGTCTCTATGTCCAGACCCCGCAGCGCGAGCAAGTCATCATCGTCAGCATGAGCGGCGCGGTAGTGATGAACGAAGAGCAGATAGGCCTGAAGCAATACCACGGCCTGCAACCCGGCATCTACATCGTGCGGGTAGGAGACAAGGCGTACAAACTACGATTGAATTGACAATTGATAATTGACGATTGACAGACAATAAATATTAGGCACGGAATTCACGGAAAACACGGTTTAAAATAAATATTTACCTTGTTAATCCGCGAAATCCGTGCCTATTTATTAATTTTCAATTTTCATTGATTTGTATGAATTTATATATTCGTCTGTTCTTACTGAATCTGTTTTCTGATTTTGAATGTTCGACTTTTTGTAGAAAGGCTGGCATGAATTTAGGAAAAGGTAGGCATGATTTTGTGTTTTTTTGTACCTTTGTTCCCTATTAATGAAATAGAAGCGGATGAAGGTCTTTCCTGAAACGCATTTTTGTTGGATAATCGAAAAATAGATATTTATATGTTTGACAATCTGAGTGAACGCCTCGAGCGTTCGTTTAAGTTGCTGAAAGGTGAGGGTAAAATCACCGAAATCAATGTTGCGGAAACATTAAAGGATGTACGTCGTGCGTTATTGGATGCCGATGTTAATTATAAGGTTGCCAAGACGTTTACGGATAAAGTAAAGGAAAAGGCTTTAGGACAGAATGTGCTGACTTCGGTTAAACCAAGCCAGCTGATGGTAAAGATCGTCCATGATGAACTGGCTCAGTTGATGGGTGGAACTACTGCAGAACTGAATCTGGAAGGCCGTCCGGCTGTTATCCTGATGTCGGGTTTGCAAGGTTCAGGTAAAACCACATTCTCAGGCAAGCTGGCCAATATGTTGAAGACCAAGAAAAACAAGAAACCGTTGCTGGTTGCCTGCGACGTTTACCGTCCGGCAGCTATCGAGCAGTTACGGGTGCTGGGAGAACAAATTGGTGTACCGGTTTATCTGGAAGAAGAAAATAAGAATCCGGTTGAAATTGCCCAGCATGCCATTGTGGAAGCAAAGGCTAAAGGCAATGACCTGGTGATTGTCGATACAGCCGGTCGTCTGGCTATCGACGAGCAGATGATGAAGGAAATCGCCGCAATCAAGGCTGCTATCAATCCGAATGAAACTTTGTTTGTTGTGGATGCTATGACCGGTCAGGATGCTGTCAATACAGCGAAGGAATTCAATGATCGGTTAGACTTCGACGGCGTTGTCTTGACTAAGTTAGATGGTGATACTCGTGGAGGTGCGGCATTGTCTATCCGTACAGTTGTAGACAAACCGATTAAATTCGTCGGAACCGGTGAAAAGATGGATGCGCTGGATATATTCCATCCTGAACGTATGGCCGATCGTATCTTGGGAATGGGTGATATCGTTTCGTTGGTAGAACGTGCCCAGGAACAATATGATGAAGAAGAGGCTAAGCGTCTGCAGAAGAAAATCGCCAAGAATCAGTTTGACTTCAATGATTTTATTGCCCAGATCCAGCAGATCAAGAAGATGGGTAACCTGAAAGAACTGGCATCCATGATTCCGGGTGTTGGAAAAGCCCTGAAAGATGTGGATATCGATGATAATGCATTCAAGAGTATTGAAGCGATTATCTATTCAATGACTCCTGAAGAACGGAAAAACCCGGCTATCCTGAATGGTTCGCGCCGTCAGCGTATTGCCAAAGGTAGTGGTACTTCCATCCAGGAAGTAAATAAATTGCTGAAGCAGTTTGACGAGACTCGCAAGATGATGCGTATGCTGACCAATGCGAAGTCTGGAAATATGAAACTCCCGAAAATGCCGGGATTTGGATTCAGAAGATAAATTAATCAGATATCATGGAATATAAATTGTTAGACGGAAAGGCTACTGCTGCCCAGATGAAGCAGGAGATGGCCGAAGAAGTGGCCCGCATCAAGGCAGAAGGTGGCAAAGTACCGCATTTGGCTGCGATTCTGGTAGGACATGATGGCGGGAGCGAGACGTATGTGGCCAGCAAAGTGAAGACTTGTGGTGAGATTGGCTTCAAGTCAACCTTGATCCGTTACGAAGCGGATGTAACGGAGGAAGAATTACTTCGTAAGGTGGATGAACTGAATAATGATCCGGATATAGATGGTTTTATTGTCCAGTTACCTTTGCCGAAACATATTTCTGAACAGAAGGTGATCGAAGCTATTGATTACCGCAAGGATGTGGACGGTTTCCATCCGATCAATGTCGGACGTATGTCGATTGGTCTGCCTTGCTTCGTTTCAGCTACACCGGCCGGTATTTTGGAGTTGCTGAAGCGTTATCATATTGAAACCCAAGGAAAGCATTGTGTCGTATTAGGACGTAGTAATATTGTAGGCAAGCCGATGGCTTCGCTGATGATGCAGAAGGCTTATCCTGGTGATTGTACGGTAACGGTTTGCCACAGCCGCTCGAAGAATCTGAAAGAGATGTGTCTGCAGGCAGATATTATCATCGTAGCTTTGGGTGTTCCTGAATTCCTGAAGGGCGATATGGTGAAAGAAGGAGTAGTGGTTGTGGATGTTGGTACAACACGTGTGCCTGATCCAACCCGTAAGAGTGGTTTCCGTCTTTGCGGAGATGTGAAATTCGATGAAGTCGCTCCAAAATGTTCGTATATTAGTCCGGTTCCGGGCGGAGTAGGACCGATGACGATTATTTCACTGATGCGAAACACCTTGCTGGCAGGAAAAAAAGAGATTTATAAGTAAATACGAGCTGTAGTAAGTTTTAATCGGTGATTTTTCTGTGTAAAGAGAGTATGGAAAGATTGCCGATTAAAACTTTTTCATGTATTGGTTACCATGAAAATATAAATCTAAGTTGATTTTAACAATGAAAGGCAAAACGCTCTTCTCTAAATTGCAAAAGCACAAAGAGAAAATTCTCCGCCAGATCGAATACAGGCGTTTGAGGCGTGTACGGCGGAAGAAAACTCCCCAATATACCTATTGTAAGAATTGCGGAACCAAACTGGACGGCATGTATTGTTACCAGTGCGGGCAATACGCCTTGGATATCGAGCAACCCTTTTGGAAATACATCCTTCAATACTTCGAGAATGTTTATCAATTCGACAGCAAGGTTTGGCTTACCTTATATTATCTCTTTACCCGTCCCGGTTTTCTGACGCGTGAGTTCAATGCTGGTAAGATCAATTCTTATGTGCATCCGTTGCGTTTGTTCATGTTTCTGTCGTGCTTGTTTTTCCTGTTTTTCTTTGCCTTGATCCCCAGTTCGCTGGATAGTATAAATTGGTCTGTCGAAGGAGAAGTAGGAGAACCATCTGAAGTATCTGCCGGTGATGTGATTACTCAGATGGAATTATCAGAAGATGTAATAGATTTCTGGTATGACGATTTGAGTGCTGAGGATCGTGCCGCTGCTGTAGATACCACCATTTATTTCTGTGGAGATTCGGTCATGCAGAAGACGATGCGACGCGTAAGCAAGCCGTTGCCGTCAGAATTGGGTGATACCTTGCGTTTTTCGGTTCCGAAAATCCTGCTGGAGAAAGGATATCTGTTACCGATAACGGCTGAAGATAGCGTATATGCTTTGGCTGAAGACGAGACTTATTTCGGTTCAGAACCAGATGAGGTGAAAAAAGAACTGAATAAGATCGAGACAGAGATGAACTTCGGCGCTTTTGTGTCGTGGTACTCAACTTATCTGCCTATTATCCTGCTGCTCTTGATTCCGGTCTTTGCCCTTTTGCTGAAGCTGTTCTTCCGAAAAGAGAAAATGACTTATATGAAACATTATGCCTTTGCCCTGCATTTGCATTCCGTGCTATTGTTGCTGGTAGCGGTAAATCTGTTGTGGGCTTATTATGTCAAGACTCCTTATACGAAGGAAGTATCACTCGGTCTGATGAATCTTTTCCTGTTGTATATGTGGATTGCTATTCATCAGGTTTATGAACAGACCGGTTGGGTGAAAGCATTCATAAAAACGGGTTTGCTTTATGTGCTTTATATGGTAATTTTAGGCAGTGTGTTTATCGGTACTTTAGTTTGGTGTGCCGTCCATCTGTTCCATGTGGATTTTACAGAGTATATGTAAAGGGAGGAAAGTGAAATGAAGTTAGCTATTTGGAAAGAGAAAATCCGGAAGCGGAAAGAGGCATTGTCCCGTCAGATTGAATACCGTCGCCTGAAACGTGTCCGTCGGAAACGGACTCCGGCTTATTCCTATTGTAAGAACTGCGGAAAGAAACTGAAAGGAATGTATTGTTCGCAATGTGGCCAGTATGCGTTGGATATCGAGCAACCTTTCTGGAAATACCTGCAGCAATACGTTGAGAATGTCTATCAGTTCGACAGTAAAGTCTGGCTCACCTTATATTATTTATTCCGTCGTCCGGGCTTCTTGACCCGCGAGTTTAATGCCGGAAAGATTAATTCGTATGTGCATCCGTTGCGCCTGTTCATGTTCTTATCTTGTTTGTTCTTCATCTTTGCCTTTTCGCTGCTCGATGACTGGAAAGAGATGCAGACACATACCGAGAAAATGGCAGAATGGGAGATCCTGAAAAATGCGGAAGAAGCGGGAAATAGGACTTCGTATGAAACCGTTATGGCTCAGTCTGGTCTGGAAGATACGATTATCTGGACTGTAACAGATACGGCTATGCTGTCAGTATATAAGCCTGTGCTCCGTACATTGGAATCTCCTTATAAGGATACGTTTCGGATACAGTTGGCCCAAGTGGTTTTTCAGGAAGACTTTCAGGCCTGGGAGAAATCGGACACCATTTTTGTGTTGGAAAAAGATTCGCTTCACCAGGCACGTGTTGATGTAGCCAAGCAACAAAAGCGGGAGCTGAAAGATCTGCGCTCGGAATGGAAATACAACCGTCTGGTTTCCTGGTATTCCTCTAATTGGCCATTGATTGCCTTACTTCTGATTCCGGTCTTTGCCCTGCTGTTGAAGTTGTCTTTCCGAAAAGAGAAGTTAGGCTACATGTCACATTTGGTATTTGCCTTGCATCTGCATTCGGTATTGCTGATTATTATGGCGGTCATGCTATTCCTTTGGTGGTTAGGTTGTCATTGGGGAACACTCTATGGGCTTTTATGGATTTACTTCCTGGTATATAGCATCATGGCTGTTCGCCGGGTTTATTCACGGAGCAGTTGGGGCAAAGCTGTCCTTAAGACATTTCTGCTTTATGGCAGTTATGGGATTGTCTGGCTTACCGTGTTTATTTTGTCTTTGGTTTGGATTTCGGAGCATGTATTAGAATAAAAAATACGCGAAATATTTGCAGAATTAAAAAATATACTTACCTTTGCACCGTCTTAAAGAAACAGCGTCTGCTGAAGACCAATATGGTGAATGTAGCTCAGTTGGTTAGAGCATTGGATTGTGGTTCCAAGGGTCGTGGGTTCGAGCCCCATCTTTCACCCCGCAGGCGGCGAGGTTCATTTAAGATTAATATGGTGAATGTAGCTCAGTTGGTTAGAGCATTGGATTGTGGTTCCAAGGGTCGTGGGTTCGAGCCCCATCTTTCACCCTGCAATAAAAAGGATCTTCAGCTGAAGATCCTTTTTTTGTTTGTATCAGTTTGTCCGCTTTCTGTTGCCTTCCTTTATCTTTTCTTAATTTTCCTCTTTTCGCTCGAGCTGTCATTCGGTTTATTTGGTTAATTCATCCGCTTTTTCTAATTTTAGCCCTGATAATGAAAATCGATAAATATTTAATACCGAATAAAGATGACAGTAGTAGATAGATTTCTAAAATATGTAACTTTTGCCACCCAGTCGGATGAAGAAACAGGTGTGACGCCGAGTACTTCCGGACAACGTGTGTTTGCAGAAGCACTGGTAAAAGAACTGGAAACTCTGGGCCTGGAAGACATTTCACTGGACGATAATTGTTATTTGATGGCAACTTTACCGTCGAATATGGGAAATAATGAAGTGCCGACAATTGGTTTTATTTCTCATTTGGATACAAGTCCTGATATGTCGGGCGAAGGGGTTAAACCACGGATCGTTGCATATGCAGGTGGCGACATCGTATTGAATGAAGCCGAGAATATTGTTCTTTCACCGCGTATGTTTCCGGAAATGGAACAATACATCGGACAGGACTTGATTGTTACCGACGGAACGACTTTATTAGGCGCCGATGATAAGGCCGGAGTGGCTGCCATTATCTCAGCCGTGGCTTATTTGAAGGAACATCCGGAGATCAAGCATGGCAAGATTCGGATTGGTTTTACGCCGGATGAAGAGATTGGTGCCGGAGCCGATCATTTTGATGTAGCAAAGTTCGGTTGTGAATTTGCCTATACGGTTGATGGAGGAGAAATCGGAGAGTTGGAATACGAGAACTTTAATGCGGCAGCAGCTAAAATAGTTTTCAGCGGACGGAATGTACATCCGGGAACAGCAAAAGACAAGATGGTGAATGCTTCTTTGCTGGCGGTCGAGTTTGCTTCGCAGTTGCCGGCCAACCAACGTCCGGAAACAACCGACGGTTATGAAGGATTTTTCCATCTGACTACGATGGTCGGTAGTGTGGAACAAGCCGTTTTGCAGTACATTGTCCGGGATCATTCCCGTGAGTTGTTCGAACAGAAGAAGCAGTTGTTGGAGCAGATCACCGCACAGCTGAATAAAAAGTATCCGGGCATGGTATCTTTGGAAATGCACGATCAGTATTATAACATGCGCGAAATCGTGGAACCGAAGAAATACATCGTAGATCTGGCTTCGGAAGCGATGGAAGCTGTCGGTGTGAAACCGCAGATCAAGCCGATTCGTGGCGGAACCGATGGCGCACGCCTGTCGTTTATGGGCTTGCCTTGTCCGAATCTGTTTACCGGAGGTCATAATTTCCACGGACGTTATGAATATATTCCTATTCCTTCTTTGCAGAAGAGCATGGAAACGGTTGTCAAGATTGCAGAATTGGTGGCAACGAAGTAATTTTGTAAACAATATTATCTATTAGAATAAATCTAAATCGTGAAAGAATGAAAACAACTCCTTTTACAGACGTGCATATTGCACTGGGTGCTAAGATGCATGAATTTGCAGGCTACAATATGCCGATTGAATATACAGGTATTATCGACGAACACATGACGGTTGTAAACGGTGTCGGTGTGTTTGACGTATCTCACATGGGTGAATTTTGGGTAAAAGGCCCGAATGCCTTGGCGTTTATTCAGTCGGTTACTTCCAACGATGCTTCTGTTCTTCCTATCGGTAAGGCACAATATACTTGTTTCCCGAACGAACAGGGCGGTATCGTTGATGATTTGCTGGTTTATCATTATGAGCCGGAGAAATATATGCTGGTAGTAAATGCGGCCAACATTGAAAAAGACTGGAACTGGTGTGTCAGCCATAATACAGTAGGCGCCGAATTGGAAAATGCCTCTGACAACATTGCTCAGTTGGCTATTCAGGGACCGAAGGCTTTGCAGGTATTGCAGCGTCTGACTCCGGTTGATTTGTCGGCTATTCCGTATTATGCCTTTACGACAGGTGAATTTGCCGGATGTAAGCAGGTGATCATTTCGAATACAGGTTATACTGGAGCTGGCGGCTTTGAGCTTTACTTCTATCCGAGTGATGCGATGACGATCTGGAATGCCATCTTTGAAGCTGGCAAGCCGGAAGGAATCAAGCCGATTGGTTTGGGTGCTCGTGATACACTTCGTCTGGAAATGGGCTTCTGCCTGTATGGCAATGACCTGGATGATACAACTTCTCCGATTGAAGCTGGTTTAGGCTGGATCACGAAGTTTGTCGATGGCAAGAACTTCACGAACCGGGCTGAACTGGAGCGTCAGAAGAAAGAAGGCGTTACCCGTAAGTTGTGTGCCTTTGAATTGGTAGACAAAGGTATTCCTCGTCATGGTTATCCCATCGTGGATGCTGAAGGCAAAGTCATTGGTACGGTTACTTCCGGAACGATGTCGCCGGTATTGAAGAAAGGTATCGGTATGGGATATGTTCAGACTGCTTATTCGAAGGTCGGTTCTGAGATTTATATTCAGGTTCGTAACCGTAACTTAAAGGCTCAGGTAGTGAAAGCTCCTTTCCGTAAATAATCAGTTTGACGATAAGATACGGTGAAAATAGGTAAACCAGGTTGTTAGATAGATCCTGTCTAAAGCCTGGTTTACTTGTTCTTGTATGTCATTGTCTGTAAAATCCTATTAATTGTTGTATCTATGAATAAGATTCGTTTTGGTGTCGTTGGTACGAATTTTATAACCGACTGGGTGATTGCCGGAGCAAAGCAGGACGAGCGCTTCGAACTGACGGCTGTTTGTTCTCGTACGCAGGAGAGAGCAAATGAGTTTGCGGCCAAGTATGATATTCCCTATACATTTACTTCGCTGGAAGAGATGGCGGCAAGTCCGCTGATCGACGCCGTTTATATTGCCACTCCGAATTATCTACATGCGGCTCAAAGTATCTTGTGCATGAAGCATGGGAAACATGTCTTGTGTGAAAAGCCGATGGCTTCGAATGCCTACGAAGTGAAACAGATGATCGCCGCTTCCCGCCAATATGGTGTTACTTTGATGGAAGCCATGAAACCGACTCTGACTCCAAACTTCCAGGTATTGCGTGAGGCGTTGCCGAAGGCTGGTGTGATCCGGCGTTACTTCGCTTCTTACTGCCAGTATTCTTCCCGTTATGATAAGTTTAAGGAAGGAATTGTTCTGAATGCCTTTAAACCTGAGTTGTCGAATGGAGCGATGATGGATATCGGCGTTTATACGGTCTATCCGATGGTGGTCTTGTTCGGTAGGCCGAAGAAGGTAAGTGCTTCGGGTGTTGTCCTTTCTACCGGAACCGACGGACAAGGTGCCGTGAACTTTGAATATGAAGGGATGAATGCAACGATTCTGTATTCGAAGATTGCCAATTCGTCTTTACCGACGGAAATAGAAGGGGAGGACGGGAATTTCATGCTGGATAAGATCAACCAGATCAGTCGCGTCACCTGGCAGGCCCGCCCGGTAGCTTCGTCGGGAAAAGGCCCGTTGACACCGGTTGAAGATATTTCGGCTGTAACGGACAAAGACGAGTATTATTATGAAGTGGCCGAGTTTATCAGTCTGGTGCAGGCCGGAAAGCTGGAATCAGAAATAAACAGTCACGAAAATTCCCTGATTACGATCGAGATTATCGACGAGGTTCGCCGTCAGTTAGGAATTGTATATCCGGCTGATCATACGAAGACCGTCTGATCAGCGGCGGATCAATACCGTTATTTTCAAGGCAAGGTCGAAGAAGACCATCTTGGGATTGACGTTTTGGGTGATGTGCAGCTCAGCTTTCGCCAGTTCGTCCATCATGTCAATGACATTGCGTTCGTTGACGTAAGGGGAGAACTTGACGGCGAAAGCCGCCTCATCCCGGTTCATGTAGTTCAGTTCGGGTGCCTGGAAACGATAGACAAAGTTTTCACGCACCAGCCGTTGGCAGTAAGCTAAGTAATTCTTTTGTTTTTCCCTTCCGATTGAGGCCAGTACATCGGCCTGTTCCTTCATGGCCTTTACATTACGGGCCCACGAGTTTCGCATCACGGTCTTGAATTGCTCGAGGAAGAATTGTGTTTCTTCGTTGACACTGATGGCTTCGACCGCCTTCAGAAAACTTCCGTTGGCTAAATGCGAGACATAGTGGGCATCTTCGGCTGACAGACCGTAGCGGCTTTGCATGGCTTTTGCCAAGTCTTCCGGCAGAATCCGCGGGATATTTATGCGCTGCGTACGCGACTGAATGGTTCCGAGAATCAGATCCGGCTGTTCTGATACCATCAGAATGATTGTATGAGCTGGCGGCTCTTCAATGATCTTCAGAAGTTTGTTGGCACAACTCAAGTGCAGCTTTTCCGGAAGCCAGACCAATAAGACCCGATATTCGGCTTCATAGATTTTCAGACTCAGTTTATGGATGATTTCATCGCTCTCTTTCGAGTAAATGAGGGCCTGCGAATTGCCGGCATCTATGAAGTCCAGCCATTGATCCAGGTTGAAATAGGTATGTTCGTGCAGAAAAGCCCGCCATTCCTGCAGGTAGTCGTCGCAGATTTCTTTTTTCTTCTCTTTCTTGGCTACGATCGGAAAGACAAAGTGCAGGTCGGGATGAGCCAGTTCATCGTATTTCAAGCATGACGGACAATGTCCGCAAGCGTCGGTATCCGTCCGGTTCGGGCAGTTCAGGTAACGGGCGTAAGCCAGTGCCAACGCAAAGGCCCCCGTTCCGCCTTGTTCGGTAAACAACTGGGCATGAGGCAATACTCCCGATTGTACCGTCTGTATCAAATGCTTCTTGATTTCCTCTTGTCCGATGATATCCTTGAAATACATATCTTCCCCGTTTTACAAATTCTTACCCATGCAGGCAAACAAAGGTACATTATTTTGTGGAGAATACCAAGCTTGTCTGTTCTTCCCGGCAGAAGACTAAGGCTTGTCTGCCGAGGCATTAGCAGCAAACTGACGACTTATTATCTTTCCTACAGCCGGAGGATGACTTTCCGACGATCGGAGGAAACTATTCCGCTGATCGAAGGATATCCTTCCTCCGACCGTCGGAATGATAATAAGTCGGATGCTTGTGATTAGTTTCCCGTTGGAAAAGAGTTAGTCTTTCGGAAGAAGACATAAAAAACGGGCTGATGGGAGAATGCCAATCAGTCCGGATTTATCTTATATAGAGAGGATTTGTTCTTGATGCCTTTATCGGAGGGAGAAGACCGTTTTTAGTTCCTGGAAATCGGTGATAACGACATCGGCGGTTTCTTTGCCGGTGTACGGATTCCAGCCGATACTTTTCAACCAGATCGTCTGACAACCTAAGGTCGTTGCCGGGACGATGTCTTTATCGTATGAATCGCCTATAACTACGATCTCATCGGCTTTTGCGTGCAAGGCGTCTATACCCAACTGGAAAATAGCCGGGTCCGGTTTTCGGATTCCTACGACAGCCGATTCAATGATCGTCTGAAAAAGATGATCCAGCCGGAAGTCTTTCAGGACGGATGCGATGTTTCCGTAGAAGTTCGATACCAGGACTAACGGATATCTTTGTGCCAATTGTTCCAGAATGGGGCGAGCCGTGTCGATATATTTCCGTGCATAGGCATAACTCCATCGGGCAATATCTTCCTTCTTCTGCGGAGAGGCGTTGGCAGGAGAGATGAATCCTTCATCTTTCAGCCATTCCAGTTGCAGGTCGATCTTGATACGCAGCATATCGAGGAACGTATGTTCGGGTTTGACCAGTGGATTTTTCCCCATCGTCCGTTCGCCGTAAACGAATGCGTTTCGGAAGTCGGCTTTCCCGACTGTTACTTTTTCTGCTTCATAAGCTTTCCAGATGACTTCAGCCCAGTGCAGGCCGTTGCTGTCGATGGTTCCTCCGTAATCGAAGATGATTCCTTTTATCTTATCTGTTGTAAGCATAACCATTCTTTTTTATCATGAGTTTGTTTGACAACGCTCTTTTAATTCTTGGGTAAACCCTTGGCAAATGTGTTCGTGACGCCTGATCATATAGACCAGCATCGCATTCAGAACGATGATCTCGAAAGTGAAGTAAAGCCACGGCATATCGATGAACAAGGAGACGAACAAAGCAATGACACGCGTATTAAACGACAGCATATTGGTATATTTCATGAGCGGCAGACTCTTTTCCCGGAAGGCTGTCCGAAACCATTCAGGAGCCTGGTCATGATAATCCTGACGAATGATCTGCATCATACGCTGGAACTTCGGTGTCAGCCGCTCCTGTCCGACGGTGTAATTGATATAGAAGGTTTCGAACAACTTGTAGATGAAGTCTTTTTTCCAGCTCATCTTTTTGTAGTTCTCTTTCAGAACAGGTGAATGAGACAGCTCGCTTCCGGCCTTTCCTTTCAGGAAGAGCAGATGAATGTTCCGGTAATAGTCGGCCATCGCCGCCTGTTTGCTGTGGAAGAAACCGGTTAACAAGGCGAAAATCCAGATCCAGATGCCCCATTGTGGTGTGAGTCGTGCACAAATAGCCGCATAAATGGAGATAAACCAGATATCGCCTGCTGTTCCATCCAAGATACGTCCGAGCGGAGTCTTCTTACCCGTCATTCGTGCCAGCTGACCGTCGGCGCTATCATACGAATTGGCCCAGATCAGCAGTAGCATACCTATGATATTCATCGTCAGGTTATGCGGATAAAAACAGATACCAGCTGCCGCTCCGATAAAGATACTGGCAATGGTAACAGTGTTGGGTGAGATACCCAATTTGTTGAAGAACAAAGCCCATCGGTATCCGATTGGCCGGTAAAAATGTATATCGATAAACTCCTCAGTATCCATCGACTTGAGTGTCGATTCGAGGGTCGGTTTTTGTTTTGTTTGGGTTGCCATGATTATATGATTTGTCTTCCGGTTTATTTCGTGATTAATTCGTAAATCCGACGGGCGATATAAGGCGCCGCTTCTTCCCGGCATGGGGCAAAGCTGGGCCAATCGTTGAAATCGATGATATGGATTTCTCCTTCTTCCGATATGATGCAGTCGCCTCCGTAGATATGGACGTTCAGAACGCGGGCTGCTTCATTACAGATTTGTTGCATATCGTCCTGACTGAACGGAATGCCATGGGCTGTCCCGTTGATGGTTTCCAATCCGAACTTACTGTAATGCCTGTTGGAAGGATAGAACCAGTAAAAGAAATCCGTTCCGGTAACTCCGTAAAATTTCACTAGGTCGCCTACAAGATGTTCGTTGATAACCACCGATGGAATCCCACGGATGGCATATTCTTTCAGTATGCTTTTAGCTTCTTCCCGGTTGCGTACATACGTTACATCTTCGCGATGGATCGCGTGGAAGTCGCCCCGTTTGATCCAGCAATGATCCAGTCCAGCTTCTTCAATTGCTTCAGTCGGATCTGCCTGAGTTGATAGGAATAAACTGGTAGGATGCGGAATATGATGGTCAAGCAGAAGGCGCGTCATCTTCTCGCGTGTACAGTTCTCAATCCCGTAACCCGAATTGATTACAATATGTCCCTGATCTTCCAGTTCCTGCAGTTTGTAAATCGATTTCCAGTCACGGACCATATTGAAGATGGCCTTCTCTTTCAGGTCATGCAATAATAAGTCTGATTCAATGTATTCGTTGACTTGGCAACCTGATTCCCTTAAGTGTTCTGCAGTCAGACTGAAGATGGCCGCATCGTTTCCGATATGGTTGGGCGAAAGACGGTTTCCCCGACGGATACCGGCAATGGTCATTTCCTCCATGTTTTTGTAATCTTTTATTTGGATGTTACAAACTGTTCGGCTTTTCGGATGTCGTCGGCATGATCAACATCAATGATTTTACTGAAAGGATACGCTTTGATCGCCAGTCCTTCTGCAATGAGTTGGCGCTGGTAGTTACGCATTCTCGACATGCCCTGCTCGATGCAGCGGGATAAAACCTGAATGGCCGGACGTCTCAGGCAATAGATTCCACCAGAGACATATTGAGGCGTTTCTGTCTGATCCAGAAATGCCTGGATGAACATGTTGCCGTCAGTTTTTACATGCAACGGCTTTTCGTCGTCGATATAATCGGTAACGGCCATCAGTCCGTCTAATTCCGAAGCTAATTGGAACTCACGAATATATTGGGAAAATTCATCTTCAAGGAAGATCGTATCAACCGTTGTGAGACAAAGTTCTTCTGTTCCAAAATGACGGCTTAATTCATAGAAACTGTGCATTGAACTGGGGGTCGACTTAATCAGCAGATGAAAAGGAACCGGCAGTTCCAGTCTTTTCAGATGTTCTTGAACTTCAGTCATCTCTTCATTGACAATGATGCGGATTGAAGATGCATCATTCTTCAAGAATATGTTGATTAGTCTGTCGATTAGAGGTATGCCGTTTAACCGGACAAGCGGTTTGGGCCATTTAATACCTTCTTGTACTAAGCGAGAACCTTCGCCAGCAGCTATAATTGCATAATCCATAACTTTCCTTTTAACGTAAAAAAAGACCAAAATCATAGATAGTTACTATCTGAATTTTGGCCGACTTGAAGTTTTACAAAGGTATGTCAATTTATTAATATGCCGGAACAGTTTTATGGAACTTAAATGGTTCGTTTGGTAGTTTTATTGTTCAAAAAGGAGAATAAAGGTTGTTTTGTCCCTTATTCCCCTTTTCTGAATATCTCTTGTAACAGACTGTTTATCCTAAAATAGGTGTCACATATTTAGCCAGCAAGTAGCCACCGCCAAGTAACCAGATATACAACAGGGCTGCCAGCAGGAAGGGTTTGGCTCCGGCCTTCTTGAATTTCTCGATGCTGGTTTCAGTTCCGAGTGCCGTCATAGCCATCGTCAGCATAAATGTATCAATGTTATTGATGGTCGTAACAACCGGAGTCGGCAGCAGATCCAATGAATTGAAACCGATAACTGCCAGGAAACCGAAGGCAAACCAGGGAATGGTGATCTTGCGTCGTTCGTTGGTTGCCTTGCCTGCATTGCTGACTGCTTTAACAGCCGTACGGGCCAGCATGAAACTCATCACTACCAATACCGGCGCCAACATCATGACACGGATCATTTTTACAATGATGGCTGCATCAGAGATTTCTTTTCCCATCGCGTTTCCTGCACCTACTACGTGTGCTACTTCGTGTAAGGTAGAACCGGTGTAAATACCCATCTGTTCAGGAGTCAGGTCGATGATGCCGGCACGATATAAGGCCGGATAGATAAACATAGAGATGGTACCGAAGATAACTACGGTAGATACAGCAACGGCCGTTTTATGTGCTTCGCTTTTGACTACGGGTTCGGCACCGAGGACAGCTGCTGCTCCACAAATGGCACTACCGGTTGATGTCAGCAAGGCCAGGTCTTTATCCATTTTTAATACGCGGCCCAGGAAGATTCCCAACAGGATTGTAGCGATAACGATGATGGAATCAATCAGGATCGCCGGCAGACCGATGGCCAGGACACTTTGGAAAGTCAGTTTAAATCCGTAGAGTACGATACCGGCACGCAGGATTTGTTTGGTACAAAACTGAATACCCGGAACCCAAGTCTCCGGTAAATGGTTTCGCAGGCTGTTAGCATACAGCATACCCAAGATGATACCTACGATCAGTGGACTGAAAGAAAGATTCTTGATGAAATCAAATTCTGCAATGTAGAATGCTGAGCAGGAGAATAGGGCGATCAGCAAAATTCCGTGAAGTACGTTTCCTCTTTTTTCGCTAAACATATCTTTTTACTTTTATGATGTTACTTGTTTTCGGGAGACAAAGGTACAGTAACTTATTCATAAAAGCGAACGGTAAATTTTTATAGCTTATAACTTCAGGTTATATCACGTGGCGTTACGGAGGACAAAGCGGATAAAGTTCTCGTCTAATCCGCTGTTCCGTCCTAAAGGCCGTACAAAACTGAATTCGCGTTCCATCTTTAAGTCCGGAACATCAATGACTTTAAAATCTCCGGCTACGATTTCACGGGCTACGGAACGGATGGATACAACACTGAGGGTATCTGAATTGGCCAGGAATAATTTGATGCTTTCCGTACTTCCTAACTGGATTAGGATATTCAGCTGTGATAATTTTATTTTATGATCAGACAGAACTGATTCCAAAACCTGCAAGGTACCGGAACCGTTTTCCCGCAATACAAAGGGAAGTGAACGGAATTGGTCGAGCGTAAGCTTGTCGTGGATAGCCAAAGAAGAAGAGGTATGCGTAATCACAACGAGCTCGTCTTTCATAAACGGTTCGTAGTGCAGGGTATTTAAATGAGCACAGCCTTCCACGAGTCCTACATCTATTTTTCCTTCAGTTAGGGCGCGCTCGATGTCATTGCTGTTCCCGTTTAAAAGAGACAGCTTGATGTCTGGGAATTTCTTCATGAATTTAGCCAACAACGGAGGCAATACGTACTGCGAAATCGTAGTACTGGCTCCTAAACGGAGTTCTCCGGAAAAATGATTGGTCAGCAGATTCATTTCGAAGTTCAACTGCCGGTAAGCTGCCAACAGCGACTGGGCATGCGAGAGCAGTAATTCTCCCGCACGCGTCAGTTGTATTTTGTTTCCATTACGTTCAAACAAAGGTGTCTCAAAACGTTGCTCCAGTTCCCGGATATGCTTGCTGATAGCCGGCTGACTGATGAACAGCTCATGCGAAGCCTTGGTAAAGCTCAGATTGGTAGCTACACTGTAAAACACCTTTAATCGGAAGTCCATGGTAATTTGTTTTTAGAGTTCGCGTCCTTTATACATCCGTTCGTAATATTGCATATAATCGCCTCCGGTGATATCTTCCACCCATGCCTGGTTTTCCAGATACCAGCGGATAGTCTTGACAATACCTGTCTCGAAGCTGGTTTCCGGAAGCCAACCCAGTTCTCTCTGGATTTTGGAAGGATCAATGGCATATCGCTGGTCATGTCCCAAGCGGTCTTTGACGAATGTGATCAGGTCATCATTGATCCAGTCAATAGAAAGCTGTCCGTCTGCACCCATTTCCTTTTTCTTCAGTACATTCCGATATTGAGGTTCCTCTTCCATTAACTGGCGGATGGTACGAATAGTCAATTTAACAATTTCCAGGTTGGTCTTCTCGTTGTGTCCGCCTACATTATAAACTTCACCGGCTTTGCCTTTATGGATCACCAGATCGATGGCTTTACAATGGTCTTCTACATACAGCCAGTCGCGGACATTCGAACCGTCTCCATAAACCGGCAGTTTCTTTCCTTCCAGAATATTCTTGATAATAAGCGGAATCAGTTTTTCAGGGAAATGATAAGGACCGTAATTGTTGGAGCAGCGTGTAATGCTGACTGGCATTTTGTAGGTATCGGCATAAGCCTGTACAAACAAATCTGCGCTCGTCTTGGAAGCACTGTACGGACTATGCGGATTAAGAGGTGTCGTTTCCGTAAAATATCCGGTAGCACCTAAGCTGCCATATACTTCATCGGTAGAAACCTGGTGGAAACGAACATCGGTACGCCATGTCGGATATCCGGTCGCATCCTTGCCTGTTGTCCAGGCTTGGCGGGCAGCATCCAGCAGATTCTGTGTACCTAAGATATTGGTTTGCAGGAAGAGCTGCGGATTCTCAATACTACGGTCTACATGACTTTCAGCGGCAAAATTGACTACATAATTAAATGCGTATTTGGCAAACAGCTGATCAGCCAATTCGCGGTCGCAGATATTTCCTTTGACAAAAAAGCAACGCTTGTTGTCGATGTCGCTGGCAATGGTTCCTAAATTGCCGGCATACGTTAACAAATCAAGTACAACAATTTGGATATCGTCGTACTTAGCCAGCATATATTTGATAAAGTTGGCACCGATAAAACCGGCGGCACCTGTCACTAAATAAGTCTTCATCTGGATTGTTTCTTAAAAGGTGAAATTAATATCGGCGTCTTTCAGCCACGGAGCTTTCATGTCTTTTTCTGAAAGATTGACTTCCTCAGGTGATTGAATTCCCCAGTTAATCTGAATGTCGGGGTCATCATACCGGATGCTTCTCTCTACCGATGGCGTATATGGATTATCCACTTTGTATGTAAAGATGGCTTCATCGCTCAAGACATGGAATCCGTGGGCAAAACCCTGTGGAATAAAAAGCTGACGTTTGTTTTCGTCTGACAGCTCTACGGCTACGTGTTTACCAAATGTTGGAGATCCTTTTCGGATATCGACAGCTACATCCAGCACACATCCTTTAATGACGCGTACCAGTTTGGCCTGTGAATAAGGAGCCTGCTGATAATGCAGTCCGCGTAATACACCTTTAGATGAGCAGGATTCATTATCCTGTATAAAGCGGGTAGGACCAATATGCGCGTCAAATTCTTCTTGTTTGAATGCTTCCATAAAATAACCGCGGGCGTCTTTGAATACTTTCGGTTCAATGATCCACACGCCTGGAATTTCCGTTTCTGTATAAGTCATGATTCTTTTTATCCATTAAAAATATACGATTGCAAATTAACTCTTTTTTTTCTACTTATTCAAATAATCGGGTTAGTATAATGCTTTTATCAGTTCAGAACCGTTGAGCCTGCAAAATGCTAAAAGCTACAAAAAGAGCGTAGAATGAGTCAGTAGATAAAAATATCAAGGAAAAATTTGGCAGATTCAAAACAATTTCGTTCCTTTGCAATCGCAAAAGAAAAACAACAGGGTTGTTGGTGATTTGGTTCCTTGGATGAGTGGCTTAGTCAGCGGTCTGCAAAACCGTTTACGGCGGTTCGAATCCGCCAGGAACCTCCAGTTTGAGGTGATAGTCTTTTGTGTAAATTAAAATATAATTGGTTCCTTGGATGAGTGGCTTAGTCAGCGGTCTGCAAAACCGTTTACGGCGGTTCGAATCCGCCAGGAACCTCTAAGAAAAGATCTTGTTACAGGATGAAGTAGCAAGATCTTTTTTTATATTTGCCAGTACTGAATCCTGTTTAAATCATTGCTTATGAAAAATCTGCTTCTTTTATTTTGTGCTTGCTTCAGCATAAGTGCCTGTGGCTTTTCTAAAAGTAATCCGATGGATACGATTGATAACCATACAGTACAGTCGTTAGATCTGAATCGTTTTATGGGGCGCTGGTATGAAATAGCCCGTTATGATCATCGTTTTGAGAAGGAAATGACTCATGTTTCGGCAACATATTCTTTGCGGGAAGATGGAAAAATAGAAGTACTGAATGAAGGTTGGAAGGACGGAGAACTGAAACAGATCAAGGGAAAAGCCAAGCAACCTGATCCGAATGATCCCGGAAAACTGAAAGTATCGTTTTTCCTTTGGTTCTATGCCGATTATTATGTGTTGGAAATAGATCCCGACTATCAATATGTATTGATTGGGAGCAGTTCGGATAAATATCTTTGGATTATGAGCCGCAACAAGACAATACCCGATACGCTCCGGGATGAATTGCTCCGTAAATTACAAGCCAGAGGTTATGATACCGATCGCCTGGTTTTTGTTGACCAGCAAACTGCGAAGTAAAATCTAACGGGATTTGAAAGTAATTCTCGTGAGAATCGAAAACGAAACTCACGAGAATTATTTTTAGGTCTCATGGCTTATCCAGGAAAGTAATAAAGAGTTGTATTATCCGTGTAGCTGTATTATCTTTGTTCGTAGGATACAAATAAGAAAATGTAATTATGTTAGCTTATACTTATTTGGAGCAAGGCAGATTTGCCTTGTGTGAGAAGCCGAAGCCTCAAATACAAGATAGCCGGGATGCCTTGGTCCGTGTTACGTTGGGAAGTATTTGTACCAGCGATTTACACATCAAACATGGAAGCGTTCCGCGGGCTGTTCCAGGCATTACGGTTGGACATGAAATGGTCGGTGTCGTGGAACAAGTAGGTTCGGATGTGGTTTCGGTAAAACCGGGTGACCGGGTAACGGTAAATGTCGAGACATTCTGCGGTCATTGTTTCTTTTGTCGTCATGGTTATGTCAATAACTGTGAGGATCCGAACGGGGGCTGGGCATTGGGTTGCCGTATTGATGGCGGACAAGCTGAATATGTTCGGGTGCCGTATGCCGATCAGGGCCTGAATCGTATTCCGGATAAAGTAACTGATGAACAGGCTTTGTTTGTAGGTGATATCTTAGCCACTGGATTTTGGGCTGCCCGTATTTCGGAAATCAAACCGGAAGATACGGTTCTGATCATCGGAGCAGGACCAACGGGTATCTGTACGCTGCTTTGTGTGATGTTGAAACATCCGCGCCGGATTATCGTTTGTGAGAAATCGGAAGAACGCATTCGTTTTGTGCAGGAACATTATCCGGAGGTACTTGTTGTTGAACCAGACAATTGTCAGTCGTTTGTTGGTGAGCAAAGTGAGCATGGAGGAGCCGATGTGGTGATTGAAGTAGCCGGATCTGATGATTCTTTTACGTTGGCGTGGAAATGTGCCCGACCGAATGCCATAGTAACGGTCGTTGCCTTGTACGATCGTCCACAGGTATTACCGTTGCCAGACATGTATGGAAAGAATCTTACCTTCAAGACCGGCGGAGTTGACGGATGCGATTGTGCGGAAATCCTGCGTTTGATCGCGGAAGGGAAGATAGATACAACACCTTTAATTACGCATCGTTTTCCGTTGCGTGAAATAGAAGAAGCCTATCACATCTTTGAGAATCGGAAAGATGGCGTAATCAAGGTGGCAATCGAAGGATGTTGAAAATATATATAACCAGAAAAAGAAAGGAGAAATAGAGATGAGAACGAATTTTGGTGTTAAAACATGGTTGTATCCTATGCCGGTTTTCATCGTGGCAGCTTATAATGAAGAAGGAAAACCTAATGCCATGAATGCAGCCTGGGGTGGTATTTATACGGACGATATGGTGTGTCTCTGTCTGGCTAAAGAGCATCAGACGACACATAATATTCTTACATCTAAGGCCTTTACAATAAGTATGGCGACAGCTGATCAGGTAAAGGCCTGTGATTATGTGGGTCTCGTATCGGGTAAGAAAGAACCGGATAAAGTAATGAAAGCGGGTTTTCATACGACGAAGGCTGAATTTGTCAATGCTCCGGTAATAAACGAGTTACCTATGACTCTGGAATGTGAGCTGGTGTCGTATGATCCCGAAACTTGCCATTTGGTAGGACGTATTGTCAATGTATCGGCAGACGACTCAATCTTGTCTGAAGATGGAAAGATTGATCCGTCTAAACTGAAACCAATTACTTATGATCCGATTCATCATCATTATCTGGTGATTGGAGAGAAGGTTGGAAATGCATTTTCGGAAGGAAAATCTTTGAAGTAATGAATCCTATGCCTGTAGAAACAAAACTGCAGGCATATTTTGTAATAGGCATATAATAAGATGAAACCGAATATTCTTTTGATGAATTTCACGCATGTGTACGAACAGGAGCGTTTTATTCGGAATCAGCGTTTCCAGTGGCTTGATTGTACAGACTTAAATGGTACGGATTGCTATTGCGATGAAGAAGCCGCCTTGAAACTAAGGCAACGAATGGATCCATTTGCTCCAGATGGTATTCATTTCATTGATTCCGGGAATTATCATTATGTCAGTAAGTTCTGGACCGACAAAATCAAACAGCCTTTTTCCTTGGTTGTCTTTGATCATCATCCGGATATGCAGCCTTCCTTATTTGAAGAAATGCTTTCATGTGGTTCATGGGTAAAGGAGGTTATTGATACGAATCTTTTTCTTCAGAAGGTATTGATTGTCGGGGCAGACGAACGTCTTATACAGGCCATACCTGAGGCTTATTCTTCTCGGGTAAAGTGTTACAGCGAGGCAAGCTTCTCCCACGAAGAAACATGGCGTAACTTTTCACGAGAGCATGTTAACGAGCCCGTTTACGTTTCTGTTGATAAAGATATACTGAATAAGAAAGCCGCTGTTACGAATTGGGATCAAGGAAAGTTTTCATTAGCAGAATTGGAGCAGCTGCTGGCTATTATCTTCCGGCAGGAAAAGGTTATCGGCGTTGATGTCTGTGGAGAAACATCTTATTCGTTAGATCTTTTTGAAGTACAGCATGATTTGCAGATAGATGGGGAAGCAAACCGGGAGCTGTTAAACTGGTTTTTGTCGCAAACAGACCATTAACATTCAAGTCAGGAATTATGAACTTTATAGCAAAATAAACTTATTTTCCTTTTTCTAAATTTGTCTTTAATGTCAAGACGATCGGTAGCTTATGGAAGAGTTGAAGGTACATAATTATTCAAATGTTTTTATAGCCAGTTATTTTACTGATAACTGTGAGTGTTCACATGCAAATAGTGAACATACTCTGTTATATCTTTGCTCTGGAGAATTGGAAATAGATCAATATGGTAAGAAAAGTATATTACATCAGAATGAATGTGCTTTTATGCGCCGTGATAATCGGATGTTACTGCAGAAACGAGTAAAAGAAGGAGTTCCTTATCGTTCGGTAGTACTCAAATTTTCCAGGGATTTTTTGCGGATGTTTTATCAGAAACTGGATAAAAACAAGCTTCCTCGATATGCACAACGAGACAAAAGCAGTTTATATATGTTACCGGCTGGACGCCCCGACATTAAAAGCTTGTTTGAATCAATTTTACCTTATTTTGATTCAACAGTACAACCTGCTGAAGAAGTTCTGCAGCTCAAAATGGTGGAAGGTTTGTATATATTATTGAATACCGACATAAACTTATATGCTTCCTTATTTGATTTTGTAGATCCATGGAAAATAGATCTCATGGATTTTATGGAACATAACTACATGAATGATCTTTCTTTGGAAGAAATGGCCGGTTATACGGGCAGAAGTCTTTCGACATTCAAGAGAGACTTTAAGAAGTATAGTAATCTTTCTCCTCAAAAATGGATTATCAAGCGCAGGCTGGAAGCCGCTTATGAGCAATTAAGTAGCAAGAAAAAGAAAGTATCGGAAGTGTGCATGGATGTAGGCTTTAAGAATTTATCTCATTTTTCCCGTATCTATAAAGAAATGTATGGCCTTACTCCAACTGAAATGTTGGTAGAATAAATGGTTCTTGTTTTTGTTGAAAACATCATTCTTTCATTTGGGCTTCAGAGAAAAATCATTTGAACTTTACAGAAAAGTTGTTAACGTATATCACTTGTATTTTTGTTCTCGAAAAATCAATTAAATGAATAGAAGATGGGAACAACAGAAACAAAAGTAGCACTTGTAACGGGTTCTGCGATGGGTATAGGATTGGCTTGTGCGAAGGCTTTTGCACAGGCTGGTTATACAACAGTCCTGGCAGATATTAAAGAACCTTCTGAGCAGGCTTTAGAATTGAAAGAGAAAGGCTTTCTTGCCGAATCTTATTGTTGTGATGTCTCGGATGTGCAGGCCGTTAAGGAAATGTTAGATTGGGTTTCAACTCGTTATGGACGATTAGATGCAGCTTTAAACAATGCGGGCATACAAACACCGCAACGTCCGATGGCAGAAATAACTGATGAGGAATTTGAACGCACTGTCGCTGTCGATTTGAAAGGTGTATGGAATTGTATGCGTTATGAAATTCAACTGATGCTGAAACAAAATGAAGGAGCCATTGTCAATACATCTTCGCAAGGAGGAGTAACCGGATTTCCTGGTCAGGCGGCTTATATAGCTTGTAAACATGCGGTAATAGGCTTGACACGTACAGCTGCCATTGATTATGCAGCTAAAGGAATACGGATTAATGCTATATGTCCCGGAGTAATTCTTACTCCGATGGCCGAAGAATTAATACGTCGCAATCCTTCTCTAAAACAGGAATTGTTGCGGGATATTCCAGCTGGACGAATGGGACGACCGGAAGAAATCGCAAATGCAGTTTTATGGTTATGCAGTCCGCAGGCAAGTTTCGTAGATGGACATGCCCTTTTGGTTGATGGTGCATTTTCTATACATTAATTAAACTGAAAGCCATATGAATCGCCGGGGATTTTTACAGACATCTATGACTTTGGGAGCAGCATGGAGTATTTCTTCAGCAAATGAGCAAATACAGGCAATAACACCATCTGCTGTCTCATTGAATCACGTTGAAAGTAAGGAAAATATTTCTGTTTCTACTCATCGTGTATTAGGTTCTGGAGAAAATGCGTTAGAAGTTTCAGCTTTAGGATTAGGGTTGATGGGTATGACTTATAACCGGAGTCAGCATCCGGATAAGAATCAATGTATCCGTCTGATACATCAAGCTGTAGATCGTGGAGTCACTCTTTTTGATACAGCTATTATTTATGGTCCTCTTAACAATGAGTTGTTAGCTGGAGAAGCACTTGCACCTTTTAAAGGACAAGTGAATGTGACGACAAAATTTGGTCATGAAGTGATTGACGGAAAAGCAACTGGACGGCAGGATAGTCGTCCAGCTACTATTCGGCGGTTCTGTGAAGACTCATTGAAACGCCTGCGTATAGACTGTATTTCTTTGTTTTATCAACATCGTTTTGATCCGACGGTGCCTGTAGAAGATGTGGCTGGAACAATCTCGGACTTGATAAAAGAAGGAAAAGTATTGCATTGGGGTATGTGTGAAGTGAGTGCGGATACGATTCGGAAGGCTCATGCTGTTTGTCCGCTGACCGCCATTCAAAGTGAATACCATCTGATGCATCGGTTGGTTGAAGAAAATGGAGTATTGGATGTGTGTCAGGAATTAGGAATTGGTTTCGTTCCTTACAGTCCGCTGAATCGGGGATTTTTAGGTGGGTGTATTAATGAATATACCCGTTTCGATACTCAGAATGATAATCGTCAGACGCTTCCTCGTTTTACTCCGGAAGCCATTCGGTCCAATTTAAGAATTGTGAATGAGTTACAGCAATTCGGACGGACGCGAGGCATGACTTCTTCGCAAGTAGCTTTGGGCTGGTTATTGCAAAAATCACCATCGGTTGTACCAATTCCGGGAACTACTAAATTAGCTCATTTAGAAGAAAATCTTCGTACATTGGATTTTGAACTACGGCCTGAAGAATGGATGGATTTGGAAAATACAGTGGCAACGATACCTATAATAGGTGATCGTTATAATAAGGAACAGCAGAAACAAGTCGGTTTCTAAATAAAATGGACTGAAAGAAACCAACTGGATTATTTGATTACTTCCTCGATTCATTATACATTTGCAGGACATAAGAAAAAGGAGCGTTTTGTAATCCTCATCGGAGGGCGAGATAGGAGCCGGATAAGATGACTGGGTAAAACCAATCAGCTTATCCGGCTTTCTGTTTGCTCATGTGTTTTTATTAATAACTTGAGATGTATGAAAGAGCTGGACTTGACGCAAGGAAATGTGATTAACGTATTATTCCAATTTGCTTTGCCGTATTTGTTGGCAAACGTGTTGCAAGCCTTATATGGTGGAGCCGATCTTTTTGTGGTTGGGCAGTTTGATGATGCGGCAAGTGTGTCGGGTGTGGCCATCGGCAGCCAGGTTATGCAAACCGTTACCGGCATCATCTTAGGATTGACAACCGGAATAACAGTCCTTATAGGTATTGCTACCGGTGCCCGAAATTATAAGGAGCAGGCTGCTATTATAGGCTCGTCCGTCTGGTTGTTTGCTATGATTGGCATCATACTTACTTGCATAATGTCGGTGTGTCATAATCCGATTGCTTCTGTTATGCATACACCAGTTGAGGCCATGCGAGACACACGGGCGTATTTGCTGATTTGTTCATTAGGCATACCTTTTATTATAGGTTATAATGTGGTATGTGGCATTTTACGAGGGTTAGGAGATTCTCGTACACCTCTTTATTTTGTGGCATTGGCTTGTGTCATAAATATCCTATTAGACTTTCTACTGGTTGGCGGTTTACATTTACGGGCAGCAGGTGCTGCATTGGCAACAGTTTCATCTCAAGGAATTAGTTTCATGACGGCCTTATGGTTCCTGCATCGTAGAGGCTTCAGTTTTCCATTTACCCGAAAAGATATCCGTTTAAATGGTATTTTATCGCAACGTATTGTTACCTTGGGAGCTCCGATAGCGTTACAAGATGCGTTGGTGAATATCTCTTTTCTGATAATAACAATACTTGTAAACCAGATGGGTGTCATTGCGTCGGCTGCTTTGGGTGTGGTGGAAAAGATAATCGTTTTTGCCATGTTGCCGCCAGTAGCTATTTCGTCGGCTGTTGCTGCCATGACGGCGCAGAATTACGGAGCCGGACTGATAGAGCGTATGAATCGTTGTCTGTATGCCGGAATAGGCATGGCCTTGATTTTTGGCGTTTCTATGTGTATTTATTCTCAATTTCTCCCGGAAACATTGATTCGTATATTTACTGGAAATGAGGCTGTCGTTGCGATGGGGGCAGATTATTTACGAGGCTACAGCATTGATTGTATTTTGGTGAGCTTTGTTTTCTGCATGAACTCCTATTTTAGCGGACAGGGAAATTCCTGGTTCCCCATGCTGCACAGTCTGATTGCCACCTTTGTGTTCCGTATTCCGTTATCCTGGTTATTCAGTCATATTGATACGACATCACTTGTCTGGATGGGATATGCATCACCATTAGCTACAACTGTGTCCTTATTGATATGTATTATCTATTTGTCCCGCTGGAAAAAGAAATTATCGTCCCGGAAGTTACTCAGCGTCTGAACAGGGATCCGGCATTAGGGGTTGATGATTTGTAAGGCAATCCATGCACAGGCTTCTGCATCTGCCAGCGCATGATGATGTTGTCTCAGGTCGTAACCACAATGGGCTGCAACTGTTTGCAGCTGATGGTTGGGTAACTTTTTCCCAAATACACGTCGGGAAGCTCTGCAGGTGCATAGAAAAGTATAATTGGGATAATCCATTTCATATTTCTGAAAAACAGCTTTCAGGCAACCCTCATCGAATGGTGAGTTATGAGCAACGAGTGGGAGATCGCCGATATGTGGTGCTATTTCAGCCCAGACTTCAGGAAATGCTGGTGACTGGGCTGTATCAACTGCGGTTAATCCATGGATTTTAGTATTCCAATAGCTATAATAGTTGGGTATCGGGTGGATCAGACGATACAGCCGTTCCTGTATTTTCCCGTCTTTTACAATGACAATGCCAACACTGCAAACGCTGGAAGGTTCACGGTTGGCCGTTTCAAAATCAATGGCAGCAAAATTGTTCATTTTAATTCCTAATAAATAATAGGTCGTATCGAAGCTCGGATTGGCTGCTGATTTATTCTTTTGAGTTAGCAGCAGAAATCCAGTCTCTGTATTCTTTCGGTGTCAGTCCTTCTCTTTTCTTGAAAAAGGTAGAAAATTGTCCGCCGTTTTCGAAATGTAACTGATAGGCAATTTCTGTAATATTCAGAGAAGTCTGACTTAATAACTCTTTGGCCCGGATTAAACGTAGCTGAATCTGGTATTGGGCTGGTGAAACACCTGTATAGTCTTTGAATGTCCGGCGAAACCAGGAATAGCTTAATCCTAATTGAGCCGCTATGTCTTCCGGAGATGAAGGATGTTCAATTTCAGCTTTCATGATTCTGCGGGCTTCTGCCAATTTCTCCAGAATATAGGCATCCGCAAATGACTGGTTTTTATTCTTGTAGTAGATCGTGCTGGTGATGTGTTGCAAGATACCTGCCAGCATAATTTGGAAACCTGCTTTTTCGTTGTTGGCTGTTTGCAGCAAATCTTCATACAAACTGACGAGAGAACAGCTGATGCCTAATTCTAAAACAGGATTTTCCGGAGAAAAGAAGTGTTTGTTCATCAGGTAATCCATATAAGCGCCTTTAAATCCTACCCAATATTCATCCCAGCCGGAATCCACATCCGGGTAGTAATTGTGCCACTCACCCGGAAAGAGGATTAACAGATCTCCGGTTTTGACAGCCTGCTTCTTTTTATGGTTAGAAACGAATTGTCCGCTACCTTTTACAATATAGACAAACTGATATTCATTTAGAATGCGTCCGTTTTGCGGACAGAAGTTATAACTCTTGGGATGTTGCGATGGTGGATATACGGCGTGCGGTGAAATCCGTTGGAAACCAGCTGTCGTAATAATGGTTCCCCAAGCTTCATCATTGGCACTGTATGTCAAATAACATAGCTGATTGTTTATCTGAGTATTCATTTGTATCAGAATTGAAAGGTTTAAAATCAATATCTATATATGTTTTCTCCGGAAACCGGATAAATTTGTCCAAAAATAAGAAAAAACTTCAAGTAACGGATAAATTATCATGGAAGTAAACACATTTTTATCATTCGACATAGGTGCTACGAGTGGCCGGGCTGTTTTAATGACTATTTTAAAAGATCAATTTGAAATGAAGGAAATTCACCGGTTTTCAAATAAGATTCTGGAAATACAAGGCCGCTATTATTGGGATATCTACCATATATATCAGGAACTGAAGGAAGCTTTATGTTATTGTGGAAAAGAAAAGATTTCGTTGAGATCAATCGGTATTGATACCTGGGGAGTTGATTTTGGATTGCTGGGTGCAGACGGGGTTTTGTTGAGTTTACCTCGTGCCTATCGGGATCCTTTTACGGAAGGCGTACCCGAACATTTTTTCCAGCAGCAGATATCGCAACAGGATGTATATAAGAAAACTGGTATTCAGATAATGAACTTCAATAGCCTGTTTCAGCTTTATCAGATGAAACAGGAAAAATATTCACCGCTGGAGCAAGCCGACAAAGCGTTGTTTATTCCGGATTTGCTTTCTTATTTACTTACAGGCAACCGGGTTTGTGAATATACAGATGCTTCTACTGCCCAATTGGTAAATCCGTATACGAAAACAATGGATCCGGATTTGTTGTCTGCTGCCGGCGTTTCTCCGTCTCTCTTTGAGAAAATTGTATATCCAGGAACAGTCGTTGGTACGCTCACTGAATCATTAGGTAGAGAAACTGGTGTCGGGCCTGTTCCTGTTGTTGCTGTAGCCGGGCATGATACCGCTTCGGCTGTGGCTGCTGTACCGACAACAGACCGGAATTTTGCTTATTTGAGTAGTGGAACATGGAGCCTGATGGGTATTGAAACCGACGAACCCATTATCTCGGAAGAATCTTTTCAGGAAAATTTTACCAATGAAGGTGGTATTGATGGAACGATCCGTTTCTTGAAGAATATAACAGGCATGTGGCTATTGGAACGTTGTCGGGAAGAGTGGAAGCGGGAAGGCAATGATTATTCATATGCTGAGCTGTTGAGTTTGATGGAGAAGGCTACTCCTTTCCGGAATTTGGTAAATCCGAATGCCCCTTGTTTCTCAAATCCCCTGGATATGCGAAATGCTATTTGTCAGTATTGTCAGGAAAACGGTCAGCAAAAGCCTTCTTCAGTGGGTCAGTATGTCCGGTGTATCTTTGAAAGCCTGGCTTTTAGTTACCGTAAAGTACTTGGCTTTTTGGAACACGTCGCTCCATTTCCTATTCATCGGCTACACGTTATCGGTGGAGGAGCAAAGAATGATTTCTTGAATCAATTGATAGCAAATGTAATACAATTGCCCGTAGTTGCCGGCCCTTCTGAAGCAACGGCTGTGGGCAACGGATTGATACAGGCTCGGACTGCAGGTTTCATTCATGACCGTTGGGAAATGAGGCGGTTGATTCTGTCGAGTGCGGCACCCAAAGTGTTTGTTCCCCAAGTTCCTTTTTCAACCTATGAACGGGCTTATAAGAAGTTTTTAAGTTTAACCTCAAAATAATTTCATCATGACGAACGAAAAAAATATAAGACAGAGTTACGAAATTGCAAAAGAAAGATATGCTTCTTTAGGTGTGGATACAGAAAAAGCGATGGCTCAGCTTCAGCAGATAGCCTTGTCATTGCATTGCTGGCAAACAGATGATGTCATGGGATTTGAAAACCAGGCTGGTGCATTGACCGGTGGTATTCAGGTGACTGGTAATTATCCGGGTCGGGCGCGAACCATTGACGAAGTCCGTTCTGATATTATAGAGGCTACATCATTAATTCCGGGGAAACACCGCTTGAGTCTGCATGCAATATATGGTGATTTTCAAGGAAAGGTAGTCGACCGGGATGAAATAGAACCTTGTCATTTCCAGAGCTGGATGGAATGGGCGAAAGAACAGGGCATGAAGCTGGATTTTAACAGTACATCGTTCTCTCATCCGAAAAGTGGAAACCTGACATTGGCCAATCCGAAGGATGAGATCCGTAATTTCTGGATTGAACATACCAAGCGTTGTCGCTGGATTAGTGAAGAGATGGGTAAATTCCAGGAAGATCCGTGTATCATGAACCTCTGGATTCATGATGGTAGCAAGGAAGTTCCTGCCAGCCGGTTGAAATATCGCCAGATTTTGGAACGGTCATTGGATGAGATATTTTCCGTTGACTATAAAAATATGAAAGATTGTATCGAAGCAAAACTTTTTGGTATTGGCCTGGAAAATTATACGGTCGGTTCGTATGACTTTTATTTGGGTTACGGGGTGAAGAATCAGAAGATAGTGACTTTGGATACAGGACATTTCCATCTGTCGGAAAGCATTGCTGATAAAATATCTTCTTTGCTGTTGTTCACTCCCGAGATTATGCTGCATGTCAGTCGCCCGGTACGTTGGGACAGTGACCATGTAGTCATCCTGAATGATGAATTGCTGGATCTTTCGCGTGAGCTGGTCCGTTCGAATGCCTTGAATAGAATCCATATTGGTCTGGATTATTTTGATGCAACCATTAATCGGATCGGGGCATATGTCATTGGTGTCCGGGCTACTCAGAAAGCATTGTTACAGGCATTGTTGGAACCTTCGGCATTATTGCAGGAATATGAAGAGAAAGATCTGCTGTTCCAGCGCTTGGCTTTGCAGGAAGAAGCCAAAAGCTTGCCCTGGAATGCTGTCTGGGATATGTTCTGCCTGAAGAATGATGTTCCCGTAGGTGAAAGTTATATGGCAGACATTGAGAAATATGAAGCCGATGTAACCAGTAAGCGAGGATAATTATGGATATTCTTGTTGGCTTGCTGATCATTGCTATAGGTAGTCTGGGACAGAGCAGTTCGTATGTTCCAATCAACAAGATTCAATCTTGGAGTTGGGAAAGTTTCTGGCTCGTTCAGGGTATCTTTGCTTGGCTGGTTTTTCCGCTGTTAGGTACATTTTTAGCTCTTCCAGAAGGAATTGGACTGATGGATCTGTTTCAGATGGAGGGCAGTTTGAAGGCGATTGTATATGGTATGCTGTGGGGCGTTGGAGGATTGACCTTCGGTCTGAGCATGCGATATCTTGGAGTGGCCTTAGGACAGAGTATCTCTTTGGGAACCTGTGCCGGATTCGGTACACTCTTTCCGGCCATTTTAGGTGGACAAGATTTACTGCATGGCGAAGGTCTTATCCTGTTATTAGGCGTTTGTATCACCTTGGCGGGTATTGCCATTATCGGATATGCCGGAAGCTTACGGGCCCGGAACATGACAGACGAGGAGAAAAAAGCGGCTGTTAAAGATTTTGCACTGACCAAGGGACTGGCCGTGGCTTTATTGGCCGGTGTTATGAGTGCCTGTTTTAATTTAGGGCTGGAAGCGGGTTCTCCCATTTCCGATTTCGTACGAAGCCGTGGCGCTAACGAATTGTTTGTGCTTAATCCTGTTATCTTGCTGGTAACTACCGGTGGGTTTCTGACGAATGCCGTGTATTGTCTGTTTCAGAATAAGCGAAATCATACTGGAGGTGAATATTTTTCAGTTTCGACTGGAGTTTTGTGGAATAATGTCTTATTTTGTGCTTTAGCCGGACTTTTATGGTATTCACAATTCTTCGGTTTGGGAATGGGGAAGAGTTTCTTTGCCGATTCTCCGGTGATGTTGGCTTTTTCATGGAGTATTCTGATGTCGTTAAATGTGATTTTTAGTAATATTTGGGGAATCTTATTGAAGGAATGGCAAGGCGTTGACCGAAAAACGATTGTCGTTTTGATTTTGGGAATGTGTGTATTAATCCTTTCACTAATTTTCCCCAATTTATAAGGCTTTTGACAAGGGCCAAAAAGCCGGCGTATTTTATGGAAAAGCTGGCGTATTTTAGTAAAAAGCCGGCGTATTTTGAATAAAAACTGGCGTATATGAAAAAAGATCCCGTCTGTCGTTAAAAACAGACGGGATAAAAGATAAATGCAAAAACTATAAACTGATTGAAAATGGAACAATTAAGAAGCAATGTCGCTTTAATGGAAGAAATAGGTCGTATAGCCGAAGTTGCAGGTTATTTGTGGACGAAAGGCTGGGCTGAACGTAATGGTGGTAATATTTCTGTCAATGTAACTTCTTTGTTGACTTCGGCCGATTTGGCTTTGCCTGCACTGGCTTCGGCCAAACCATTGCCTGAAAAAATGGAAGCTTTGGCCGGTCATGTATTTTATGTGACGGGCACAGGAAAACGGATGCGCTATGTCGCTCAGGCTCCGTTTGAGAATGGTTCACTGATTCGTGTAACCACTGATGGGTTAAGCTATGAGATAATAGCAGAACAACCCATTCAACCGACCTCTGAACTGCCATCTCACCTGATGATGCATAATTATGTCCGTTCGACAGGACGCGATAATCGGGTCGTTTTACATACCCATCCGACAGATTTGATCGGTATGACTCATTGCAAGCGGTTCCTGAATTCGGATTATCTGACAAACGTTCTGTGGAGCATGATTCCTGAATGTCGGATTATTGTTCCGAAAGGAATCGGTGTTGTTCCGTATGAAATACCTGGTACTGTCGAATTGGCTCATGCTACTATCAAACAGCTCGAGAAGCATGATGTAGTTTTTTGGGAGAAACATGGAATCCTGGCTGTAGGAGAAGATGTGATAGAATGTTTCGATGCTATCGATACGTTGAGTAAATCGGCTCAGATATATTTCAGTGCCCGTCTGGCTTCTGGTGAAGATCCGGAAGGAATGACTCAACAGCAGCTGGATGATCTGGTACCTGCTTTTGGACTTTAAAACAAAGTTAGATATGAGGAAAAGCTGGTTATTAGGTGTAATGTCGCTGTGTTTTACAGCGGCATTCGCCCAACAGCGAGATAGTCGGATTCGCGAATATTTATCTCCTGTTCGGATTGTATGGCAGCAAGACAGTGTCCAAATTGAAAATGAACATTATTTGTTGTTGCCCGGAAACGGACAGGCTGATTTATCGAATAGCCGGGTATGTGTGATTAGAAGTACTGACACTCGGCATCCGGCATTATTGTTGGATTTCGGAAAAGAAATACAAGGAGGAATACAGTTTGTGACGGGTATGCCGGCGAGTCAGAAGCCTGTACGCATCCGGGTACGTTTTGGTGAATCGGTTAGTGAAGCAATGTGTGAAATCGACGGAAAGAACGGGGCGACAAACGATCATGCTGTCCGCGATTTCCAGTTGTCTTTGCCGTGGTTGGGAGTAGCCGAAGTGGGGAATTCAGGATTTCGCTTTGTTCGGATCGATTTGCCGGATGATTCAGTTGAGTTGCAGCTGAAAGAGGTGCGGGCGATTGCTACGTATCGGGATATTCCATATAAAGGTTCGTTCCGGTGCAGCGATGAACGGTTAAATCAGATTT